>JAODNO010000329.1 GCA_025465235.1 Pseudonocardia sp.
CGAACGGCAGTCGGCCAGCTTGCCCGGCAGCCCACCGATGTCGCCCGCGCTCTTGCGCCGCACCAGCTCCCTGGCCTTGCGCGCCGCCGCCCGCGCCTGCGACGACTGGACCGCCTTGTTGACGAACGTCTTGGCCTCGGTGGGGTTGCGCTCGAACCAGTCGGCCAGCCACTCGTTTCTGACCCGCTGCACGAACGACTTGACCTCGGTGTTGCCCAGCTTCGTTTTGGTCTGCCCCTCGAACTGGGGCTCCTTGACCTTCACCGAGACGATGGCCGCCAGGCCCTCGCGGATGTCGTCGCCGGACAGCGCCGGGTCCTTCTCCTTCAGCAGCTTCTTGTCGCGGGCGTAGCTGTTGACCGTGGTGGTCATCGCCGAGCGGAAGCCCTCCTCGTGGGTGCCGCCCTCGTGCGTGTTGATCGTGTTGGCGAACGTGTAGACCGACTCGGTGTAGCCGGAGTTCCACTGCATCGCCACCTCGACCGCGTGGCCCGTGCCCTCGCCCGTGAACGACACGAGCTTCTTGTGGATCGGGTCCTTGCTCTTGTTGAGGTGCGCGACGAAGTCCTCGAGCCCGTTCGGGTAGCAGAAGGTGTACTCCTTGACCTTCGACACGTAGCCCTCGGCGTCGGGCTCCTCCGCTTCGCCGTTGTCGCCGTTGCGCTCGTCGCGCAGGATGATCGTGAGGCCCTTGTTGAGGAAGGCCATCTCCTGCAGGCGGCGGCGGATCGTCTCGATGTTGAACGTGAGCGTCTCGAAGATCTCGCCGTCGGGCCAGAACGTGACGGTGCTGCCGGTGCGCTTCGTGGCCTCGCCCTTGCGCAGCGGGCCGGGCACCGAGCGCGCGTAGTGCTGGCGCCACACGAACCCGTCGGTGTGGATCTCGACATCGAGCGCTGTGGACAGCGCGTTGACCACGGACACGCCGACGCCGTGCAGGCCGCCCGACACGGCATAGGAGTCGTTGTCGAACTTGCCGCCCGCATGCAGCATCGTCATCACCATCTCGACGGCGGGACGCTTCTCCACCGGGTGCATGCCGACGGGGATGCCGCGCCCGTCGTCGACGACGCGCACACCACCGTCGTCCTGCAGCGTGACCTCGACGCGCGTGGCGTAGCCGGCCATCGCCTCGTCGACCGCGTTGTCGACGACCTCCTGGATCAGGTGGTGCAGTCCGCGCTCACCGGTGGACCCGATGTACATGCCGGGGCGCTTGCGAACCGCCTCCAGCCCCTCGAGCACAGTGATTGATGACGCGCTGTAGGCGTTCTTCTTCTCCGGCACGGGCTGCCTGTCTCCTCGCCACGAGGGCCCGTCCATCGGGAACGCGCGGGGATGCGCCGTCCGACGTCGGGGCCTTTCGACCGGGCGATCGGGGAGCGCCCGGAACACCTCTCCATCATACCGGTGCGCCGCGACAGAAACGCGCCTAGGAGACCCCTGAAATCGTCTCAGACAGCCGATCGTGGACTTCGACGGGTCACGACGGCAGCCACGGGGTTGCGAGCGGGCTGCGGGGCAGTCACGTCGCGCTGATTCGCCGCCTGCCGTGCTGGCGACGTTCGGGCACGCCCAGGCCCAGGTCAGCCGTAGGTGTCGCGCGGACCCCGGCCGCGGACGGTCCTCGGACCATGTCGCCAGCTAGGACCCGACGGCGCCACGACGCGGATCCGGCGCACGACGTCCTTCCCCACCGCCCCGGCGAGGCGGACCAGCAACTGTCGCTGCAACGTGCGCAGCTGGGTGGCCCACGCCGTCGACTCCGCCTGCAGCACCAACTCGCCGTCACGCAGCGACAACGGGGTGCAGTGGTCGGCGATCTCCGAACCGACGAGCTGCGGCCACCGGCCCAGCACGGCCGCGTCCGTGAGCCGGGGCGACCAGCCGCGGTCCAGCGACACGCGGGACACGAGCCGGCCGAACGGCTGCGGGTCGCGGTCGTCGGGCCCGGGTCCCGACCACCGCCTGCGCCTGCTGCGTCCGGCCGCCGGCTTACGCCCCTGCCGTTCCGACGCGCGCTGCGAGGCACGTTCCGCCGAAGCCTCCCGTGCGGCCCGGAGCGCCTCCCGGGCGATGTCGGCACCCCGTCCGCCCTCCGTCGAGCGCCCAGCGGTTCCGCTCGTTCCATCCCCAACCCTGGGGACAACAGGCCGCGAGGGGGTCGCGCCGGGCGGTTCCCGAGGCACGGCGGGCGGTCGTTTCTGCTCGTCATCACCAACAGAACCGACGTTATCCACAGTATCCACAACCTTGTCCACAGGTGGCTGAGATCACACAGACTGCGTTGACGTGGCATCTTGCGGAAGTCGATCGACGGTACCGCCGCCCACCGCAAACCTGACGCCGGCGAGGCCGTCGGGTACGTCCTCCGGTACGGCCGCGGTGATCAACACCTGCTCGGCGCGCCGGGCGACCCCGGCAAGCGCACTCCGCCTGCGTGCGTCCAGCTCCGCGAACACGTCGTCGAGGACCAACACCGGCTCCACGTCGTCGTCCCGCAGCAGACGGTAGGAGGCGAGCCGGAGGGCGAGCGCGAGCGCCCAGGACTCCCCGTGGCTGGCGTACCCCTTCGCCTGCCCGACGCCCAGACGCAGCTCGAGGTCGTCGCGGTGCGGACCGACGAGGCACACCCCGCGCTCCACCTCCTGCCTGCGCACCCTCGCCAGCGCGTCGAGAAGGAGGACCTCCAGCTCGGCGGCCGCCGCCGGCAGGTCCCCGTCCAGTGTCGAGCGGTACACCAGCGCGATCGGGTCCGACGTCGGCGCGACCTCGGCGAACGCCTCGACGGCGAGGGGTGCGATGGCCGCCACCAGCTCCAGCCGGCCGGCCAGCAACACCGCCCCGTGCCCGGCGAGGTGCCCGTCCCAGACATCGAGCGTGCTGAGGTCGGCGCGGGAGGCGCGCGCGGTCTTCAGCAGGGCCGAGCGCTGGCGCAGCACCCGGTCGTAGTCGGAGCGCACTGCGGCGTAGCGCGGATACCGCGACACCAGGAGGTCGTCGAGGAACCGGCGGCGTTCACCGGGATCGCCCCGCACCAGCGCGAGGTCCTCCGGTGCGAAGAGCACCGTGCGGAGGATCCCCAGCACGTCACGCGGCTTGGCCACCGGTGCCCGGTTCACCCGCGCGCGGTTGGCCTTCCCCGCCGTGATCTCCAGCTCGATACCCAGCTCGCGCCCGTGATGCACGATCAACCCGCGGACCACGGCGCGGTCCGCGCCACGGCGGATCAACGGCGCGTCGGTGGCGACGCGATGCGAACCGAGGGTCGCCAGGTACCCCGCGGCCTCGACGAGGTTGGTCTTGCCCACTCCGTTGGGGCCGACGAGCACGGTGACACCGGGCTCGAGGTCGAGCTCGGCTTTCTCCCACGACCGGAAGTCGGCGACCACGAGCCGCCGCAGGTGCATCAGCTCTGAGTCGAGCCCGTGCCCGAGCTCGGACCCGCGTGCTCGCCAGGGGTGCCGGACGGTCCCGCTGCCGACTTCACCGCGTGGCCGCCGAACTGGTGGCGCAGCGCGGCCACGGCTTTCATGGCAGGGGAGGCGTCCTGGCGCGAGGCGAACCGGGCGAACAGCGCAGCGGAGATCACCGGGAGCGGCACCGCATGCCTGATGGCCTCCTCGATCGTCCAGCGGCCCTCGCCCGAGTCCTCGACGTAGTCCTCGAGCTGGGCCAGCGCCGGGTCGTCCTTGAGCGCGGCGACCAGCAGGTCGAGCAGCCACGAGCGCACCACGGTGCCGCGCGACCACGCCTGCAGCACGGCCGGCACGTCCGTCACGAGATCGGCGGCCGAGAGCAGCTCGAAGCCCTCCGCATAGGCCTGCATCAGCCCGTACTCGATGCCGTTGTGCACCATCTTCGAGAAGTGACCTGCTCCGACCGGGCCGGCGTGCGCGAAGCCCTCCTCGCGCGGACCCTCCGGGCGCAGGGCGTCGAAGATCGGCATCGCCCGCTCGACGTGCTCCGGTGCCCCCCCTGCCATCAGGCCGTAGCCGTTGGCCTTGCCCCAGATCCCACCGGAGACGCCGACGTCGAGGTAGCCGATCCCCTTCGTGTCGAGCAGGCCCGCGTTCGGCTTGTCGTCCGTGTAGCGGGAGTTGCCGCCGTCGATGACCAGGTCGCCGGGTTCGAGGACTTCGGCGAGCGACCGGATGGTGCTCCGCGTCGGCTCGCCCGACGGGACCATCACCCACACCACGCGCGGAGCGTCGAGCGCCGCCGCCAGCGAGGCGAGCGAGTCGACGTCGCTGACGTCCGGCCGCGGGTCGTACCCCACGACCTCGTGTCCCGCGGCACGAAGCCGGTCGCGCATGTTGCCGCCCATCCGGCCCAGACCGATCAGTCCGAGTTGCACGGTTCCACTCCTGGTGTCGTGTCGGGGAGCTCGCCCGCGCTCGGACCGGTCAGCCGGGGAGGCGGACGGGCATCAGCAGGTGCAGGTAACCAGGCACCGGCTCTGCAGTCTCCTCCCCGCCATTCTCCCCCGAAGGCGGGGCCGGCACCGGCCGGACGAGCGCGGGGCGGTTCGGTGTGGTGAACGTCAGCTGGGCACGCTCGGTGTGCAGGGCGCCCAGTGAGTCGAGCAGATACCCGGGGTTGAACGCGATGGTGAGCGGAGCGCCGTCGAGCTCACAGGGGAGCTCCTCCTCCGCGCTGCCCACGTCGTCGCCGCCGGCGGTGAGCCGCAGGCCGTCCTCACCGAACTCCATCCGGACCTGGGCGACCCGGTCGGTGACCAGCGCCACGCGCTTGATCGCCTCCACGAGCGGGGCCACCTCGATGACGGCGGCGCTCGTGTGCTCAGCCGGGATCAGCTGGCGGAACCGCGGGAACTCAGCATCGAGCAGCCGCGTGGTGGCGCGCCTGCCTGCGCCGGTGATGCCGAGCATCCCGTCGCCCGCCGAGAGGGCCAGCTCGACGGTGCCTGCTCCGGCGAGAGTCTTGGCGACCTCGGCGAGCGTGCGCGCCGGGATCAGCACGGCGCTGGACTGCGCAGCGTCCTCCGGCGTCCAGTCCAGCTCGCGGACCGCCAGGCGGAACCGGTCGGTCGCGGCCAGTGTGAGCCGTGAGCCCTCGATCTCCAGCCGGATTCCGGTGAGCATCGGGAGTGTGTCGTCGCGGCCGGCCGCGCCGGCGCCCTGGGCCACGGCCGCGGCGAGGTCGCCCGCCGGCCCCCTGCCCGCCAGCGGTGGCCTGGCCGGGAGCTGCGGGTAGTCCTCCACCGGCA
>JAODNO010000353.1 GCA_025465235.1 Pseudonocardia sp.
ATCGGGACGGCGTCGCCCGTGATCTCCAGCTTGGGGTCGGCCAGCACCCGCTCGCGCAGGGACTCCGACACCCACAGCTGCTCGAGGTCGAGGGTGTTGCGCATCCGGACCAGCGTGACCCCCCCGAGGTCGGACCGCCCGCAGGTGAGGATCGCCGCGGCGACGGTGCTGCGGTCCGTCGGCATCGCCATCGGCACCTGGGCACGCTGCGGACCCCCGAGCCCCGAGGTCATCGCGTTGATGTAGACGGCGTGCAGGTCGAGCTTCTCGAGCAGGCGGAACGGCACGAAGTCGGCGAGACCCAGGCCGATGGCATTGCCGTGGGAGGCGTCGCTGACGTCCAGCACCGCGATGTTGGTGATGCGCGGCCGCTCGAACTCGGCACTCCCGCGGATCATCATCCGGCCGATGACGTTGGTGTCCATGCCGGAGCCGGAGACGTCCTTCCCCATCCGGTCGACCACGACCACGTCGATGTCGTCGAAGGGCAGGGTCGCCATCCGGCGCTTGGCGTCGGCGAGCAGCTCGGTCTCGACCGGCCCGCCGATGTCCTCGGCTCGCACCAGCTCGATCCTCGCCGCCCGGTCGCCGGCGTTCTCGATGATCGCCAGGCCGCCGAGCACCTTGCCGGTCTCCACGATCCGGCGGGCGACCCGCGGCACCCACACACCGAGGTTCGCGGGGCCGAACCGGTGGATGCCCTCGGCGCCGCGCTGCTTCCCCAACCCGATCGCGACGATCTTGGCGACCCCGCTCTCGATCTCCCCGGAGAAGTCGGTGTGGGCCTTCACGCGGTTGACGGCGAGGATGCGGTCCGCCTTGGCCGCGTGGGCGTCGAGGTGCACGGCGGGGCCGCCGGGCACCCGCTCCAGCTCGACCGTCTCCATCGTCGCGTGGATCGGCATGCCGAGGGACTCCTCGGTCATCCCGAGGTCGGCCAGCAGCTGAACCTGGCCGTCGGCGGTGGCCCCGCCGTGCGAGCCCATCGCGGGCACGACGAACGGCTCTGCGCCGACCGAGCGCAGCCACTCCCCCGCAGCCCGCACCACCTCGCGCTTGTCGTGGATCCCGCGGCTACCGGCCGTGATCGCCACACTCATGCCGGGGGTCACCCGCGAGCGCAGCGGCTCCAGCGCCGCGACGGTGGCCGCGGCGACATCGTCGATGCGCGTGGCGTCGAAGTCCTGCCGGACGGGGAGCAGCCGGGGGAACGGCGCATCGAAGCTCAGACCGCGCACGGCCTCGAACGGGCCGAGATCCTTCGTCGTCGTCACAGCGATTCCCTCACGCCCTGGCAGCGGCGCGGGCCTGCGCCATCGCCGCCCCGACCGCGACGGCCTCGACGAGGCTGTCGGCGCCTGCTCGCCCCGTGCCGGCGATGTCGAAGGCGGTGCCGTGGTCCACGCTCGTGCGCACGATCGGCAGCCCGATCGTCGCGTTGACGCCCGTCTCGAAGCCGAGAACCTTGACGGCGATGTGTCCCTGGTCGTGGAACATCGCGATCGCCACGTCGAAGTCTCCCGCGACGGCCCGCCCGAACAGCGTGTCGGCAGGCCACGGGCCGCTGGCGGCGATCCCCTCCGCCTTCGCCCGCTCGATGGCGGGCGTGATCACCCGCGCCTCCTCGTCGCCGAACAGGCCGCCCTCACCGGCGTGCGGGTTGAGGCCCGCGACCCCGACGGACGGCTCGTCGATGCCCATGTCGCGCAGCGCGGCGTGGGCCAGCCGGATCGTGGTCAGCACCCGCTCGGTGGTGACGCGGTCGAGCATCTGCCGGATACCGACATGGGTGGTGACGTGCACGACGCGGAGCTTCAGCGCGGTCAGCATCATCGCGAAGTCCGTGGTGCCGGTGAGGTCGGCGAGGATCTCGGTGTGGCCGGGGTAGGGGTGGCCGGCGAGCGCGATGGCCTCCTTGTTCAGGGGAGCGGTGACGATGCCGTCGATCTCACCGGCGAGCGCGAGGGCCACAGCACGCTCGACGCCCTCGAAGGCGATCTGCCCCGCCTCGGCGGAGACCTTCCCGATGGGGACGGCGACGTCGGACGGCACGGGGAGCACGTCGAGCGTCCCCGGCTCGAAGCGCGCCTCACCCGGAGTGGACACCTCGCGGAGCGCGGGAGCGTCCGGGACGACCGCAGCGGCGGATCGCAGCGCCCGGAGGCTGCCGATCGCGACCAGCCTCGCGACGTGGACCCGCGGGTCGACCGCCGCCTTCAGGGCGACCTCGGGCCCGATCCCGGCCGGGTCGCCGACCGTCAGGCCGAGCAGGGGCGTCATGTGCAGACCTCCAGTGCCTCCGCGGCGCGGCGCAGCGCGTCCTGCGCGCCGAAGCCGCCCGACTTCGTGACCACCGGAACCCGGCGGTCCCCCACCACCATCTCACCCTTCGGAAGGCCGGCGGCCACCTCGGACGTCAAGCGGAACTCGACGGCCCCGAGGGCCCTCACCACGGCGAGGGCGGTGGCGCCACCGGTCAGGACGAGCCCGGCGGACGGGGCGGCGCCGAGCACGGCCGTCACAACCCGCGCCAGGTCCTCGGCGAGCGCCGCCGCCCGCGGGCTGTCCGGCTCGACGTCGCCCGTGACCTCGCACGTCAGCACGACCCGCCCGCCTGCGCGCAGGGCGGCGGCCGCGGTGTCCACCGGGCTCGACGTGGCGCCCACCACGACGAGCTCGGCGCCACCGGCGAGGAGCAGCGCCACCTGCGCCCCGGTGGTCGCGTGCGGTGTCCCGGCGACGACGAGCACGCCGGTCGCCGGGTTGTCGGGGCCTGGAATGGGGCCCGCCCGGGGTACCAGCACGGCCGCGAGGGCACGGGACAGGCCCCCCGAGCCGACCGCTACGGACCCCTCGTCGACGACCCGGCGCGCGATCTCCACGAGGTCGTCGTCCGTCTCCGCGTCGACCACCAGGACACCGGGCGGGAAGTGGTCCGCAACCTGCTCGATCGTCGTCTCGCCGTGCACCACGAGAGCTCCGCCCCGGACCATCCGGCCCTGGCCGGGGAAGGCCGGGGTGGCGACCGCGCCGGCGCCGCGCCATGCGTCCAGAGCGATCGCGACGTCGGCATGCACCCTGCCGCGCAGGGTGGAGTCGACTTTCACGAACAACATCTCGGCACCCCAGCCACGCACGCGGGAGACCGCAGCGCGCATGCGCTCCGCTGCCTCGGACGCGGGGCGCCAGCGGTTGTCGGTGAGCAGGGCGAGCACCTCGGCGTCCGGCGCCGACGTGTCGGACAGGGCGACGGAGACGGCCAGCCCGCGAGCGGCGAACGGGGCGGCGGCATCGGCGGCACCGGTGAGGTCATCGGCTACGACGGCCAGGCGACGCGCAGTGCCGGGAGCCACTCGGGCGATGACCTCCGTCGGCCGTGGGGTGAGCTACGCACCGAGGCTAGGTTCGCGCTCTTTCCGATGTCAACGCGCGCCACGTGATCTCCCGCAGCGGCAGCCCGAGCGCCGCCGCGGCCGCGGCCACGTCGTCGTGCTCCGGCTTGGCGCCCCAGGGGCCGTGCTTGATCCTCACCGGATGCCCGTCGACGTCGACGGTCGTCGTGCTGCGGGGCAGTGCCGGGCGGTCGACGGTGCTGCGCCGCAGTCCGAGGCTCCCGGTCTCCGCGAACACGATCCGCTCGCAGTCCGCGACACGCTCGGGTGCGGCGAGCACGTGCACGGTGTGTGCCGGGCGGCCCTTCTTCATGACGATCGGCGAGAGCCATGCGTCCGCCGCGCCCGCCTCGAGCAGCTGCCCGACGAGGTGGCCGAGCACCTCGCCGGTGACGTCGTCCACATTCGTCTCGAGCAGCACCATCGTCGCGCCCGCGCCGACCGGTCCGCCCAGCAGCGCCTGCAGCACGTTGGCGCGGCCGGCGGGGTCCCGCCCACCGGCCCCGTACCCGACGCCGCGCAGCGCCATCGCCGGCACAGGCCCGAAACGCGCGTCGGCGGCGACCAGCAAGGCGGCCCCGGTCGGTGTGACCGTCTCCCCGTCACCCGCCCCGGTCACCTGCGCGCCGACGGCCGCCAGCAGCGCCGCGGTGGCCGGCGCGGGAACCGGCAGGACGCCGTGGCGGGTCGAGACCGTGCCCGCGCCCAGGGCGAGCGGGCCGCAATGCACCTCGGTGACGTCGAGCAGGTGCAGCGCCGCCGCGACGCCCACGGTGTCGACCACGGTGTCCAGGCCACCGATCTCGTGCAGGTGCACGTCCGCCGGGTCCGTGTCGTGGATGCGCGCCTCCACCTCGGCGATCGCCCGCACGGCCCGGCAGGCCAGCGGGGCCTCCGCCTGCTCCACGTGCGCGAGCAGCGCGGCCGCCCGACGCTCGGTCGCCGTGTCGTGCACCGTCACCACGGCCCTGGTCGCGGCCACGCCCCCGCGCGTCACCCGCTCCGCGTCGAGGCTCCACCCGTCGAGGCCGGTGCGCGCCACGGCCGCGCGGACGCCGTCGAGCGGGGCACCCAGGTCAAGCAGCGCCCCGAGCAGCATGTCACCGGAGATCCCGCTGAACGGGTTGAGCCAGAGGATCATCGGCCGGCTGCCATCCGGTGCGCCGCCATCGCCGCCCCGAAACCGGAGTCGATGTTCACCACGACGAGCCCCGGGGCGCAGGAGCTGAGCATCGCGAGCAGCGGCGTGACGCCCTCGAACGACGCCCCGTACCCCACTGACGTGGGCACGGCGATCACCGGGCAGCCGACGAGCCCGCCCACCACGCTGGGGAGGGCGCCCTCCATCCCGGCGATGCAGATCACGGCGTCGGCCCCGGCCAGCAGCTCGACCTCGGCGAGCAACCGGTGCACGCCGGCCACGCCGACGTCCCGCAGCTCGCGGACGCCCAGCCCCACGGCACCGGCGACTGCTGCGGCCTCGGCAGCGATGGGCTGGTCGGAGGTGCCGGCAGACACGACCACGACGCCGAACGCCCGCTGCGGCGCGGGTCGCCACACGAGCAACCGGGCTGCGGGGTCGTACTCCCCCCCGGGAACAGCGGCGCCGACGGCAGCGGCGACGTCCTCGGTGAGCCGGGTCACGAGCACCGGGCCGTCGTTCGCGGCGAGCAGAGAGCGCACCACGCCGACGATCTGCCCGGGGGCCTTGCCGGGGCCGTAGACCACCTCGGGCAGGCCGAGCCGCCGCTCGCGCGCGGTGTCGGCCCGGGCGTAGCCGAGGTCCTCGAAGCCGTCCGTCACAAGAGATCGCTCATCTTCACGGGGTGGCGCGGGCCGGCATGCCGAGCAGGACGTTCATCCGGCCGCTGGCGAACCCCTGCAGGTCGAGGGCGCAGAAATCGAAGCCTGCCGCGCGTACGCCCGCGTCCAGTGCCCCGCGCAGCTCCGCCGCCCGGGGCACCTCGTCGGCCGGGACCTCGACCCTGGCCACCGCGCCACCGGCGTGGGCTCGCACCCGGCAAACGGGAAACCCCAGCTCGCGCACCGCCATCTCGGCCCGCTCGATACGGCGCAGCAGCTCCGGCGTGACCGGGTCGCCGTAGGCCACCCGCGAGGCGAGGCACGCCGCGGCCGGCTTGTGCGCCGTGGCCAGGCCCATGGCCTCGCTGACCCGGCGCACCTCGGCCTTGCCGAACCCGGTGTCGACGAGCGGCGCGATCGCCCCGCGCGCGGCTGCGGCGCGCTGGCCGGGCCGGTGGTCGCCGAGGTCGTCGAGGTTCGTCCCGAGCGCGATGCGGGCGCCGGCCAGCGTGGCGAGGGGAGCGAGCGCGTCGAACAACGCCGACTTGCAGTGGTAGCAGCGGTCGCCTGCGTTGGCGACGTACGCGGGGCGGTCGAGCTCGTCGGTGTCGACCTCGACGTGCGCGATGCCACGGCCTCGAGCGAATTCCCGCGCGGCCGCACGCTCGGCACGGGGCAGGCTGGCCGAGACCGCGGTGACCGCCACGGCCCGATCGCCGAGCTCTTCCGCGGCGACCGCGGCCACCAGCGCCGAGTCGACCCCTCCCGAAAACGCGACGAACAGTCGCTGCTCGCTGCGCAACCGATCCCGCAGCGCGGCGAGCAGGGTGTCGACCGCCGGCTCCATGCGCACCTGCGACACTTTAGGTGGGCACCATCCACGGCCACCACCGGACGACCGGAGCTGCGCGCGCCGGCACACCGAGGCGCGGGGGTAAGGTCGTTCATGACGTTGCCGTGATCCCGGCCGTCCGCCCCGGGGTCCGTGCGGAGTTCCGGACGGTCTTCCGCGATCCGGCCCGTACAGCATCCGACCAGCGCCGGAGGTGGAACAGATGGCCGAACCGGCACCGCTCGGGTCCGAATCGCCCGCGTCCGAGGCGGCGGGAGATTTCCTCGAGGCCGCGATGACCCGGCCCCGGGCCGACGCGGCGGTCCTCGCGGTACAGGGAGAGGTCGACACCCTCACCGCGACGTTGTTCGCCGATGCCGTGGCCGAGCTGATGGACGCCCCCGAGACCACGCTCGTCGTCGACCTCACCGGTGTGAAGTTCCTGGCCTCCAGCGGCCTGGCCGTCCTCATCCAGGCCGCGCACAGGGCCGAGGAGCGCAATGCGAGACTTCGACTGGTGGTCACCACCCGGGCGGTCCGGCGGCCGCTGGAGATCACGGGCATCGACCAACTCTTCGACATGCACAGCGACGTGCACGACGCGATCGGCGGCGACGATTGATCCACCGGATCCCGGGTACCAAGATGACCGATCACGTTCACCGCACGACCGGAAGGAGACCCGGCAGCGTGTCCGATCTGGACGGTTCCTCGCCCGCCGAGACGCTCGACGGGGCTTCGACCGTGGAGGTCCGGACGTCGGCCAGCGCCGCGCTGATCCCCACGATCCGCGCCGTCGCCTCCGACCTCGCCGCACGAGCCGACTTCGACCTCGACGCCATCTCGGACCTGCGGATGGCCGTGGACGAGGCCTGCGCCACGCTGGTCGACGTCGCCGCGCCGTCGTCGACGCTGCAGTGCACCTTCCTGGTGCGGTCCGAGCGCATCGAGGTGCACGCCCAGGTGCGGGCCGGGCACCCCGACGCCGTGGTCTCCACCGACACGTTCGGGTGGCGGGTGCTGCAGACCCTCGCCGACGACGTCGCCGTGCACCACGAGCCGGGCTCCGGCGGCGACGGGCCCACGGTCGGTATCCGGTTGGACAAGCGCTCCGGCGACCTACCCCGGTGACCAGGGCCGATCCCGAGTACGGCCACCTCGCTCCCCTGCTCGAGCGCTACTCGTCCCTGGAGCCGGACCACCCCGACCGCGAGCCGCTGCGGGAGGAGCTCGTGCGGGGCTTCCTTCCGGTGGCCCAGCACATCGCCCGCCGGTTCTCCAACCGGGGCGAACCCCTGGACGACCTCGTCCAGGTGGCGACGGTCGGCCTCATCAACGCCATCGACCGGTACTCCCCGGAGCGTGGCAGCGACTTCTTCTCCTTCGCCGTCCCCACGATCACGGGCGAGGTCCGCCGGCACTTCCGCGACCTCGGCTGGTCGATGCGGGTACCGCGCAGGCTCAAGGACCTGCACGTCTCGATCAACGGCGCCGTCTCGGAGCTGTCGCAGAACCTCGGCCGGGCGCCGAAGCCCAGCGAGATCGCCGAGCAGCTCGGCGTCCCGGTCGCTGATGTGCTCGAGGGACTCGAGGCCTCCGAGGCCTACCGCAGCTCGTCGCTCGACGAGATGCTCTCGTCCGAGCAGGGCAGCGCCACGGTCGGCGAGCTGGTCGGCGAGGCCGACGCCGAGCTCGACCGTGTCGACTTCCGGTTGGCGCTGCGACCCGTGTTGTCCGAGCTGGCCGAGCGTGAGCGCACCATCGTGCTGCTGCGGTTCTTCGGCAACATGACACAGACGCAGATCGCCGACCGCGTCGGCATCTCACAGATGCACGTCTCCCGGTTGCTGGCGCAGACCCTCGATCGCCTCCGCACGCGACTGGACCCCGAGACCCGCGTCAGCTGACCGCTTGTCAGCATTGTTCCTGCGGAGGGGATGTCATGACCGGTCAACCGGATCACGTGATGATCGTCGGCGCCGGACTCGGCGGCCTGCGCACCGCCGAGCAGCTGCGCTCGGCAGGGTTCCAGGGGCGGATCAGCCTCGTCGGGGCCGAGCCGCATGCACCCTACGACCGGCCGCCGCTGTCCAAGCAGATCCTCACTGGGGACTGGGAGCCCGAGAAGATCGTGCTGTCCGGGCTCGATGCGCTCCTCGACATCGGGGTCCGGGTCCACCTGGGCATCGAGGCCGTGGCACTGCGGCACAGTGAAGACGGCCGCAGCGGGTGGGGCGAGCGCGGCCACGAGCTGGAGCTGTCCGACGGGGCCACGCTGCACGGCGATGCCGTCGTGATCGCCACCGGCCTCGCGGCGCGGACACTGCCCGGCCAGCCCGCGACCGTGCACACCCTGCGCACGCTGGACGACGCACTCGCCCTGCGGGACGCGCTGACCCGGATCCGGTCACTGCTCGTCGTGGGCGGTGGGTTCATCGGCGCGGAGGTGGCGAGTGCGGCCAGGACCCGCGGGATCGAGGTGACCGTGCTGGAGGGGCTGCCGGTGGTCCTCGCCCGCGCGCTCGGCCCCGATGTCGGGGCGCTCGCCGGTCGACTGCTCGTGGAAGGCGGAGTCGACGTGCGCACGGGCGCGGCCCTCACCCGGTTCACCGACAACGGCACCGGTGTCGGCGTCGAGCTCGCCGACGGCACGCACTGCTCGGCGGATGCTGCGCTTGTCGGTATCGGCGGCGCCCCGCGGGTGCAGTGGCTGGACGGCGCGGGGCTCGACCTCACCGACGGGCTCGCCTGCGGAACCACCGGCCGGGTGCACGGGCTGACCGCGGCCTGGGCGGTGGGCGATGTCGCCGCATGGGACGACCCGGTGTACGGCGACCGGCACCGGCACGAGCACTGGACGAGCGCGGCGGACCAGGCCGCGGTCGTGGCCAGCGACATCCTGGGCGCCGCTCCTCCGCCCCCTACCGTGCCGTACTTCTGGTCCGACCAGTTCGGACTCAAGATCCAGCTCCTCGGTCGGCCGGAGCTGGCGGACCGGGTGGTGCCGCTGCACGGCACCGGGTTCGACGGCGGCCCCATCCGTGGCACCGTCGGCGGGTACCTCGACGGCGACCGGCTGGTGGCCGTGGTCGGTTTCGGCGCGGCCCGGATCGTCACCCGCTATCGCGCGCAGGTGGCCGAGCGCGCCCCTCTGGACACCGCGGTCAGCGGAAGAGGCGGCGGATGAAAGCCACGGCGAGCAGGGCTCCGAGGGCCATGAGGCCGTAGCGGATCCTCGGGTCGGCGAGCCGCTCCTGAAGGCTTTCCTTGCCCGCGTCGACGAGGCGCTTCGGGCTGGCCTTCTCACCCAGGGCGTCCAGGCTGTCGGCCAGCGCGTCCCTGGCCCTCTCGATCTCGCGCTGGATGGTGTCCGGGTCGCGCGCCACGGTGCCTCCTACTTTCGCACTGCCTTGGCAAGGTCACGAGGAAGTGCCACCGTAGATCACGCCTGCCCCATCCGTGGGGGCGGCCGGGCGGGTCGGCGCGCCGCCCCTCGGCCGTGGTGCCAGTATCGCTCGCATGAGTACGCAACTGGCTGTCGGTGACCCTGCCCCGGACTTCACGCTCCCTGACGCCGACGGCAAACCGGTGTCCCTGTCGGACTACCGCGGCCGCCGGGTCATCGTCTACTTCTACCCCGCGGCGAGCACCCCGGGCTGCACCAAGCAGGCATGTGACTTCCGGGACAGCCTGGCCGACCTCGGCGACGCCGGGCTGGACGTCCTCGGCATCTCGCCGGACAAGCCGGACAAGCTCGCGAAGTTCCGTGACGAGGAAGGGTTGACCTTCCCGCTGCTGTCCGACCCGAACAAGGAGGTCCTCACCGCGTGGGGCGTCTTCGGGGAGAAGCAGATGTACGGCAAGACCGTCACCGGGGTGATCCGCTCGACCTTCGTGGTCGACCCGGACGGGAAGATCGAGCAGGCGCAGTACAACGTCCGCGCCACGGGGCACGTGGCGAAGCTGCGCAGGGACCTCAAGGTCTGACGCACCGGCCGCCGAGCACCGCGGCCACTCCGGGTAGCCGCGCCCGGTAGGCGGCCAGCAGCTCACGCGCGACGGCGACGGAGTCGACCAGCGGGTGCTGGGCGAAGGCGCGCAGCGCCAGCATCGCCGATCCCGTGACGGCTGCCTCGATGGTGTCCTGCTCCACCGCCTTGACCTGCTGCAGGAGGCCGAGCATCGAGCCGGGCAGTGGGTCGGTGGCCAGCGGCGTGACGCCGTGCCGGCCCACCAGGCAGGGCACCTCGACCACCGCGGCGGCCGGCAGCCCGGGTACCGCCGAGCCGTTGCGAACGTTGAGGATCATCGTGCGGGTGGCGCCGCCGGACAGTGCAGTCATGAGCTCCAGCGCGACCTGCTGGTAGCCCCCGCCCGCGATGTCGGCGGCGTCGCGCTCGCCGGCACCGCTGGCCTCGCGGCTCTCCGCCATGTAGGTGGCGTCGCGTTCGTCGCGCACCTCCGACCAGCGCTGCAGGGCGCCGGTGGAGTCTGCCGCTGCGTAGAACCGCTCCTGCTGGTCGAGCAGGAACTCGCCCCGCGTGCTCGGTGCGGACCGGATCGCGGCGATGGCCTCGCGCGTGCAGTAGTAGTAGTACAGGTATTCATTGGGGAGGGCGCCGATGCTCCGGACCCAGTCCAGGCCTACCAGCCGCGCCTCCTCGATCGAGCACAGCGCGTCGTCGTCGGCGAGCAGCTCGGGGAGCCGGTCGACGCCGTCCACCCGCAGCCCGCGCAGCCAGCCCAGGTGGTTGAGCCCCACGTAGTCGACCGTGTGGGGGCCACTGCCCCGGCCCATCCCCTCGATCGCGCGTGCCGCGCGCTGTGCCAGCCCGATCGGTGAGTCGCAGATGCCGACGACCCGCTCGCCGAGCACCCGCTGCATCGCCTCGGTGATCATGCTGGCCGGGTTCGTGAAGTTGATGACCCACGCCTGCGGGGCGACGGCGGCCACTCGCTCCGCCACCCGCATCGCCACCGGAACCGTACGCAGCCCGTAGGCGATTCCGCCCGCGCCGGTGGTCTCCTGACCCAACACCCCGTGGGCCAGCGCGACGCGCTCGTCCAGGGTGCGGCCTGCAAGCCCGTCCACCCGGATCGCCGAGAACACGAACTGTGCTCCGGCCAGCGCGTCGTCGAGGTCGGTGGTGGTGTGCACGGCGGGTGCGCCCGGCCGGGACATCTGCTCCAGCACCGCGCGGATAGCCCCCAGCCGGGACGCTGACACGTCGTGCAGGACGACGTCGGTGACCGGTGAGCCGCCTGCCAGCGCCGCATAGACCAGCGGCACCCGGAACCCGCCTCCACCGAGGATGGTGAGCCTCACGCGACAGCCTCTAGCGACGGAAGCATGGGCCGACGGTAGCGCAGGGCGCGCTCGCACCGACGTGGTCGACGGCACGCGCCAGATTGCGGCAGGAGGGCGCAGGCGCGTTGCCAGGCGCGTGGATCAGGCGGCACTATCCGACGGAGCAGCACATCGGAGGGGGATGAGTTCGCCGGTGACCAGCGCAGCGCGGAACACGGTGCCCGAGCCGGACGCGTTGCCGGCAGGGCCGCTCGCCACGCCTCACGAGGCGGTGTGGTGGGATCCGCTCGTCGACGTCCGCGGCGCCGACTGGCCCTCCGTCGACGTGTTCATGTCCGGCATGGTGTTCCTGGACATCGTGTTCACCGGCCTGCCCACGCTTCCCGCGGCAGGCACCGAGGTGTGGGCCGCGGGGATGGCGTCGTGCCCCGGCGGCATCGCGAACCTGGCCATCGCGGCGTCCCGGCTCGGTCTCCGCACCAGTCTCGCGGCCGGCTTCGGCGACGACGTCTACGCCGACTTCTGCTGGCGGACGCTCGCAGGGCAGGAACGGGTCGACCTGACGCGGTCGCGACAGTTCGCGGGGTGGCACTCCCCCGTGACCGTCTCGATGGCGGTGCAGCGCGACCGGAGCATGGTCACGCACGCGCACGGCCTCCCGATCACTGGGGACGCCCTCATCGGCACACCGCCGCCATGCCGAGCGGTGCTCACCAGCATCGGCGAGGGTGCGGCCGACCCGGTGCTGCCCTCCTGGGTAGCCCAGGCCAGGGCGGCAGGCGCGATGGTCTTCGCCGACGCGGGCTGGGACCCCACCGGCGCCTGGGATCCGGCCCTGCTCGCGACGCTCGCCGGGTGCGACGCGTTCATGCCCAACGCCGTGGAGGCCATGAGCTACACCCGCACCGACAACCCCCGCGCAGCGCTGCACACACTCGCCGACCACGTCCCGCTCGCCGTGGTGACCTGCGGCGGCGACGGGGCGATGGCCGTGGACGCCGCAACGGGTGAGGCAGCCATGGTCCCCGCCCTGCCGGTCGACGCCCTCGACCCCACCGGCGCGGGCGACGTGTTCGGGGCCGGCCTGGTTCTGGGCACGATCGCCGGCTGGCCGCTGGAGCACCGGCTGCTCTTCGCCGGTGTCTCCGCGGCGCTGGCCGTCCACGAGTTCGGCGGGTCCTTGGCCGCTCCGGGCTGGGGTGACATCGGCGACTGGTGGCGGCGGGTGCAGGCCCGGGCCGCAGCGGGCCACCTCGGCGCCGCCGAGCTCCGGCGCCGTTACGGGTTCCTCGACGACCTGGTGCCCCGGACCCACGTCTGCGGCGTCCGGCGCGCGGCCGCCACCATCGCCCGGCAGTCGGACCTGACCCGCCCGAACTGACCGACCGGGGCACACGATCGAACGTATGTTCGATATGATCACGGCATGCCCCGAGCCCGGAGTTGGACCGACGAGCAACTCGCCGCTGCCGTGGCGGCGAGCCGCACGCTGAGCGAGGTATGCGTACGCCTCGGCCTGCAGCCCGGGAAGTACGACATCCTGCGCAGGCATATCCGTCGCCTCGGCCTGGACGCCTCGCACATCCCGCGATCCGCCATGGGCGCGCCACGAACGGGTTGGTCGGACGAGGACCTCGTGGTTGCGGTGGCCGCGAGCGACTCAGTCTCGGAGGTCAGCCGCAGGTTGGGATACACGCCCAACGGTGGGGTCCACCGGATGATCGTCCACCGCATTCGCACGTCCGGTCTCGATACGTCACATTTCACGGGACAGCGGTGGGCCCGCGGTCGCACGCTTCCCCGGAAATCGATACCGCTCGAGGAGATCCTCGTCCCGCTCTCGACCTATCGACCCAGCTCCCGGCTACGCCGACGGCTCATCGCCAGCGGGTTGCTCAAGGCGGAGTGCGCGAACTGCGGACTCGCCTCCTGGCGCGGCAGGCCACTACCACTCCACCTGGATCACATCAACGGCGACCACACCGACAATCGGCTCGAGAACCTCCGTATCCTGTGCCCCAACTGCCACTCCCAGACCGACACCTGGTGCGGTGGTAAAGGCCGGCGTAGCCCAACTGGCAGGAGGCCCTCCGTTTAGGTCGGAGACAGTGTGGGTTCGAATCCCACCGCCGGCACAGGTTTTCCCAGCTATCAGGGCTGGTCCGTCCCGGGTTCCTGCTGCACGGTCGTGGACGTCGGAGTGCCCGGCGCCACGGCCGGTTGCCGGCGCGCCACCAGCAGCGCCCCGGCCAGCCCCAGCAGGCCCGACGCCACCGACACGGCGAACATCGCGGGATGCGGGCTGCCGCCGACCGCCGCGTCGCCCAGCACCACGATGCCGATCGTGCCGGGAAGTACCCCGAGCACCGTGCCCAGCAGGTACGGCGCGAAGCGCACCCCGGACAGCCCCGCGGCGTAGTTCATCGCCGAGAACGGCACGGCCGGGATCAGGCGCAGGGACACCACGGCGAGGAGGCCACTGTGGTCCAGCCGGGCGCGCACCCAGGCCACTCCACGGTGATGCGCGTGCCGCTCGGCCAGCCGGCCGCCGACCAGCCGGACCAGCCAGAAGGCCACAACTGCAGCCAGCGCCGTGCCGGCGACGGTGAGCAGGAGCCCGACCACCGAGCCGAACAGCACTCCTGCGGCCACGGTGAACACCGTGCGCGGCACGGGCGTCACGGTGACCATGCCCTGGAGCAGCACGAACAGCACCGGCGCCCAGAGCCCGGCACTCTTGACCGTCTGCCGCACGTCGGGGATCCCGTCGCGCAGGAGGACGGCCGCGGACGTCACGACCGCCAGTGCAGCGACGCCCGCCGCGATCCGTCCCCACTTCACGACTCCGACCGTACCGACGCACGAAGCAGCAGCGTGACGACGGGGTGAGCGCGCCATCGGCCGCTCATCTGCCGGTCATCACGCCGCTACCGGTCGGTTGCCACCCAGGCGGCTACCGTGAACGATCGTGACGACCGAGCAACCGCAACCGCCCGTTCTCGACCTCGACCCGGACGGGCTCGCCGTACGCCGCGAGGTGCTGGGGCCCGATCACGTCGACGCGGCGCTCGCCCGCGCCGACGCCACCACGGCCGAGTTCCAGGAGATGATCACCCGCTACGCATGGGGCCACATCTGGACCCGTCCGGGGCTGGACCGCCGGATGCGCAGCGCGATCACGATCACCGCCCTCGTCGCGCACGGGCACTATGCCGAGCTGGAACTGCACCTGCGCGCTGCCCTGCGCAACGGCCTCACCCGCGAGGAGATCGTGGAGGTGCTGCTGCAGAGCGCCATCTACTGCGGCGTGCCCGCGGCCAACTCCGCGTTCGGCGTCGCCCGCCGTGTCCTCGACGAGGAGCCCACGACCTCCTGAGCCCGACTCCGGCGCGGTCAGGCGAGATCGGACAGGTGCGGGAGGAGGGCGCGGAATGCGCGACCGCGGTGCGAGGCCGCGTCCTTCTCCTCCGGGCTCAGCTCGGCGGAGGTGCGCTCGTCCCCGTCCGGCACGAAGATCGGGTCGTAACCGAACCCGCCGGATCCCCTGGGTGCACGGACGATGCGGCCCGGCCACTCACCATGCACCACGGTCTCCAGCCCGCCCGGCACCACGAGCGCCGCTGCGCAGACGAACGCCGCACCACGCCGCTCGTCGGGCACGTCGGCGAGCTGACCGAGCAGCAGCTCCAGGTTGGCGTGGTCGTCCCCGTGCCGCCCCGACCAGCGCGCCGACAGCACTCCGGGCATCCCGTTCAGCGCCTCGACGGCCAGGCCCGAGTCGTCCGCGACCGCGGGAAGCCCGGTGGCGGCCGCCGCGTCCCTGGCCTTGGCGAGCGCGTTCTCCGCGAACGTCGCACCCGTCTCCGGGGCGTCGGGGAACGCCGGCACGTCCGCGAGACCGACGATCTCGACGGGGCCGCCGCCGAGCATCCGGCGCAGCTCCGCCAGCTTCCCGGCGTTGCGTGTGGCCAGCAGCACGGTGTTGGCCACCCCGCCCCCCTCAGCGGCCCCGGCACTCACGCATGCTCCGGCAGCACACCGGGGTAGGGCTCGGCGAGTGCGGCGGCCTGGATGTCGGACAGCTGCCGGATGCCGGCGAGCGCAACGTCGAGCATGGCGTCGAGAGTGCGGCGGGTGAACGTGGCTCCCTCTCCGGTGCCCTGCACCTCGATGAGGGTGCCGGTGTCGGTGGCGACGACGTTCGTGTCGACCTCGGCGCGGGAGTCCTCCGCGTAGGGCAGATCGAGGCGCACCCGGCCGTCGACGACCCCGACGCTCACGGCCGCGACCCGGCACGACAGCGGCTTGGGGTCGGCGAGGCTGCCGTGCGCGCCGAGCCAGGTGACAGCGTCGGCCAGCGCGACGTAGGCACCCGTGATCGCCGCTGTGCGGGTGCCGCCGTCGGCCTGCAGGACGTCGCAGTCGAGCGCGATGGTGTTCTCGCCGAGCGCCGCCAGGTCGATGCATGCCCGCAGCGAGCGGCCGATCAGCCTGCTGATCTCGTGGGTGCGGCCGCCGATGCGGCCCTTCACCGACTCGCGGTCGTTGCGCGTGTTCGTGGCCGATGGCAGCATCGCGTACTCCGCGGTGAGCCAGCCGAGCCCCGAGCCCTTGCGCCAGCGCGGCACCCCCTCGCTGACGCTCGCCGCGCACAGCACCTTCGTGTCCCCGAACTCGACGAGCACCGAACCCGCCGGATGCTTCTGGAAGCCGCGGGTGATCGTCACCGGGCGGAGCTCGTCGTCCGACCGTCCGTCAGCCCTCGTACCGTCCATGGAAGTGCCATCCGTTCGCGTCCCATCCGCCCTTGTCACCGCGCCAGCTTAGGTCGCTGGACCGGCGACCTCACCGTGGCAGTGGTCGCGAATCAGATCGCGTATCCGGCATCGGGGACGACCAGCTCGACTGGCCCGTCGAACGCCTCCTTCGCCTCGGCGAGCAGCTGCTCCCCGTCGAACCAGGCCGGGACGTGGGTCAGCAGCAGTCTCCCGACACGGGCAGCCGCGGCGTGCTCGCCCGCCTGCCGGCCCGACAGGTGCACGCCGGGAGGCGGCTGCGCCCACCACTCGGTGACGTGCGGCCACGTGGCCTCGCAGAGCAGTACGTCGGCGCCGCGCGCGAGCTCGACGAGCCCCTCGCAGGGGCCGGTGTCGCCGCTGTAGACGAGGCTGCGACCGCCGTGCTCGAGACGCAGGGCGTACGCCTCGCACGGGTGGTCCACGAGCCCAGCGCGCAGCGCCACTCCGGCCACCGCGGTGTCCCCGCCGTCGGACAGCGGGTGGAACGTGAAGACGTCGCCGAGGTCGGTCGTGGCCCGCTCGGCCGCCGACGCCGCATAAGCGGCCGCGAAACGGTCGGGTGCCTCGGCCGGGGCGTACACGGGGAGGCGGCGCGTGGAGGGGTCGAACGGCGGGCGCGGGTGGTAGCGGCGGTGGACGACCAGGGACGAGAAGTCGGCGCAGTGGTCGGGGTGGAGGTGGCTGAACACGACTGCGTCGAGCTCCCACGGGTCGAGGTGGCGCTGCAGGGCGCCCAGCGTTCCGTTGCCCAGATCCACCACCAGGCGCGCGTCACCAGCCTCCACCAGGTAGCCCGATGCCGGCGAGGCCGGACCGGGGCCACTGCCCGAGCAGCCGAGCACGATCAGCCTCATGCCGCACGTTAACGCGCGCGGGTGTGGCGCAGCCACCAGAGACCGACGAGCGGCAGCACCAGCGGCACGAAGCCGTAGCCCCGCCCGAACACCGACCACACCGTGTCGTCGGGGAAGTCGGCGGTGTCGAGCACGGTGAGCGTCCCGACGACCAGTACGCCGGCCAGCTCGAACCCGACGGCGGTCCACGCCAGCCTGCGGGCGGCGGGCCTGTGACCGGCCAGCCCGATCGTCGCCAGGATGTAGACGACGCCCGCCAGCGCGGACAGGAGGTACGCCACCGGGGCCTCGCTGAACTTCGAGGCGATCTGCACGAGGGCACGGGCGGTGGCGGAGAGGGCGAACACGCCGTAGACGGCGATCAGCACCCGGCCGGGGCCGGACGACGTGGCGCGAGCAGGCTCAGGCACCGGCCAACCACAGCCCCTGCAGCCGCACCACGGCGACGAGGGTGGCGATCGCGCCGACGGCGATGACGGTGCCGCCCCAGCGCGTGGGCTCGGCCGTGGCGAACTGCGTGGCGATCGGCAGCACGCACACCGACACGACCAGGTAGATCAGGAACGTCGTGGTCTCGGGCAACGTGACGCCCGAGAACACCCGGACGGCCGCGATGGCCGCCTGCACCACGAGCAGCGCCACGACGGCGCCGACCGCGAGCCTCATCGTCCGGTCCGGGGGGCGGTTCAGGATCGTGAGCACCACCCCGAACACCGCCAGGGCTCCGGTCGCGACGAGCACCACGATCTCCAGCACGTCGATCACGGTTCGCGACGCTACCCGCAGCGCAGCCGCGGATCCGGGCCAGGCTCGGGTCAGCCGCTGGTCGGGGTGGCGCCCACCCCGGTGTCGAGCGCCGACACCGCGCCGATCTCCGGGCCCAGGAACCGCCGTCCGAGCCGGCGAAACGGCTCTGGGTCGCCGGTGGCGAGGAACTCATGGGGGCCGTGCGGCGCCCCGGCCGGGTCCCGCGCGAGGTCGTGGTCCATGAGCACCCGCACGAGGTCCTTCGCGGTCTCGTCGGCGCTGGACACCAGCGTGACCTCGGGCCCGAGCACGATCTGCAGCACGCCCGCGAGCAGCGGGTAATGGGTGCAGCCGAGAACGACCGTGTCCACCCTGGCGAGCTGCAGCGGCTCGAGGTAGCTCTGGGCGAGGCCCAGTATCTGGCGCCCGCTGGTCATGCCGCGCTCGACGAAGTCGACGATGCGGGGGCACGCCACGGCCGTGACCTCGACGTCGCGGGCGGCCGCGAACGAGTCGGTGTACGCCCCGGACGCGATGGTGGCGCGCGTGCCGATGACCCCGATCCGGCCGGTGCGGGTGGCGGCGACGGCACGGCGGACGGCAGGGCGGAGGACCTCGACGACCGGCACCGGGTACCGCTCGCGAATGTCCGGGAGGCAGGCCGCCGAGGCGGTGTTGCAGGCCACGACGAGCGCCTTGACCCCGCGCTCCTGCAGGGAGTCGCAGACCTCGAGCGCGTATCGGCGGACGTCAGCGATCCGCAACGGCCCGTACGGACTGTGCGCTGTGTCGCCGACGTAGACGACCCGCTCGGCGGGGAGCTGGTCGATCACCGCTCGGGCGACCGTGAGGCCACCGACCCCGGAGTCGAAGATGCCGATCGGCGCGTCGATCTCGGGGGGCACGGTGAGCAGCTTAGGCGCCCGCGATCGAGGCCTGCCGCGACCGGCGTCGGTCGGCCTGGGCCACGAGCCGGGCGGCGAGCAGCCCGGCGAGCGCCCCGAACAGGTGCGCCTGCCAGGAGATGTCCGGCGCGCCGGGCAGGATCCCGAACAGGATGCCACCCCAGATCAGGAACAGCACCACCGCGAGCACGATCTGCCGGCCGCTGCGGGCGAAGAACCCGCGCGCGAGCAGGAACACCAGCCACCCGAAGATCAGCCCGGACGCGCCGACCGTGGAGGTGCCCTCCGGGCCGATCAGCCACACGCCGAGCCCGCCCAGCAGCCAGATCATGGCGGTGACGATGACGAACTGCCGGATCCCGCCCGCCATGGCGAGGAAGCCGAAGACGAGGAACGGCACGGTGTTTGCCAGCAGGTGTGGCCACCCGGCGTGCAGCAGCGGGGCCCACAGGATGCCGTCGAGCCCGTCGACCGTGCGCGGCACGATGCCGTCGGCGTCGAGACGCAGCCCGGTGAGCTGGTCGACGACCTCGGACACGTAGAGCACCCCGGTGAACACGAGCATCGTGAACAGTGCGAGTACGGGCGAGGCCGGGAGCACCCGGGCGATCGACCGCCGGGGCGCGTGCGCAGGGACGACCATGCGACCGAGGCTACCCGCACTTCGGCGCGTCTCGGAGGACGTTCTCAGGCCCAGAGCTGGCCCTCGATGCCCTCCGCCGCGTCGTCCAGCTCGCCGGAGTAGGCGCCCGTGGACAGGTACTTCCAGCCGGCGTCGCACACGACGATGACGATGTCGGCCGTCTCGCCCGCACCCGCGGCTTTCTCTGCGACGGCCAGCGCGGCATGCAGGATGCCCCCGGTGGAGATGCCCGCGAAGATGCCCTCCTGCTCGACGAGCTGTCGGGTGCGCCGCAACGCGTCGCGCGAGCCCACCGAGTACCGCGAGGTGAGCACCTCGGGGTCGTAGAGCTCGGGGACGAAGCCCTCGTCGAGGTTGCGCAGCCCGTAGACCAGCTCGCCGTAGCGCGGCTCGGCCGCCACGATCTGCACGTCCGGCTTGTGCTCCCGCAGGTAGCGCCCGGTGCCCACGAGAGTGCCGGTGGTGCCGAGCCCTGCGACGAAGTGCGTGATCGAGGGCAGGTCGCGCAGGATCTCCGGGCCGGTGGTGCGGTAGTGGGCGTCGGCGTTGGCCGGGTTGCCGTACTGGTAGAGCATCACCCAGTCCGGGTGCTCCGCCGCGAGCTGCTTGGCCATGGCCACCGCCTGGTTGGAGCCGCCGGCAGCGGGCGAGGAGATGATCTGTGCTCCGTACATCTCGAGCAGCTGCCTGCGCTCGATCGAGGTGTTCTCCGGCATCACGCAGATCAGCGTGTAGCCCTTGAGCTTGCAGGCCATCGCGAGCGAGATCCCGGTGTTGCCCGACGTGGGCTCCAGCACCGTGCAGCCCGGCGTCAGCAGGCCGTCCGACTCCGCCTTGTCGATCATGGCCAGCGCGGGCCGGTCCTTGATCGAGCCGGTGGGGTTGCGGTCCTCGAGCTTCGCCCACAGCCGCACGTCCGGCGTCGGCGAGAGGTTCGGCAGGCCGACGAGCGGGGTGTCCCCGACAGCGGCCAGCAGCGACTCGTAGCGGGCCATGTCCGGCCTTTCCCGTGCCTCGGTCCGTACCTCAGCCGCCTGCGACGGCGGGCAGGATCGTGACGTTGGAGTTCTCCCCCACCGGCGCATTGAGGCCGCCGGCGAAGCGGATGTCCTCGTCGTCGACGTAGATGTTGACGAACCGGTGCAGCGAGCCGTTGTTGACCAGGCGCCCGGCGATGCCGCTGTGCCGCGAATCCAGGTCGTCGATCACCTCGCCCACGGTGCTGCCCTTCGCCTCGACGGACTTCTCGCCGCCGGTGTGGGTGCGGAGGATGGTGGGGATGGACACGGTGACGGCCATGGTGATGCTCCAGGTCGGTCGCTCGGGACGGGTCGTGGCAGGTGGCGTCAGACCGACGCGTCCCTGTCGGGGACGTCGTCCGCGCCGGTGTGCGCGAACATGTAAGTCTCCACGACCTCGACCTGTTCCTCGGTGACCACACCGTCGACGATCCGGAAGGACCGGAGGTCGTGCCCGGTGTGGTTCGGCTCGGCTTGATCCCGGGTGGACACGAGTACGTAGTGCGCCTCGGGCTCGGACGCGAGGGAGATGTCGGTGCGCGACGGATGGGCCTCCGTGGCCGTGTGCGAGTGGTAGATCACCACGGGCACCTCGTTACGGTCGTCCATGTCGCGGTAGAGCCGAAGCAGGTCGCCCGAGTCGAACTCGTAGAACGTCGGCGAGCGAGCCGCGTTCAGCATGGGGATGAACCGCTCCGGCCGGTCCGAGCCCTCGGGTCCGGCGATGACACCGCACGCCTCGTCGGGATGGTCCCGGCGGGCGTGGGCGGCGATCTCCTCGACGAGATCGGCTCGGATCAACAGCACTCGACCAGCGTACGACTCCATCGGCCCGTACCGCACACCGCGGCGGGCGGACTCACATTGCTAGCGCACCTGCATCCGGGTCTGCACCAGCGCGTCCTGCACGAACGTGAGCCAGTGGTAGACGCCGATATGCGTGGCGCGCGGGTCGTCGGGCGGGAGCTCCTCCGGCATGTCCTCGCTGACGTCGAGCGCGGTGCCGAGGGCGAGCCGCACGTCGTTGATCGCGGCCAGCCACGCATCGGCCTGATCGGGCGTGAGCTCCACCCGACCGCCCGACTCCGGCAACGTCTCCAGCACCACGGCCGCGGCCGAGTCCTTGGCCTCGATCAGCTCCGGCTCGTGCAGGGATCGCAGACCGGCGGCGAGGTCGGCGTCCTCGGTGGTGAAGTCGGGGAGCAGCCGGGCGAGCACGCGGTCCGTGGGGCGCGTGGACGGCCCCGTGCGCATACCGGTGAGGACCGCGAGCTCGTCGGCGGGGTTGTCGTCGGTGCGCCCGGCGAGGATCTGCCGGACCTCCCCGACCAGGCCGCGCAGCACGGCGGCCTCCTGGGCCTCCATCGACGCGACGAGCCGGGTCCTACCACCCCGGCCGGCTCGTTTCCACCCGTTCATGCGCGCTGCATGGTTGCCCACAGGCCCGCGGCGTGCAACTTCGCGACG
Source organism: Pseudonocardia sp. (assembly GCA_025465235.1). Classification (GTDB taxonomy): domain Bacteria; phylum Actinomycetota; class Actinomycetes; order Mycobacteriales; family Pseudonocardiaceae; genus Pseudonocardia. Next base: position 21,770 of record JAODNO010000353.1, read on the forward strand.
TCTGCCTCGATCTTGTCCTTGTCGCCTGCCGACACCGCCGCCTTGCCCTTGTGGTGCACGTCGAGCATCAGCGCGGTGGCCTTCGGCTCCGGGTAGCCGAAGAGCTTCTGCAGCACGTAGGTGACGTAGGACATGAGGTTCACGGGGTCGTTCCACACGATCGCCTGCCAAGGCGTGTCGACGACCGAGTCCTCTGCGAGGTCCGGATCCACCTGGCGCGTGGTTGCGGGTAGCGGCGCGGCCATGCGGTCCATGGTGACACCCCGGCCATCGGAGGCGCACGGCAACATAGGCTCCAGGTCCATGAGCGAGCCCGCGAGCGAGTCATCGACACAGCGCCCGCGCGAAGCGCCGGCCGAGCGCAGCGAGGGCGAGCGATGAGCGGCAGTCCGTCATCCGCCGGGGTCAGCACCGCACTGCTGACCGACCGGTACGAGCTGACCATGGCGGCGGCAGCACTCGCCGACGGCACCGCGCAGCGCCGCTGTGTGTTCGAGGTCTTCGCCCGCAGGCTCCCCGAGGGCCGCCGCTACGGCGTGGTGGCCGGCACGGACCGGCTGCTGGAGTCGATCGAGCGGTTCCGGTTCGGCGACGAGGAGCTGGCGGCGCTCGCCGAGGTCGTCGACCCCGACACCCTGGCCTGGCTGGCCGACTTCCGCTTCTCCGGCGACGTGGACGGCTACCCGGAGGGCGAGCTGTACTTCCCCGGCTCGCCGGTCCTCACCGTCAGCGGCACCTTCGCCGACACGGTGCTGCTGGAGACGCTGGCCCTGTCGATCCTCAACCACGACAGCGCGATCGCCGCGGCCGCCTCCCGGATGGTGACGGCCGCGGCGGGTCGTCCGATCATCGAGATGGGGTCACGCCGCACGCATGAGGCCGCGGCTGTCGCCGCCGCCCGCGCGGCCTACCTCGCCGGGTTCGCCGCCACGTCGAACCTCGAGGCCGAACGCCGCCACGGCATCCCCAGCACCGGCACCGCCGCCCACGCCTTCGTTCTCCTGCACGACGACGAGCTGGGCGCGTTCAAGAGCCAGGTGGCCGCGCTCGGCCCGGACACCACGCTGCTCGTCGACACCTACGACATCCGCCGGGGCATCGAGCTGGCGATCGAGGCCGCCGGGACGGGGCTCGGTGCGGTGCGCATCGACTCCGGCGACCTCGGCGTGCTCGCCAGGCAGGCCCGCGACCAGCTCGATGCGCTCGGGGCCACGAACACGAAGATCGTGCTGTCCGGCGACCTCGACGAGTACGCGATCGCCGCACTGCGCGCCGAGCCCGTCGACTCCTACGGCGTCGGCACGTCCGTGGTCACCGGGTCCGGCGCATCGACCGCGGGCATGGTCTACAAGCTGGTGGAGGTCGACGGCAGGCCCGTGGCCAAGCGCAGCGCCGCGAAGGAGTCGCGCGGGGGACGGAAGTCGGCGATGCGGCGCCACAAGCCGACGGGCACGGCCATCGAGGAGGTCGTGTACCCGGTCACGGCCCCGCCGGAGGCCGGGCCGCACGACCGGGTGGTGCCGGTCCCGCTGATGCGCGGCGGCAAGCGGGTGGCGGACCTGCCGACGCTCGAGCAGTCCCGCGAGCACCTGCGGGCCGCGCTCGTGTCCGTGCCGTGGGAGGGGCTCAAGCTCTCCCGCGGCGAGCCCGCGCTCCCCACGGTGTTCGACGGAGGCTGACCGATGACGCGCGCCCTGATCGTCGTCGACGTGCAGAACGACTTCTGCGAAGGCGGTTCGCTCGGCGTGGACGGCGGATCCGCGGTGGCGGCCGCGATCTCAACCCGACTGCAGGCCGCAGGCCGGGAAGCCCGCTGGGACCACGTCGTGGCGAGCCGCGACCATCACGGCGACCCCGGCGGCCACTTCTCCGACGCCCCCGACTTCGTCGACTCGTGGCCGCCGCACTGCCGTCGTGGCACGCCCGGCGCGTCCTTCCACCCGGAGCTCGACGTCGCCCGGATCGAGGCGGTGTTCGACAAGGGCCACGACGCCGCGGCGTACTCGGCCTTCGAAGGCACCGAGCCGGGCGGGTGGGGGCTGCGCGACTGGCTGCGCGCCCACGACGTCGACGCGCTGGACGTGGTGGGTATCGCCACCGACCACTGCGTCCGGGCCACCGCGCTCGACGCGGCCGCGGCCGGGTTCTCGACGACGGTGCTCCTCGACCTCTGCGTGGGCGTGGCCCCGGAGACCACCGAGCGCGCGATCGCGCAGATGCGGGCTGCGGGCGTCGAGCTCGTCGGGTAGCGGGCGGTCAGACAGCGCGCATCCGGAAGGGCTCCAGGCGCGCGGCGAGGTCGCCGGGGTCGGCGTCCTCGTCCGGGATGCGGTGGGCGCCGACCGCCTCGGCGAGGCCGATGCAGCGTGGCCCGTCGAACAGTCCGCATGCATACCGCACCGAGGTCTCATCCAGCTCGAGCACCCCGACCCGGAGCTGGTAGATGCCCGGGTACTGGACCTCGTCCAGGTAGTCCACGCGCAGCGAGCTCGGCGAGAGCCCGTCGAGCGGGCCGCCGGTCGGGTAACCCAGGACGTCGAGGTGCAGCTCGGCGAGGCCGTCGAGGTACCAGCCGGCGAGCGCCACGTTGTTCACGTGCCTGTTGGGGTCGATGTCGCCGAAGCGGGTTCGCACGTCCAGCCGGAACGGGTACGCCTCGCGGACCAGCCGGGACGGCCAGCGCTCCAGGCGGGTGGGCGCGGGAGCGTCCGTGTGCAGGGTCTCCAGCGCGGCGCGCACCGCCTCGGGCAGCGGCGCCGGTCCCCCCATGGTCGCGTGCACACTGACCGACTCGCCGGTGGCGACGCACTCCTCACCCGCGAAGACGCCGTAGGTGTAGGCGAACGACGAGGTGCCGATGCGGCTGACCCCGATACCGATGCGGTACCGACCCGTGTCGATGCGCGCCCCGGCCGCGCTGCGGGCGATGACCTGCAGCGGGGCCAGCACGTCGACGCGGACAGAGGCGAGCAGCAGCCGCATGTGCGCGATGAGACCCGCACCGAACACGTCGCGTTCGACGGCGATGCGCGCATCCTCGAACCAGCGGACGATGGCGTCACGCCCGATACGCCGGCTCGGGTCCAGGTCGCTGTAACGGGCGGTGTGCTCGATCAGCACCGGGTAGGACGATGGGCGGAGCAGGAGTTGCGTGGACGTCACTCTGCACATCATGACGGCACCCGGCCGGGCCCCGGGTGAAGCGCCGGTGTCGATCACATGTGAGCATGGCAACGTCCGTCGCCGATGGATCGGTGGTTCGACCTCGGCCGGCCGGGTGGGGCGGGTAGCCTCCCTGGGTGCCCACCGCGACCGATCTGCCCGGCGTGGCGGAGCTGCTGGAGGCGGCGGTCACCGCGGTCGGCGGCCAGCGCCGCGAGGGCCAGGATGCGATGGCCCAGGCTGTCCGCAAGGCCATCACCAGCGGGGAGCACGTGGCCGTTCAGGCGGGCACCGGCACGGGCAAGTCGCTGGCCTATCTCGTACCGGCCATCCACCACGCGGTGGCGAAGGACGCCACCGTCGTCATCTCCACAGCCACGATCGCGCTGCAGCGCCAGCTTGTCGACCGCGACCTCCCGCGCCTGGCCAAGACGCTCAAGCCGCTGCTCGGGCGCGCGCCCACGTTCGCGATCCTCAAGGGCCGTCGCAACTACCTGTGTCTCAACAAGCTGCACGGCGGCGACGACACCGACCCCGGCGACGAGCTGTTCGACCCCTTCGCCATCTCCGCCATGGGCCGGCAGATCAAACGGCTGCACGAGTGGGCCGACACCACCGACAAGGGCGACCGCGACGAGCTGGTACCCGGCGTGCCCGATTCCACGTGGCGGCAGGTGTCGGTCACCGCCCGCGAGTGCCTCGGCGCGGCGAAGTGCCCGGTCGGGGACGACTGCTTCGCCGAGAAGGCCCGCGCCGAGGCCGGCAAGGCCGACATCGTCGTCACCAACCATGCGCTGCTCGCGATCGACGCACTGGAGGGCCGCCCTGTGCTGCCCGAGCACGACGTCGTGGTGGTCGACGAGGCGCACGAGCTGGTCGACCGGGTCACCGGAGTGGCCACGGCCGAGCTGACCGCCGGCATGATCGGCGCGGCCGCCCGCCGCCTGGGCAAGCTCGTCGACCAGGCGATCGCCGACCGGCTCGCCGAGGCGGGCGAGGGCCTCGCGATGGTGCTGGAGGACCTGCCGCCCGGGCGCTGGGACACGCTCCCGCAGGCCGCCGCGGGCGCCCTGTCTGCGGTGCGTGACGCCGCGGGCTCATGCCGTCAGTCGCTCGGGTCGGAGCGTCGGGAGGATCCGGAGGCCGCCACCGGCCGCAAGATCGCCCAGGCCTCGCTGGACGAGGTGGCCGACACCGCCGTCCGGCTGCTCACCGCGTTCGAGGAGCCCGACCCGGCGAAGCGCCGCGACGTCGTCTGGCTCGCGGAGCAGGGGCCCGACGGCGCCCGGCACAAGGTGCTGCACGCCGCACCGCTGTGGGTCGGCGGGCTGCTGCGGGAGCGGCTGTTCGGCAGGGCCACCGTGGTGTTGACGTCCGCCACCCTGGCGCTGGGCGGCAACTTCGACGCGCTGGCCCGCCAGTGGGGCCTTCCGCCGGCGGCAGAGGCGGCGGGTGGCCCCGACGACCCGGTGCCCGACCCCGACGCTCCGAAGTGGTCGGGAATGGACGTCGGCTCGCCGTTCGCGCATGGCCGCAGCGGCATCCTCTACGTCGCGAAGCGCCTTCCGCCGCCCGGCCGCGACGGGCTGCCGCCGTCCTACCTCGACGAGATCGCCGGGCTGGTGGAGGCGGCGGGCGGGCGCACCCTGGGGCTGTTCTCGTCGATGCGGGCGGCCAAGCAGGCCACCGAGGCCCTGCGAAGCAGGCTCGACACCCCCCTGCTGTGCCAGGGCGAAGACTCCACGATGCAACTGGTCAAGAAGTTCGCCGAGGACGAGGGCACCTCGCTGTTCGGCACGCTCTCCCTGTGGCAGGGCGTCGACGTGCCGGGCCCGTCGCTCTCGTGCGTGATCATCGACCGCATCCCGTTCCCGCGGCCGGACGACCCACTGGTCGCAGCCCGGCAGCGGGCCACCGACGCACGCGGCGGCAACGGGTTCCTCACGGTGTCCGCCACCCACGCGGCTCTGCTGCTCGCACAGGGTGCCGGGCGGCTGCTGCGCGGGATGGACGACCGCGGGGTGGTCGCGATCCTCGACCCGCGGCTGGCCACGGCCCGCTACGGCGGGTTCCTGCGCGCGTCGCTGCCCCCGTTCTGGCCCACGGACGATCGGGAGAAGGTGCACGCGGCGCTGCGGCGGCTGCGCGGAGCATGAGGCCGAAGCAGCTCAGACCGGTGACGTAGCGATACAGGTGATCGTGCCGGGCGACACCTCGGTGAACCCCGCGTCCCGCACGGCCACGCCCTGGCCGCGATCCACCCTGTCGCACAGCTGCGCCCACTGTGCCCCGCCTGCGTCGCGCACGGCGAACGCCGGCACGGCCGTAAGGCAGTGAGCGGCCGCGTAGAGCATCGACGCGTGCCCGACCTGAGCAGCGGCCTTGCCCACGGTCATCTCCAGGTCCGCGTTCACCCAGATCACCGGCGCGCCGGGCGGGGGTGGGCCGGGCTCGTCGGCCGGCAGCTCGGTGCCGCCGATCTGCAGCCGGGACACCACCTTCGGCACCTCGTCGACGGGACCGGGCAACAGCGCCCGCGCCTCCGCCCGACCGTCGGGCGAGTCGACAACACAGGTGACGCCCGGCAGCACCAGCACCGCCGCCCAGTGCGCCCCGCGGGCGCGCCGGGCGATCTTGCGGATGCGCCCGCCCACCCAGGTCGCGACGGCGTCGTGCCACTCGCCGCCGGGTTCGGCCCGCGGATCGAGGCAGACGGCGAGCGCCGCGGCGGCTGCCGCCTCCAGCACCGGGGTGCGGGCGGCAGGTGGCCGTTCGAGCCGCAGGACCACGGGCATCGCCCGCACCACACCGTCGGCCTCCGGCGGGATGCTGACCTCACGCCGCACGTACCGCGCAGCGAGCGGTTCCAGCACCCCGAAGGCTTCCGTCACGTGATCGGCACGCGGCGGAGGACGCCCTCGGCGGCGTCAGCGCGTTCCACCTCGTCGCGCGTGATGCCCAGGACGAACAGCACCACGTCCAGGTACGGGTGGGAGAGTGCGGCATCGGCCACCTCGCGCAGCGCGGGCTTCGCGTTGAACGCGACGCCGAGCCCTGCGGTGGACAGCATGTCGATGTCGTTGGCGCCGTCACCGACCGCGACGCACTGCTCCAGCGGTATGCCGAACGTCTCGGCGAACCGGCGCAGCGCGACCGCCTTGCCCGGCCGGTCGACGATCTCGCCGAGCACGCGCCCGGTGAGCCGCCCTTCGACGATCTCCAGCTCGTTGGCGGCGCAGAAGTCCAGCCCGAGCTGCTCCACCAGGCCGGCGATCACGCGCGTGAAACCGCCCGACACCACGCCGCAGCGGAAGCCGAGGCGCTTGAGTGTACGGATCGTGGTGCGGGCCCCCGGGGTGAGCTCCAGCTGTGCGGCGACCTCACCCAGCACCGACTCGGGCAGCCCCGCGAGCACCGCGACCCGGCGCCGCAGCGACTCGGCGAAGTCCAGCTCACCGCGCATCGCCGCCTCGGTGATTGCTCGGACCTCGTCCTCGGCACCCGCGCGCGCGGCGAGCATCTCGATGGCCTCGCCCTGCACCAGGGTGGAGTCGACGTCGAACACGATCAGCCGTTTGCTGCGGCGACCGAGCCCGGCCCGTTCCACGGCGACGTCGACACCCGCGGTGCGGGCCACCTCGACGAGCCGGGCGCGCAGCGTTCCGGGCGGGTACGACTCGCTACCGCCGCCCGGGTCCGGAGAGACCATCAGCTCGAGCCCGGTGACGGGGTAGTCGGCCACGCGGCGGATGGAGTCGATGTTGGCGCCCACGCCGGCGAGCGCCTGCGCCACCGCTCCGAAGGCCCGCGCCGTGATCGGGCGACCGATCACGACCACGACGTGCGTGGAGTGCCGCCGCACCGTCGGATCGTCGTGGGCCTCGAGCGACGTGTGCACCTGCATCGAGATGCTCGCCATCGCCTGCTCGACGGCCTCCTGGAGGCCTTCGGGGTCGTGATGGGCCGCCACCAGCGCCCCGAGCGTGAGCCGGCCGCGGATCACGACCTGCTCGACGTCGAGCAGGTCGACGCCGTGCCGGGTGAGCGCCGCGAACAGCACGGAACTCACCCCGGGCCGGTCCGGCCCGGTGACCGTGATCAGGACGCTGGTGTCCGTGGCTGTCATCCGGGTTCGTTGATCGTGGGTCAGCGCGACTGCGGGTCGCCGTCCGGGTGTGTCTCCCGACCCGTGGAGTGGGCCGCAACCTCGTACGGCGACGGCTTGCCGCCGACGTGGGCCTCCTCGCGGAAGCGCTCGACCAGGTGCGGGTAGTGCAGCTCGAACGCCGGACGCTCCGAGCGGATGCGGGGCAGCTCGGTGAAGTTGTGCCGCGGCGGCGGGCAGCTCGTCGCCCACTCCAGGGAGTTGGCGAAGCCCCACGGGTCGTCGACGGTGACCACCCGGCCGTAGCGGTAGCTGCGGAACACGTTCCAGATGAACGGCAACGTCGACGCGCCGAGCACGAACGCGCCGGTCGAGGAGATCGCGTTCAGCACGGTGAACCCGTCGGTGGGCAGGTAGTCGACGTAGCGGCGCGGCATGCCCTCGGCGCCCAGCCAGTGCTGCACCAGGAACGTCAGGTGGAAGCCGATGAACGTGAGCCAGAAGTGCACCTTGCCCAGCGTCTCGTCCATCATCCGGCCGGTCATCTTCGGGAACCAGAAGTAGATGCCGGAGTAGGTGGCGAACACGATCGTGCCGAACAGCACGTAGTGGAAGTGCGCCACCACGAAGTAGGTGTCCGAGACGTGGAAGTCCAGCGGCGGCGACGCCAGCAGGATGCCGGTGAGCCCACCGAACAGGAACGTGACCAGGAAGCCCAGGGCGAACAGCATGGGCGGCTCGAACGTGATGTGGCCCTTCCACAGCGTGCCGATCCAGTTGACGAACTTGACGCCCGTCGGAACCGCGATCAGGAACGTGGTGAAGGAGAAGAACGCCAGCAGCACGGAGCCGGTGGCGTACATGTGGTGGGCCCACACGGCGACCGACAGCGCGCCGATCGCGATCGTGGCGTAGATCAGTCCCTTGTAGCCGAACAGCGGTTTGCGGGCGAACACCGGGAAGACCTCGGACACGATGCCGAAGAACGGCAGCGCGACGATGTAGACCTCGGGGTGGCCGAAGAACCAGAACAGGTGCTGCCAGAGGATCACCCCGCCGTTGGCGGGGTCGAACACGTGAGCACCGAAGTGCCGGTCGGCCAGCAGCCCGAACAGCGCGGCGGTGAGCACGGGGAACGCGATGAGGATGAGGATCGCGGTCACGAGGATGTTCCACGTGAAGATCGGCATCCGGAACATCGTCATGCCCGGGGCACGCATGCAGACGATCGTGGTGATGAAGTTGACGCCACCGAGGATCGTGCCGAGACCGGACATGATCAGGCCCACGATCCACAGGTCCGCACCCGCCCCCGGCGAGTGGATCGCGTCGGACAGCGGGGTGTAGGCGAACCAGCCGAAGTCGGCCGCTCCTCCCGGGGTCAGGAAGCCGGACAGCACGGTCAGCCCGCCGAACAGGAACAACCAGTACGAGAAGGCGTTGAGCCGCGGGAACGCGACGTCGGGTGCGCCGATCTGCAGCGGCACGATGTAGTTCGCGAAGCCGAACAGGATCGGCGTCGCGTACAACAGCAGCATGATCGTGCCGTGCATCGTGAACAGCTGGTTGTACTGCTCGTTGGACAGGAACTGCTGCCCCGGCGCTGCCAGCTCGGCGCGCATCAGCAACGCCATGGCGCCGCCGGCCAGGAAGAACCCGAACGACGTCACCAGGTAGAGGATGGCGATGTCCTTGGGATCCGTGGTGTGCAGCATTTTCACCAGCATGGATCCCTTGGCCGACCGGCGCGCCGGGTACGGGCGCGCGGTGATCGGCTTGGGGGCGACGGCTGTCACTGAGCCTCCTGGGACTGCCTGGCCGACTTCATTTGCCTTCCGAACTGTGGGGCAGCTGATCCTCCGAGCCCCGCGGGGATGTTAGCTCTACCCGTCGTCGAAGGCGCCCCCCGGGCCCGGTTCCCCGACGTGACGCACCTCGCGTGGAGCGCCGCAGGCACTACCGCAGGGGGGTGAACAGCTCCTCGAAGAGCTCCGGCGTCGCCGCCGGGCTCGGCAGGGGATCGACGATGTAGAACTCGACACCCATACCCATCGCGAACAGCGGGTCGGGCATCGCGAGCAGGAAGTGGTCGGGCCCGATCTGGCTCGCGTGGGCACGCATCGACGCCTTCTTCTGCTCCACGAAGTCGACGGCGTCGACGCGGTGGGTGATCTCGGACTCCGGCTTGCCGAACGTCGGCGCGTCCATGGCCGGCGCCTCCCAGCCCTCGGGCAGTTGCCCGGCCTTGGCCATCCCGCGGATGCCGCGGGTCATCCATTCCCGGTTGATGGTGCCCTGCGCCACCACCGGCACTGCCGACAGCTCGGCGGCGCGGCGCCCCACCCGGTGCACCTGGATGTGATCGGGGTGCCCGTAGCCGCCGTTGTCGTCGTAGATCGTGACGATGTCGGGCTCCTCCTCGTCGAGGATCACCGCGAGCTGCCGGGCCGCGTGCTCCACGTCGGCGCGCCAGAAGCAGAACGGGGCATCGTTGCTGGGCTCGCCCATCATCCCCGAGTCGGTGTAGCCGAGGAACTCGACGCGCTTGGCCCCGATCGCTGCCGCCGACGCGTAACACTCCGCGGAGCGGCGGACGGCCAGCTGCTCGCCGGGCTCCAGGACGCCGGCCACGGGCTCACCCAGCTCACCCCGGGTGGCGAAGACGAGCACGACCCGGTGCCCCGCGGCCGCGGCGCGCGCGAGCGTGCCCGCCGAACCGATCGACTCGTCGTCGGGATGTGCGTGGAATGAGACGATGGTGCCCACGCGCCGAGCCTATCCGGCGTCCGGAACGAGATCGTTGCGAGATCCGGCTCTCGGCCCCCTGAGGGCATGTGGCCGGATCTCGCGCGGATCACGTGAGTATTCGGGTCAGTGCCGGGCCCACCTCCGCGAGCCGGCGGACCGTCTCCGCCCGACCACCGGCGCGGGCCGCCAGCGCGGACGCCGTGGCCTCCGCGTCCTCCCCGCCCAGCGGCACGAGCACGTGCAGCCGGTCGATGCCGGCGAGTGCCTGCGCCGGATCGCCGCCCGCAGTGTGCAGGCAGTCCGACAGCAGCACGACGATTCGCTCGTCGGCGACTGCCCCGGCGAGCTGGCGTGACGCCTCCCGCAGTCCCGCCGCCAGGTCGGTGAGGCCGTGGCCGCGCAGGGCGACGAGGTCGGACAACAGCTCCTCGGGCGGTCGGCGGACGCCCTGCGCCTGCAGCACGCGCACGCCGGCACCGAAGGCGAGCACCGATGGCTCCAGCTTCTCCGCGGCCGCGACCACGACCCCGGCCGCGGCGACGGCGGCCAGCGCGACGGCGAGGCCCCGCATCGAACCGGAGATGTCGACGACGAGGCAGACGGCGCGGCGGTGGGCCGTCCAGGTGCGGGTGACGATGTC
>JAODNO010000401.1 GCA_025465235.1 Pseudonocardia sp.
CGCCGGTGACGTAGAGGCCGGGGATGCCGAGCTTGCCGCCCGCGCGCGTGATGGCCATGATCGAGTTGAGGACGGCGGCCGGAGCTTCCCCCGCGCCCTTCCCGCTCCCGCTGGCCTCGAAGCCCACGGCGTCGACGGCCGAGTCCACCTCGGGCACCCCGAGGATCTGTGCGATCTGGTCCTCGAGAGACGCGTCCGCCGTGATGTCCACCGTCTCGCAGCCGAACGAGCGCGCCTGCGCGAGCCGGTCGGGGTTGCGGTCGCCGACGATGACCACGGCAGCGCCGAGCAGCTGCGACGAGTACGCCGCAGCGAGCCCGACGGGTCCCGCGCCCGCGACGTAGACGGTGGACCCGGTCGTCACACCTGCGGTGTACGCGCCGTGGTACCCGGTGGGGAAGATGTCAGACAGCATCGTCAGGTCGAGGACCTTCTCCAGCGCCTGCTCCCGGTCGGGGATCTTCAGCAGGTTGAAGTCGGCGAACGGCACCATGACGTACTGCGCCTGGCCGCCTTCCCAGCCGCCCATGTCGACATACCCGTAGGCCGACCCGGCCCTGGCCGGGTTGACGTTGAGGCAGACGCCGGTCTGGCCCTCCTTGCAGTTGCGACACCGTCCGCAGGCGATGTTGAACGGCACCGAGCAGATGTCACCGATGTCGAGGAACTGGACGTCCTCGCCCTTCTCGACGATCTCCCCCATGATCTCGTGGCCGAGCGTCTGGCCGGGCGGGGCAGTGGTGCGACCGCGCACCATGTGCTGATCGGAGCCGCAGATGTTCGTGGCGACGTTTTTCAGGATCACGCCATGTACAGCCTTCTGCGTCATCCCCTTCGCCTTCGCCACGTCGGCAGGCACCTCGAGCTTCGGCATGTCGCGGTCCTCGACCTCGACCACGCCGGGCTCCTTGTACACCACGATCTTGTTGCCACCCATGTGAATCCTCCACACCTTTCTTTGGGCTTGGACTCACGTTCCTCTTCGAGGCGTACTCGCGGGCGAGGGCCCGCGCAAGGGCAGGTAGCACCGGGGACTCTGCTTCCCCCGCGATCGGACCAGCGCATACACCGTTCACGAGCAAGAACCCGGCAGTTGGCCGAGCGCGGTCATCACCCGTTCGCGGAGCCGACCGTCCCGCATAGCGGATCAGCGCAGGAGGTCGGGTGTCTCCCAGTCCTTGCCCAGGACGTGGTGGTCCAGGAACGCCGTGACCGTCTGGTACCAGACCGCTGCGTTCTGCGGCGACAGCACCCAGTGGTTCTCGTCGGGGAAGTACAGGAACCGGTGCGGAAGGGCGGCCGGATCGCCGCCGTGCCGGGAGACCAGGTCCCACCACAGGCGCAGGCCCTCGCCGATCGGCACCCGGTAGTCCTTGTCGCCGTGGATCACCAGCATGGGTGTGGTGACGGCGTCGGCGTGGCGGTGCGGGCTGTTGCGCTCGGCCATCTTCGGCGTCATCTCCCGCGACCAGTAGTAGGAGGCGTCGGTGGTCGGCCCGAACTGGTCGAGCGCCCAGAGACTGGCGTGGGTCACAATCGCGCGGAAGCGGTCGGTGTGCCCGGCGATCCAGTTGGCCATGTACCCGCCGAAGGAGCCGCCCATGGCCGCGGTGCGCTCCGCGTCGATGTCGGGCCGGGCGACAGCGGCGTCGGTGATCGCCATCAGGTCGGCGTAGGGCGCTCCGCCCCACTGCCCCCAACCCCGGGCGACGAAGTCGAGGCCGTAGCCGGTGGACAGCGCCGGGTCCGGCAGCAGAACGGCATACCCACGGGCGGCCATCAGCCACGGGTTCCAGCGCCACTGCCAGGCGTTCCAGCTGCCGAGCGGACCACCGTGCACCCAGAGCAGCAGCGGAGCTGGGAAGCTCTCCGCCGTGCCGTCGGGCAGCACGAGCCAGGCTCGCAGCGGGGTCCCGTCGGCGGCCGTGGCGTGCACCTCGGTGAGCGTGCCCGGCAGCACGGGGGACCGGGCCGGAGCCGGCAGCAGCACGGGCTGCTGGTCCGGGGTGCGCGCGTCGAGCCGGACGGGTGCCGACGGGTGGTCGACCGCGCTCCGCAGTGCGTAGACGTGCACCCCGTCCGGTGCCACCCTGAGGTCGCTGTAGGCGCCGTCGTCGCCGGTCAGGCGCGTGACGGTGCCGTCGGCGAGCTCGATCCGGAAGACGGGGGCGCGGCCGCCGTCGTCGGCGACGACGATCAGCGCGGAGGCATCAGGCGTCCACCGGACGTCGCCGGGCCACCGGTCCCAGTCGGGCGCCACGTCCTGCGCCTCGCCGCCGGCCAGCGGCAGCACCACGAGCCGGGTCGCGGGCGGGGTGGTCGGTGTCGAGATCGACTCCCGCCAGCATGCCACCTGCGTGCCGTCGGGACTGATCACCGGCCCGCCGAACTCGTGGGCGGGGTCGTCGGCGAGCACCCGTCGCTCCCCGGTCCCACGTCGATCGCCACGAGCGTGCTGCGCGACGACCCGCCGGGCTGGGCGACCAGCCACGCGGTGACGACCGTGGAACCGTCGGGGGAGACGTCGTGGACGACGTCGACGAGTGCTCCGCCCACTGCGGGGGTCAGGTCGCGCCACTCGACGAGACCGTCCTTGCGCACCGCGCCTGCGACGAGCCGGGGCTCGTCCGGTCCGAGGTCGTGGTCCCAGAGCCGCACGGGGTAGCCGGAGTGCAGGATCGCGCTGACCTTCTTCTCGCGCCGCTCGTTGCGGCGCTTCTCGTCGTCGTCTGCGGTCACGGCGGCCGGCAGCGTCATCGACGAGACGACGACGGTGCCGGCGTCGCGGGCGACCACCGGCCCGCCGACCCCGCCGGGCCGGGTGCCCACGACGTGAGCCTCGCCGCCGGCCGGGAGCCGCCACAGTGCCTGCGGCGCGCCGGAGGGTTGTTCCTTCGCGTCGGGGTCCGGCCGCGCCGAGGTGAACAGCAGGTCGCCGTGGGGAGTGAAGGCGGGGGAGGACTCGCCGGTCGGGCCGCGGGTGAGCCTGCGCGCGGGCTGCTCGCCGGTGGGGTCGATCTCCCAGAGCGCCGTGCGGTAGCTGTTCTTCTCCGGGCCGAGCGCCGCCACCGTGGTGACGAGTCGGCTGCCGTCGGGGGACAGCGCCAGCCCGGTGAGGCGGGGCAGCGCCACATAGGCCTGCAGGTCGTGGAAGGCGGTGCCCGGGGTCTCCGTCACGAGTTGATGTCTAGCACGGTGTGAGAAGCGTGCCCGGTTCTACCCGACGTGACTCCTACGGGATCAGCAGAATCTTCCCCGTGGTGCGCCTGGCCTGCAGGTCCTCGTGGGCGCGGCGGGTAGCGGCGGCCGATCCGCACGTCATGCGCCTGCGGGGGGCGACGGTGCGGAGTCAGCCCCGGTCGGCGAGGGCCGGCTCCGGCTCGGTGGCACCGGGGGCGTCGTCGGATACGACGTTCGGGCGCTCGGTGGTGCCGGACCAGAGCGCCGCCGCCCCGATCGTGACGAGCGCGGAACCGAGGACGTGCAGCGACACCAGCGCCTCGGGAACGCCGAGTGCGTACTGGATGCCGCCGAGAGCACCCTGAGCCAGCACGGCGACGACGAGCCACCCGTAGCGCCGCCGCAGCCGCTGCGATGCGTCCACGGCCGTGAGCGCGAACCCGAGTCCGACGAGCATCCCGAGATAGGCGAAGAGCAGGTCGGCGTGCAGCTGCGCCGCCGCGGGCACGCCGATGCCGAGGCGGGGCGTCGCCGCGTCGCCCGCGTGCGGCCCGGCTGCAGTCACGAGCGTGCCGGCGGCGAGCAGCGCGGCCAGCACAGCCGTGCTCGTGGCGACCAGCCTGCGGACGGCCCCCCGCACGGTCCGCCGGGCGGGACCGTCGCCGCCCGTCGCGCTGTCGACGAGCTGCATGCCCAGCCACACCAGCTCCATCGAGACGAGGAAGTGCACCGACACGCTCCACCAGACCAGGCCGGTGAGCACCGTGAACCCGCCGATCACCGCCTGCGCGACCACGCCGAGAGGCTGAACCAGCGCGAGCCGGGTGAGCCGCGCGCGGCGCGGGCGGGTGGCCAGCGCCGCGATGAGGCAGGCGCCGGCGATGAGCACCACTGCGAACGTGAGCAGCCGGTTGCTGAACTCGATCCACTGCGTCAGCGCCGCCACCTCCGGGTGCGGGGCCGGCACCAGGCTCCCCGGAAAGCACTCCGGCCACGTCGGGCAGCCGAGACCGGAGCCCGTCACCCGCACCACGGACCCGGTGACCGCGATACCGGCCTGGGCGACGACGGCCGCGATGGCCAGCCGGCGCATCAGCACGGGCGGGGTCGCGGGAAGACGGTCGAGGAGTGCGGGTCGGGCCACGCTCTGATGGTAGGTGGGCGCCACCCGGCCGCCACCTGCGGCAGCCACACCGGACGAGTACCGCCGATCCGCAAGGACGTGGACGCCGGCATCCTGCCACCCGCGCCCGTCCGCTGCCGGTCACGTACACGATGCGCTGCGCGATGCGGCCCTCCGACCAGCGTCGATATCGCTGGCAGCAGGCATGATGTGGCGGGTGACGGTTCTCGCGGGAGGGTTGGCGCTGCTCGCGGCCATCCTCTTCGCCGTCTCGACCGTCGCGCAGCAGCGGTCCGCGGCCACCGTGCCGGACGACAGCGCCCATGGCCTCGGGCTGATCCGCGTGCTGGTCCGGCGCCCGCAATGGTGGGCGGGGGTGGTCGGCGACGGCGGCGGCTACCTGGTGCAGGCGGCCGCGCTGGGGTTCGGTCCGTTGCTCCTGGTACAGCCGCTGCTGGTCACGACCCTGCTGTTCGCGTTGCCGCTCGGCGCGGCGTGGGCAGGCCGCGCGCTCACGCGGGAGGACTGGCTCTGGTCCGTGCTGCTTGCGGTGTCACTGGCGGTGTTCGTGGTCACGGGGAACCCGACCGACGGGGTCGATCGGGCCCCCGTGGGTGAGTGGCTGCCGACGGGCGCCGTCCTCGCCGGGATGTTCGTGGTGTGCGTCGCGGCCGCGGCCCGGAGCCGAGGCACGGCGCGGGCCGTGCTCCTCGCCGCCGCAACCGCCGTGTCGTACGGGGTGGCGGCCGCGCTCACCAAGGGGGTCGTCGGGCAGCTCGACGAGGGGCTCGTCGCCCTCCTGACCAGCTGGGAGACCTACGCGCTCGTCACCGTCTCCTTCGCCGGCACGCTGCTGCAGCAGTCCGCGTTCCAGGCGGGTGACCTCGGGGCATCGCTGCCCACCATGATCGTCGGGGAGCCGGTCGTGGCGGTCGTGATCGGGGTGAGCGTGCTGCAGGAGCAACTGCGTGCCGACGGCGCCGAGTGGGCGCTGATCGCCTTGCTCGTCGTCGTGATGGTGGGGGCGACCACGGCGCTGGCCCGCTCGTCGGCGCGGACGAGCGCGGTGCCGCGGCGAAGCGCGCCCGCCTGAACCCGGGGAGCTACGCCGGCTCAAGACCGTCCGGCACCGCGACGGGTGCGCAGGGTCACACTGCCCCCGTCCCGGTCGGCCCCTCCGGTGCGGGGCCCGGTGTGGACGGCGCGGCCACGCCCCCCACGGCCTTCGGCACGAGCAGCTCGCCGATCACGGGCAGGGCGAGGAAACCCTCGGCGCTTGCGTAGAGGAGGCCGACGCGCGGCAGGTCGATGCGGTGGCGGTAGGCCAGCACCCGGGGCATCCATTCCGGGTCGAACCTTGCGTTGAAGTCGTGCAGCGACCTGATCTGGAAGAACGGGTTGAGCACGCCGACCGCCCAGCGGGCCGCACGCTGGGCGGGGCTGAACGTGATGTCGTCGGCGAACAGCCGTCCCCACATCGCGAAGTTCATCGACAGCCGGCGGATGCCACGCTGCCCCAGCGCCGCCGCCGCCCCCGCGATCAGGAACTCGGTCATGCCGTTCGGGGCGGCCGGGTCGTGGCGCATCAGGTCGAGCGTGTAGCCGAAGGACGGGCCGAAGGCGGGCACGACACGCAGGAAGCCACCCGGCACACCGTCCTCGTCGAGCGCGACGCACAGCAGGAACTCACGATTGGCCTCGGCGCCGGTGACGTCCTGGGACAACGACATGGTGAAGCCGCGCTCGGGGGCCTTGCCCCGCCACTTCGCGCTGATCGCGTTGAGCTGCTCCACCAGTCGGGGCGAGGCGTTCGACTCGGTGACCAGCTGGAAGCGGTAGCTGCGTCCGACGCGACGCACCGCCG
This sequence comes from Pseudonocardia sp., assembly GCA_025465235.1. Classification (GTDB taxonomy): domain Bacteria; phylum Actinomycetota; class Actinomycetes; order Mycobacteriales; family Pseudonocardiaceae; genus Pseudonocardia. The sequence goes on from JAODNO010000401.1 coordinate 6,168, forward strand.
CGCGCAGGCTCTTACGCCTCGGCCCCTCCAGCGTGAACCGCGCACAGTCGAGGATCGCCTCGTCGCCCAGGTAGAAGCTGGTGAACCCACGGGAGGCGTAGAGCGGCATGCTGGCCTCGCGAACGGCGAGGAAGGCGGGGTTCCAGGCCCGCTCGTCGCACATGGCGAGGAACTCGTCCAGCACCTGGACAACCGACGTGCGCTCCCCGATGGGGTCACCGGAGACCAGCGCGTAGCCGCCGAGATAGGTGTAGGCGAGCACGGCCTCGCCGTCGGAGGAGAAGAAGAAGCTCTTGTCGTCGCGCAGCGAGAAGTAGGCGAGGGTGTCCCAGCCGTAGGTATGGACGAGCCGGTTGGCGTGCTCCCAGTCACTCTCGGTGTGCGGGTGGCGTGCCACCAGCGGCCGGAACACCAGGATTGCGAACACCAGCAGCCCGGCGACACCGAGCGCCAGCAGTGCGACGGGGAAGAAGGCGGCGAAGAACGGCGACCGGTAGATGTAGGGGCCGTCGACCCCGACGAGCCCGCCGCCGATGGTGGCGAGCCCGCCGCCGAGCGTCAGCCCCGGGTCGATGTGGTCACGCTCGACCTCGAGGGCGACGAACCCGAAGGCGAGCACGCCCGCCAGGTAGAGGGGCACGAACCGGAGCAGACGAAGCAGCGATGGGGGGTCGGCCGGGGCTCGGAAGAGGTCGCGCTGCCACACCAGCGCCACCAGCATTGCGACGCTGATCGTTATAGCGACGGGGTGTGGGCCCTTCGCCATATGCGCGAATCCGCCGACTGCGAAGGCGACGACGGCCAGTCGCCACGCCAGGCGTTTGCGTTTGGCCAGCTGGTCGGCCAGCAGGATCAGGAGCAGCCCGACGATCACGGATACGACGTGGCCGGTCACCGGGAGCCACAGTTGCCCGAGCTCGTCGCGTACGTTCATCCGGGCGTGCACGATGGGGATCTGGGCGAGCAGCTGCACCACCCCGGCGAGGGCGGTGAGCACGGCGATCACCCGCACGGCGAGCCGGCCGCGTTCGGGAGGCCGCTCCGGCGGCGGGATCGGGTGCGCCGCCGGAGCGAGGTCGGGCAGCGCCATGAGCGGCCCGGCCGCCGACGCGGGCAGCCCGTCCCCGGACGGGGCGCTCGTCCGCTGGCCTGCCGCGGTCCCAGGCACCACCGGGGTGGGGGGCAGCACGGGGCGGGGCGCGCCCTGCGGTCCGTTCCCCGGAGGTACGGCGAACTCCGGCCGGAGCGTCGGGAAGAGGATCACTTCGCGGATCGAGTCGACGCCGGCCAGGAGCATGACGAGACGGTCGATCCCGAGTCCCAGGCCGCCGGTGCACGGCATGCCGTGCTCCAGGGCGCGGATGTAGTCGAGGTCGATGTCGCCCGCCTCCGGGTCCCCGCCTGCCTTCGCGCGGGCCTCCGCCTCGAAGGCGGCGAGCTGCTCGACGGGGTCGTTTTGCTCGGAGTAGGCGTTGCACAGCTCGAACCCGGCGACGATCAGCTCGAAACGCTCCACGTAGTCGGGGTCGTCTCGGTGCGTCCTGGCGAGCGGGGAGACCTCGCGCGGGTAGTCGATGCAGAAGACCGGCCCGACGACGTCGTGCTGCACCTTCTCGTCGTAGACCTCCTTCATGAGCCGGCCCGCGCCCCAGCTGCGCTCGTACGGGATGCGCAGCCGGTCGAGGACGGCCCTGGCGTCCTCGAGCGGCATACCGGGATGCATCGTGGCCCCGGTCTTCTCCGCGATCATGTCGGCGAACCGGACCCGCGGCCACGGCGCGGCTCCCAGCTCCATGGAGCGCCCGCCGTAATGCACGACCAGCTCGCCGTCGGCGCCGAGGGCGGCCCGCGCCGCGGCGATGATCATGCCCTCGACGAGGTCCATCATGTCGTGGTAGTCAGCGAAGGCCTGGTAGGCCTCGAGCATCGTGAACTCGGGGTTGTGTCGGGTGTCGATGCCCTCGTTGCGGAACACCCTGCCGATCTCGAAGACGCGGTCGAGACCGCCCACGATCAGCCGCTTGAGGTGCAGCTCCAGCGCGATGCGCAGGTACATGTCGAGGTCGAGCGCGTTGTGGTGGGTGACGAACGGCCGCGCCGATGCGCCACCCTGGATCGTCTGCAGCACCGGGCCCTCGACCTCGGTGAAGCCCCTGTCCTCCAGGTGTCGACGGATCGCGCGGACGGCGGTGTGGCGCATGCGGAAGATCTCGCGCGTCCGCTCGTTGGCGGCGAGGTCCACGTAGCGCTGCCGGTAGCGGGTCTCGACGTCGCTGAGTCCGCGATGCTTGTCGGAGGCCTCGAACAGTGACTTGCCCAGCAGGGCGAAGCTCTCGACGCAGACCGAGAGCTCGCCGCGCCGGGTGGTCATCATGGTGCCCTCGGCGCCGACCCAGTCGCCCCGGTCGAGGTCGTCGAACGCGCGGTGGCCATCGGCTCCGAGGACGGCCGTGTCGACGAACAGCTGGACCGTGCCGGTCCGGTCGCGCAGCACAGCGAAGCTCAGGCCCCCGTGGCGCCGGATGAGGTCGACCCTGCCCGCGACGCGCACACGGTCCGTCGTGAAGGTGTCGGGACCCAGACCCCCGTGCGTCGTCCGGATGTCGGCCGCGGTGTGGTCGGTGGGGTAGCGATAGGGGAGCCCGTGCCCGTCGCGCGCCGCCGCGAGCTTGTGCAGCCGGTGTTCGCGCTGGTCCGCGGGATGCCGGTCGGCTTCAGTACCGGAGCTCACCGTCGCCACCATAAGGTCGACGGTCGTTCGCGCCTAGGGTTCGGCATGTCCCCGATCGGAGTGCGCTCCCGGTGCTCCGGCCCCTCACGGGAAGACCAGCGCGAGGTGGGCGGCCAGCTCGTCGATGCGCAGGCGGCTCGCGCGGAAGCCGACATGGCCATCGGGGCGCATGAGGTAACAGCAGCCGCCGAGTCGCGCTCGACGTCGCGGGGCGGGCGGTCGCCGACGTGCGGGAGGCCGCGTCGGTCCTCGCTCTCACAGCCCTCACGTGCGTGCCGGACGGTCCGATGGACCACCTCCTCGCCGACAGGGCGCCGTTCGGTGTCGTAACTGGGGAGCAGCCCGTCGGCCGCCACACCCTGCACGGCCAGCGCGACCCGCCACGCCAACGCGAGCGCGTCCCGGACGCCGGTGTTCATGCCCTGCGCCCCGGTCGGCCGGTGGATGTGCGCGGCGTCCCCCGCCACGAAGACCCGGCCGTGCGCTGCGGAACCGCATTCGACCGCGCCATCGGGCTCAGGGCGTGCTCGATCCGCTCCAGCTCGTCCACCAGCGCGTGGATCCACCCCCAGCCGTCGAACGCCCGCAGCGCCTCCGCAGGCGAATCGGTGTACGTGACGGTCAGGTGCTGCGCCGCGATGCGCTCGCGGAGCTGTGCTGCTACCCCTGCCGGGGGCGGCCTGCCGGCCGCGATCGTGGCGGCTGCCCGGCGGTAGGCCTCAGCGACGTCCGCCGCGTCGGCCCGCAGCCGGCTCGCGAAGTCGGGCCACGGCAGCTGGTCGGCCTCCGGGTGCCGCAGCCGCATGGTCTGCGCGCGGTCGCCGATGCGGTGCACCACGGCGAGTACGACGAGCCAGTCGGGCGCGGGACCGGGCCCGCCGGGCTCGGTGCGGTACTGGGCGTAAGTGTGGTCGAACATGACCGACAGCTGGACGAGTGCCGTCGATGGCGGCGCCCCACCCGCCCTGGTCAGGAAGAATGCGGTGGCGACGATCTCGTCGGCGCCGGCGTCCAAGGCCTCCGCGGCCACCCGGCGGACCTCCCCGCTGCCACCGCGCGGCCACACGGCCGCCCCGATCACCGCCCCGATCAGGCCGCCGACGACGACGTCGAGCAGCCGGTCCGCGGCCAGCTGCCAGGTAGCCGGTGCGACCTGGGCGAAGACGACGGCGACGACGAGGGTGAAGCCTGCCTGCGCGGCTGCCAGCCCGAGCAGTGGACCCGCCGCGAACGCCACGATCATCAGCAGCGGGGTGACCCACGCGTACACCGTGGTGTCGGACCCCGCGAAGGTGAGCACGAGCCCGGCGGCCACCGCTCCCGCGACAGTCCCGGAGAACGCCCGTACCAGCACTGCACGGCTGGCGACGGCCGAGGTTCGCATCAGGCTCAGCGTGGCGAGCAGCACCCAGAATCCGTGCGAAAGGTCGAACGCGCCCGCCACGAGGCGGGCAGCGGCCAGGCCGAGCGCGAGCCGGACCGCGTTCTGCAGATAGACCGATCGCGGGGTGAGGTGCGCACGCAGGCGCTCCGACCAGAGCTTGCGGGAGGAGGCGTGCAGGAACCAGAAGTCGTCGGGGGTGTCGGCCTGCGGCGGCACGGAAGCCCCGACGGTGCCGCGGACGGCCAGCACGAGTGTGCGGAGGGCCTCGGTGACCGCGACCACCGCGAGCGCGGCGGGCAGCCACGGTTCGGGGTCGACCCCGGCGGCCAGCCGGCGTGTCCCGTGCTCGACGTAGCTCCGCAGGGGGCGGTCCACGACGTCCGGGGCGGGCGGCGGCCCGGTACGGCGCAGGGCGTCGCGCACCGCCTCGAGCGCATCGGCGTCTGCGCCGAGGAGCCGTGCCGTCTCGGGGAGCATCTCGAGGGTTGCCGCCTCGGGCTCCACGGCGTCCCGCCTGCCCAGCCGGTCGGCGGATGTTCCGAGCCGGGCGATGGCCATCCGCACGGAGGCTGCCGCACGAGTGACGCTGCGGTCGTGCACGCTGGGCCCGGTCGGTCGCCCCGTCGCTGCGAGGTTGCTCAGCCGGAGGGCATCGGCGGCGTGGCCCGCCTCCGCGCGAAGGTCGGTGCAGCGGAACGCCGGCCCGGTCGGGTCACCGGCCGCCGTTGCCGCCTGCAGCGCACGGGCGTACGCGGCCGCGGCACCTGCTGCGTGGGCGACGCGGAGGGCCACGTCCGGGGGCGCCGGAGCGGGCCAGAGCAGCCGGTCGGCGACCGCGAGCAGCAGCACCCCGACCGTGAGGCCGATGAGGCGATCGTCGAGCGAGCCGGGGGCGAACGGCGGGAAGCACGGCAGCACGTAGAACAGCTGTAGCCCGTTGGCGACGCCTGCGACCCGCGGACCGCCGACGCCCGCGTAGGTCACCGCGAACCCGACGACCAGCATGCCGGCGGCGGCCGCCCAGGTGCTCGCGGCGAGCATGGTGCCGAGCGAGACGAGTACGAGGCCGACGAGCAGCGCCGCGAGATAGGTGCGGGTGCGCTGGCCGGGTTCTCCGGTGACCTCGGACAGTGCGCCCAGCGCGATCGCCCCGAACAGGGCGTACACGGCGGTCTCGGCGGCCCCGAGTGCGTAACGGCAGAGGTAGAAGCCCACGCAGGCGGCAGCGGTGACGCGGAGTGCACGGTGGACCACGACGAGGCCAGGGTCGTGGCGGTGCAGCCACGCGCGCAGCTTGCCGACGTGCCGCTCCGTCCCCCGCCCCTCCTCGGCCGGCCGCACTACGGCAGTGGGGGTGGCGCCGGACCGATGTCGCGGCTCATCGCACTCCCTCGCTGCGCTCGGTCGGCGCTGCGCGAAGGCGCTGTGACACTGATTCGCTCGCAAGCTCGCTCATGTCGGACCCCACGTGCCGGGCGCGTACGGGAGGGGCGCGGTGCCCGGGTCGAGGATGGGCTCGACGACCCGCCACGCCTCCTCGAGCGTATCCATCCGCGCGAAATGCGCAGGGTTGCCCGTCAGCGCGTCGGCGAAGATCCGCTCGTACGCCGCATGCACCGGGCCGAGCACCTCGCGGAAGTCGACCGACACCGGCAGCTCCGTGGCGATATCGCCACTGCCCGGCTGCTTCGCGAGCAGGTAGAAGGTCACCCCAGCGTCGGGTTGCAGGCGCAGCCGGATCCGGTTCGGTGGCGGGTCCTGCACTGCGCCGTGGAACAGCGGGCGGGGCGGTGACCGGAGTACGACGACCAGGTCCAGCACGGTCTCCGGCAAGGCCTTGCCGGCCCGGATGTGGACCGGCACACCCGTGAAGCGGTCGTCGTCGATGTGCAGGGTCAGGGCCACGTACGTCTCGGTCGTGGAGTCGGCGGCGACGCCGGGGACATCGCGGTAGCCCGTGTACTGCCCGCGCACCACCTCGGCCGGGTCGACCGCGCGTACCGCCTGCAGGAGCCGGTGCTTCGCATCGCGCTGGTCCTCCGCGGAGTCGCTCTGCGGGGCCTCCATCGTCAGGTAGGCGAGCACCTGCAGCAGGTGGTTCTGCACCACGTCCCGGACCGTGCCGACGGCGTCGTAGAAGGAGCCGCGGTCCGCGACGTCGAAGTCCTCGGCCATCGTGATGTCGATGTGGTCGATCCAGGTGCGGTTCCACAGCGGTTCGATCACCGTGTTGGCGAAGCGGAGCACCAGCAGGTCCTCCACCGGCTCCTGGCCGAGGTAGTGGTCGACGCGGAACAGGCGGTCGTCGTCGAAGTTCCGGCGCAGCTGGGCGTTCAACGCGCGGGCGGAGGCGAGGTCGTGGCCGAACGGCTTCTCCACGACGAGCCGGGCGTGCGCGTTGAGCCCGACCGCGGCGAGGGCGTCGGCCACGGTCCCGAACAGCCCGGGCGGCACGGCCAGGTAGTGCACGACGAATGCCTCCGCCCCGGCCTGTTCGCGCAGGGTTGTCGCGAGCCGGTCGAACGTCGTGGGGTCGCCGTAGTCGCCCGCCACCACGTGCACGGCCCGCTGCAGCCGTTCGAGCACAACGTCGTCGACGTCCGGCAGCGCCGCGCGCACGCTCTCCCCGACGTGTTTGCGCAGCGCGTCGGAGTCCCAGTCCGTGCGCGCGACACCGATCACCGGCACGCTGAGCTCTCCCCGCTCGGTGAGCCGGTACAGGGCGGGCAGGATCATTTTCCGCGCAAGGTCGCCGGTGACGCCGAAGAGCACCAGTGCGTCCGCTGCGGGCACTGGCGCGGTCAAGACGCTGCCGGCTTCTCGGCGTGCCCACCGAACTCCTTGCGTTGCGCCGACTCCACCTTGTCGGCGAACAGCTCACTGCCCCGCGAGGCGAACCGGCTGTACAACGCCGCGGTCAGCAGCGGCGCGGAGACCCCCTCCTCGATGGCCGCGATGGACGTCCAGCGGCCCTCGCCGGAGTCGGAGACGCGGCCGGTGAACTGCTCGAGCTGCGGATCGGCGACCAGTGCCTCGGCAGTGAGGTCCAGCAGCCACGAGCCGATGACGCTGCCGCGGCGCCAGACCTCGGCGACCTCCCCGAGGTCGATGCCGTCGTAGGGGTAGTAGCGCGGCTCGCGCAGGGGGGCGGTCTCGGCGTCGGCCTCCGCCGGGTGCTTGCCGGCCCCGGCGCCGCGGATCACGTTCAAGCCCTCGGCGTAGGCCGCCATCAGCGCGTACTCGATACCGTTGTGCACCATCTTGACGAAGTGCCCGGCGCCGGACGGACCGCAGTGCAGGTAGCCGTGCTCGGCGCGGGACACCTCCCCGGTGCGGCCAGGGGTGCGTCCCGCGGTGCCGACGCCGGGGGCGAGCGACGCGAAGACGGGGTCGAGCCGGTCGACCGCACGGTCCGGGCCGCCGATCATCAGGCAGTACCCACGGTCGAGCCCCCAGACCCCGCCGCTGGTGCCACAGTCCACGTAGTCGATGTCGTGGACGGCGGCGACCTCGGCGCGGTCGATGTCGTCGCGGTAGGAGGAGTTGCCGCCGTCGACGACCGCGTCACCGGAGTCGAGCAGGCCGAGCAGGTCGATCACGGTGGATCCGGTGATGGCTGCCGGGAGCATGAGCCACACCGTGCGCGGGGGCGCGAGCGCGGCGACGAGCTCCTTGAGCGATCCCGCTCCATGGGCGCCCTCGTCGACCAGCCGCTGCACCGCCTCCTCCGAGATGTCGTGGACGACGCACTCGTGGCCGTCACGGATCAGCCGGCGCACCATGTTCGCGCCCATCCGGCCCAGGCCCACCATCGCGATCCTCATGCTCGGCTCCTCTGCCTCGGACTGCATCTGGCTCGGACTGCATCTGCTTCGGTATCGGGCTTGGGTGCTGCACCGTCCCGCCGTTCAGGGGTCGTCGACCGCCTCGCACAGGTGGCATCGCCACTGCCACTCGTCGACGTCGGCCCCGGTCGCGCTACATCCGGTACCGGAACGGGGCTATGTGCGCGAAAGTACCGCGCTCTGCTCCTGACGCACCGTGAGAGGGCGCAACGAGGGACGACAGTGCCAACGAACGGGTGTCGACAGCGCGCCTCACAGCTCCTACCGTCCTCACACGCGGACTTCGGCGTCGAGCGCGGGCTCACGCACCAGGAGGCACCATGACCGCTGTCTCTCCGAAGCCGGTCACCCCGCGCCCCTATCCGGCGCGCCGGCCGGTCAAGGGATCCACGCTGGTGAAGATGCTGCACACCACCGATCCCAAGGACATCGCCATCCTGTATCTGGTGACGTCGTTCGGGTTCTTCCTGGTCGGCGGTCTGATGGCGCTGCTTATGCGCGCCGAGCTGGCGGTGCCGGGGCAGCAGTTCCTGTCCAACGAGCAGTACAACCAGCTGTTCACACAGCACGGCACGATCATGCTGCTGCTGTACGCGACGCCGATCCTGTTCGGCTTCGCCAACTACATCGTGCCGCTGCAGATCGGTGCACCCGACGTCGCGTTCCCGCGGCTCAACGCCTTCTCGTACTGGCTGTTCCTGTTCGGCGGGCTGATCGTGCTGTCCGGTTTCCTGACCCCCGGCGGTGCGGCCGATTTCGGCTGGACCGCCTACGCGCCCCTACACAGCGAGACGTCCTCACCCGGGGTCGCAGGCAGCCTGTGGGCGGTGGGGCTGATCGTCTCCGGTCTGGGGACGATCCTCGGTGGGGTCAACTTCACCACCACTATCATCTGCCTGCGCGCCCCCGGTATGACGATGTTCCGGATGCCGATCTTCTGCTGGAACATCCTCGCGACAGCGATCCTCATCCTCATCGCGTTCCCGGTTCTCACCGCGGGACTCTTCGGCATTCTGGCCGACCGGCACCTCGGCACGCACGTCTTCGACCCGGCCAACGGCGGGGCAATCCTCTGGCAGCACCTGTTCTGGTACTTCGGGCATCCCGAGGTCTACATCGTGGCGCTGCCGTTCTTCGGCATCATCACCGAGGTCATCCCGGTCTTCTCCCGTAAGCCGCTGTTCGGATACAGGGGCATGGTCTTCGCGACGATCAGCATCACGGCGCTGTCATCGGTGGTGTGGGCACACCAC
>JAODNO010000408.1 GCA_025465235.1 Pseudonocardia sp.
CCCCGCTTTGACGGACTCGGGTTGCTGGAGTTCAGGCAACGGGGTCGATGCTGTGCAGGATCTCGTACTCGGTCGGGGTGAGCATGCCCAGGGCGCTGTGGCGGCGCTGGCGGTTGTGGAAGATCTCGAGATACTCGAACAATGCGTTGGCCAACTCGATGCGGGTCTTCCAGCGGCGCCGGTTGAGCAGCTCGGTCTGCACGCGTCCCCAGAACGACTCGATAACCGTGTTATCGAAGCAGTCCCCGATCGAGCCCATGGACGGCACCAGCCCGGAGTCGTGGGCGCGGCGGGTGAACGCCCACGAGGTGACTGCACCCCGTGATCGGAATGGATCACCGTCCCGGGTGGTCGTGGGGTGCGGTTGGCGATGGCCATGCCGAGTGCGTTGGTGGCCAGCGCGGCGGTTTGGCTGGAGTCGATCGACCAGCCCACGACGCGCCGCGAGTGCACGTCGAGGACGACCGCGCAGTACACCTTGCCCTCCCTCGTCGGGTGCTCGGTTATGTCGGTGACCCACAGCTGGTTCGGCGCCAGGCGGGCGAAGTTGCGATCGACGAGATCCACCGCGGTCAGGGTGTCGTGACGCGGGCGGGGCCGTCGATGATTCGGCAGGCCCTTGATCCCGGCGCGGCGCATGAGCAGCGCGATCGTGCGGTGCCCGACGACGATGCTCCGGCCCAGCGTCAGCTCCACGTGCACCCGTGGGGCGCCGTAGACGCCGAACGACTCGGCGTGCACCTGAATGACAAGGTCGGTCAGCCAGACCTGGCGCACCGCACGCAACGACGGTGCCCGGCTGCGCCAGTCGTAGTAGCCCGAGTGCGAGACGTTGAGGACCCGGCAGGCGATGTTGACCGGGAGCCCTTCCGAGGCCATCACGGTGATGGCCTCGAACCGTCTTTTGGGTCGATCGCGTCCTTCAGTAGTTCCGCGGCGCGGCGGTGGATCGCGACCTCGATCTCGAGCTCGGCGATCCGCCGGCGCGCCGCGACCAGCTCGGCGTTGTCGGTGGTGGTCGTCCCGGGAGCCTGCCCGAGGTCGATCATCTGGTGGCGGCGCCAGGAGTAGATGCCCTGCTGGCTGATGTCGAGATCGGCGGCGACCTGCGCGACACGACGGCCGGCCGTGACGAGGTCGAGGACCTTGCGCCGGAACTCGGGTGGGTACCGCTTGGGCATCTCGGGGTGTCCTCCGGACTACTGGGGATCAGTGATCATCCAGTAACCCGAGTCCGCCGAGCCGGGGGAACATCATGTCCGGCGTCAGGGGCCAAGCTCACGCCGGCCTTCGTGTCGTACACCCGCTGGCCGTGCTCGTCGTGGGTCGGCCGCTCGGTGTCAGGTGTCCTGCTTTCTGTCACCTGATGCCCTGGGCGGGGGCGACGACGTGGGGGTTGAACCGCCCAACGCCCGGGGACTTGACCTGCAGAACAGATCGGCCACCGTGACACGTACACCACCGGAGGTCGGCAGCCTTGGCGCCACGAGAGCGCGCGCACGGGCGGATCCCGTCCCGGACGGCCCCCGCCTCGTCGCTGCTGCGGCTCGCCGCCGGCCGCTCTCCTGGACGGCGTGCGGCGCCCGGTTCGCGGCGGTGCCGCGGGCGTGGCGGGCCGTTTCAGCGGCGGTGAGCATTGAACCGCCACGTTCGCCCGGGCGCGGGCGCTGTGGCACCCACGCCGCCGACGAAGAGCTCGCGGGGCCGATGCCGCCACCGCTAGGCCACGGGCCATCCACCCGATGGCCGCGCACCGCGACCGGCGCGCGTCGATCGGATACGGCTCTGCCTTAATCCAATTCGCCCAGCCGAAATCGAGCCGGCGCAATTGCGCATCTGGGGACACCTAATCGGCGCAAGCCTCGTGGATGGGTGAAACGCCGATGGATGGCTAACACACCACCGCTCGCCCCAGACGCCCATGGAAACCCGCCACGGCGGGGAGGGTAACGAGAAAGGGAAGGTGGCCGAGATGAACCTTTTCGACAGCCGGTGGTCGGGCCGCCACAGGCATGACAGTGACCACAGCCAACCGCACTGGTTCGGCCAGACTGCCAAGTTGTGCCGGCGCGTCATCCAACTACCAGGACCGATGGCTCCCGCATCCACATCTGGAGACGTGATGCGTTCTCGACTCAAGCTGACCTACCTGGCCGCCGCCATGATCTTTGCCATCGCCACCGTGGTGACCGGCTGCGCCGGTGACCCGTTGCCGTCAGCATCCGCGCAAGAGGGATCTCCGCTGCAGGACCCACAGGAGCTGGTGAGCCACAACGGGCTCCTGCGGGCGCAGATCGTCGTGGCCAGGGAGCAGGTGGACGTGGCCGGCCGCAAGCTGTGGGCCTTCACCTACAACGGCCACTACATGCCACCCACGCTCCGGATCCGGCCGGGAGACAGGCTGGAGCTGGCGTGGGAGAACCGGCTGGACAAGGAGTACACCAACCTGCACGTGCACGGGCTGCACGTGTCACCGAGCGGCAATGCCGACAACGTCTTCATCCACATCCACCCCGGCCAGACGTTCCACTACTCCTACCAATTCCCGGACAATCTCGCGCCCGGCACCTACTGGTACCACTCGTACGCGCACCCGGTATCCGCACCCCAGGTAGCCGGAGGGATGTCGGGTGTGATCATCGTCGACGGGCTGAACCAGTATCTACCGCCGGACCTGCGTGACATCACCGAGCACGTCATCGCACTCAAGGACTTCCAGGTGGAGGGCGACGCGGTCAAGACCAAGGACCTGCACATCAGCGCAGCCACCAACCGCACGGTGAACGGCCAGCTGAACCCGACCATCACGATCCGGCCAGGCGAGGTCCAACTGTGGCGGCTGGCCAACATCAGCGCCAACATCTACTACAACGTCCATCTGCAGGGACAGCAGTTCCAGGTCATCGCCCACGACGCCAACCCCGTCAACCGGATCTGGGCGGCGGACTCACTCCTCCTCGCGGCCGGCGCCCGGTTCGACGTGCTCGTACGCGGCGGCCCGCCCGGCAGCACCCAACTGCAGACACTGCCGTACAGCACCGGGCCTGCCGGCAACCAGTTCCCGCAGGCGACCCTGGCCACCGTGGTCTCCGATGGGCCACCGACACGGCCGGTGGCGCTGCCCACCACCTTTGCGCCGACAGAGGACCTGAGCCGCGCTACGGTCGCCGCGCGGCGCACCGTCGTGTTCTCCGAGACAGACAACCCTGACCGGTACTACATCAACGGGAAGCAGTTCGACCCGAACCGGGTGGACATCCAATCCAAGCTGAACACCGTCGAGGAGTGGACCGTCCGCAACGACAGCAATGAGGAACACTCCTTCCACGTCCACGTCAACGATTTCCAGCTGATGAGCATCAACGGCCGGCCGCACGACGGCCACGGCTGGCAGGACACCGCGAGCGTTCCCGCTGAAGGACAGATCGTCATCCGGATGGCCTTCACCGACTACACCGGTAAGACCGTCCTGCACTGCCACATCCTCAACCACGAGGACTTGGGCATGATGGCGGTCCTGGAGATCGTCAAGTAATCAGATGGTCCCGCCGTCGGGAACCCGCGATCAGTCCGCGAGACGTTGCCCGTCGAGGCCGGCCTGGCTGCACAAGCCGAGCAACCGCGATCTGCTTCCTCGCAGCCGCCGACACTGCCGCTGCCTCACCC
>JAODNO010000423.1 GCA_025465235.1 Pseudonocardia sp.
AAGGGATGATGCTCGGCTTCTTCTGCCTGAACTTCGTCATCTACTTCTTCCTGACGTGGTTCCCGACGTACCTGAAGGAAGCGCGCGGACTCGATCTCCTGCAGCTGGGCACGCTCGGGACGCTGCCCGGCATCGCGGCGATCGTAGGGGGCTGGGTCGCGGGACTCGTCGCCGACCGGTTGATCAAGCGTGGCGCGAACGTCACGAAGGTCCGCAAGACCGTGATGGTCGGCGGCCTGCTCGGAGGAGCCGCGATCGTGTTCGCCGCACCGGCGTCGTCGGTGTACGTGGCGCTGCTGTTCCTCGCGGTGTCCTACGCCAGCCTGGCAATCGCCGCGACCGGAATCTGGTCGTTGCCTGGCGACATCGCGCCGAGCTCGCGGCACGTCGCGTCGATCGGCGGTATCCAGAACTTCGCGTCGAACATCGCCGGGATCATCAGCCCGTTCGTGTTCGGGCTGCTGCTCGACATCTACAACGGCTCGTACCTGCCGGCCTTCCTACTGGCCGCGATCGTGGCCGTGGTCGGTGCGCTCACCTACGCGTTCATCGTCGGCAAGGCGGAACCGCTGCCGCCGCTCGGACAGCGCTGATGCGCTCGCAGATCGCCGCCGGGGCGCTCGGGTGGCGATTCGGCGGTCCAGCGTGGCCATCATCGCGCGGTTCTCGCGCGCCGCGGTCGCGTTCCTTCTCGACACCCACAACCGGCTAAGCCTTCGTGTCACTCAAGCGGGGATGGATCTCGACGGCAGAGAGGGCGGCCAGAGCGGCCCGGTGATGATGGACTGGCGGCGGCACAACGGGTACCGCCCGTGCCGGGATGCCTTTCGCGGAACGTGATCGCCTGGGGTGGTGGGCGCCGATCCTCGGCGCCATGTCGACGGCTCGACGGGCTTCGTGGTCTACGCGACGAATCTCAGCAGTTCGCAGGACGTGAGACCCGAGTTTGGGCCCCAAGGGTGAAGCTTGTGCCTGGCCTCTCCTCAAGTGGGGTCGATCACGTCAGCCTTTCGCGCGCTGAACGCGGCCATATCCCTTACAGTCCCCCCGGGCATAAGCAGGGCCGGGGCGCCGACCTACGAGTGCTCGCGATCCTGGGCGATGACGTCCTCCGCGGTGACATGCTCGCGACGGGAGGGCTCGACGATAGGCGTTCGTCGGGGAAGGTCATCGAGCAGGCCCAGGAGTTGATGGCCGACGCGGTCGGCGCCGATCACGCATTCTTCTCCACCTGCGGCAGCTCGCTCTCGGTCAAGAGCGCCATGCTGGCCGTCGCGGGCCGCCATGGGCGCATCCGCAGGTCGGGCGGGCCCTGGACCGCGATCCCGACGTCGCCGGAGTTCTGATCACCAGCCCCACGCCTTATGGAACCTGCGCCGACATCACCGCGATCGGGCGGCTGTGCCACTAGCGGAGCCTCCCGCTGATCGTCGACGAGGCGTGGGGCGCCCACTTTCCCTTTCATGATGGCCTGCCGACCTGGGCCATGGATGCGGGCGCGGACCTGTGCGTCCTCAGCATTCACAAGATGGGCGCTGGGCTGGAGCAGGGCTCGGTGTTCCACCTCCAGGGAGACCTCGTAGATCCCTCTCGTCTCAGGGCATGCGCTGACATGGTCTCCACCACCAGCCCCAACGTGCTGATGTATGCGGCGATGGATGGCTGGCGTCGCCAGATGGTCCAGCAGGGGCACGAGCTGCTGACCAGCGCGCTCAACCTGGCTGCCGACGTTCGGAACCGTATCGGCAACCTCCCCGGCCCACGTGTACTGCACGACGAGCTGCTCGGCGCCGAGGCGTCCAAGGAACTTGACCCGCTGAAGGTCCTGGTCGACCTGGCCGATCTCGGGATCAGTGGCTACCAGGTGGCCGACTGGCTCCGCGCTCACCACGGCGTCGACGTCGGGCTGTCCGACCACCGGCGGATCGAGGCGCAGCTCACGATCGCCGACGACGCGGTCACCGCGGACCTGCTCTTGGACGCGCTGACCGACCTCACCCGGGCCTCCGACCTTCCTGGGACGGCGCCGATCAAGCTGCCGCTGCTGGAGGACCTCGGCCTCGAGACCGTCATGCTGCCGCGCGACGCCTTTTTCACGCGCACTCAGGACATCCCGGTGACGGAAGCGGTCGGGCGCATCTGCGCCGAGCAGATCACCCCGTACCCGCCGGGCATCCCGGTGCTGTTCCCCGGCGAGCGCATCGGCCAGCAAGCGCTGGACTACCTTGTCACGGGCGTGCAGGCCGGCATGGTCGTGCCTGATGCCACCGCCCCCCAACTGAGACCGTGCGGGTCGTCGCCTGAACCACGCACACAAATGGCGGCGACCCGGCAGATATATCTGGGCGCGCGCGACCCAGGCCGGGAGGGCACACCGCGAAGGGCGAGAATGCGGCCGATCACTCACGGCATCCCGGTCGTCGTCATCCACGAAGTGACCTCATACGGGAAGCGACCCCGGTCCAGGGCGAGCTGCCGGGTTGTCGCGCCGTGGCGGCGGGCGAACCCCGTCCACTCGTCCTGGCCGGCGATGCCCTCGGACTCGACGCCGTGCTGGAACAGCAGGATGTGGACCTCTCGGTACGGCGCGCTCCGCCCCAGGTGGGACTCGAACGCAGGGCGGGCGGGCCGGACCGAGAAGAAGGTCCAGTACGGCACCGAGGCCGAATTGATCGTGCGCCTCGGGTCGCGGAGCACGAACGATGGTACGAACAGCCGGTCGGCGAGCTTTCCCCTGCTCGTGTACCAGTCCGCCTCAACGCCGTCACGGCGTGTGCCGGAGCCTGTGGGCCGGTGAAGCTGATCCGGACCAACGGGTGGCCGTTGTCGGCACCACCGGACGAGGCCGGCGCCCAGGTCCGGGCCGGCGCCCCATTCGGCCTCCGGCGCCTCGTCGTCGGGTTGCGGGGTGCGCGGACGCTCCAGGTAGGACTGCGGTTCGCGACCGCCCTGAGCGCCGGTCTGGAAGACGTGCCGGTCGCCGACGCGCACGGCCGGCCGGCTCGACCGATCCTCGACAAGGAGGACCGCGTACAGGGCGCGGGCCTCGCGCCGGTCGGCGAAACAGCGGGGTTCCCCGGCGACGTTCAGTGGTTTCGTAGAGCCTTGACCAGTTCCTTCTTCGACATGCTCGATCGACCAGGAATGCCGACCTCCTTGGCCCGGTCGTACAGCTCCACCTTGCTCATGTCCTCATAGCTGGAGGATCGGCCGCCGCGTCTGGACACCGTCTTACGGCCCTCACCGGCCGACGCGTTCGCTATCCGAGCCGCCTTCTCCTTGGAGGCTCCTTTGTCGCGCAGCTTCTGATACCTCTTTTCATCCTTGATACCCGGATTCGGCACCGCAACCTCCTCGACATCCACCCGAGCCTCGGCCCAGTCGGCCTGACGAGGACATGCCCGCCACAGCCGTCTCACAAACACGCGTCTTGTGTCGAATCCGACAGCAGAAGCACAAGCCCTGAAGGGTGCCTATCGAGTGCCGGTCAGAAGGCTGCAACGGACCAGCAACTGGCACATGAGCTGCCATGGGACGGCCCGGCGGCGGGGAACCGGAACCCGCGCCGAGCGACTGGAGGCCGCAGAAACTGGCCGCCACGATCCGTCGACAAAGGCTTCACACCGTGGTGCACCACGGCGACCACGGCCCCGTAGCCGTCAAGGCCGATCTCGAGGTTCGCGCACGGGCCGGATTTGCGCGAGGCGGACACGCCCGGCGCTCAGCGGATCCGAGCTCACCGATGATGAGAATGGACCAGCTACGCGAGCGAGCACCAACGCCGGAGATCCACCGGCGACGCCACGGAACGCCGACCAGACACCTGCTTGCAGGCGATGCGTCCTTGTCGCGGTCCAGTGCGCCGCGGTACCCCCTGTCACCCGGTGTACAGCGGGGCGGCCTCGGTGGTGTTGGTCTCGGAGAAGTTCGCGTCGCGGTCACGGCAACGGGCGCCACGGCGTCGGCGTCGGCGCGCCGGCGGTGTGGCTGCGATCTTTCAATCCGCGGGTTCAGGGGTTCGATCCCATGGCGGACCCATTACCAGGTACCTAAGACGGGCGTGGAAGGTGTTGGACTGACGCATTTGGACCAGGCTGGCAGCCGTGCCTCAGCTGCTGTGCCGGGTGTGGTGTTGATCGGCCGCCACCGCGAACTGGACGAGTGTGGTTCGCCTCCTTGACTGACGGTTACGCTGCGAGCGCGCACGTTTTCGGCATCAGGGCCCAAACCAACGGAGGCAGCGCATGGGCACGATCACCACGACCGATGGCACGGAGATCTTTTACAAGGACTGGGGCTCGGGTCAACCGATCGTCTTCAGCCACGGCTGGCCGCTTTCGGGTGACGATTGGGATACCCAGATGCTGTTCTTCCTACAGCACGGCTACCGCGTCATCGCCCATGACCGGCGCGGGCACGGACGCTCCACGCAGACCAGCGACGGTCACGACATGGATCACTACGCCGACGATCTGGCTGCGCTGATTGCCCATCTCGATCTCCAGGACGCAGTGCATGTGGGGCACTCAACCGGTGGCGGCGAGGTCGTCCGCTATATCGCTCGACACGGTGAGAGCCGCGTGGTGAAAGCGGTATTGATCAGTGCGGTGCCGCCGCTCATGGTGCAGACCGACGCCAACCCTGGCGGCCTGCCGAAGAGCGTTTTCGACGACCTCCAGGCCCAGCTGGCTGCCAACCGGTCCGAGTTCTACCGGGCCCTGCCGTCGGGCCCCTTCTACGGCTTCAACCGCCCTGGTGTGGAACCCTCGGAAGCGATCATCGACAACTGGTGGCGCCAGGGAATGATGGGCGGGGCGAAGGCACATTACGACGGCATCGTTGCCTTCTCCCAGACCGATTTCACCAAGGACCTCAAGACCATCACGGTGCCGGTCCTGGTGATGCACGGCGACGATGACCAGATCGTTCCCTACGCCGACTCCGGACCGCTGTCCGCCGAGCTCGTGCAGAACGGGATGCTGAAGACGTACAAGGGATTCCCGCACGGCATGCCGACCACCGAGGCCGAGACGATCAACGCTGACCTGCTGGCCTTCGTGCAGTCCTGACCGACTCGGCGCCGGCGCCCGTGTGGAGGCCCGGTTCGTCCCGGAGGATAGATCGAAGGCGGTTGGTTTTCACCCGCCAACTGATCAATTTGGACTGCCGGTGGCAGCTTCGTGCGTATCGCTATCGCGCAGGCCCTGCGGATGCCTGTATCCCAAGGGCTGCCAACGTATTTCCGTATCGCAGAAGATGAAGGGCGCGCCGGAACGGCCGGATCCGTAATGAGTCACGCCGGAGCCGCCGGCACCGAGCCTCGTGGTGCTCCACCCGGGAGCACCGCAGCGACACTCACAGATCCGTAGTCAGGGCGCTAGACGGGCGCACTCCTCACCGATATGGAGCGGACCGGCACCCTGGACTGGAACACCTTCATTCCGGTGTGGTCCCGGATCGTTCGCCGCATCGTGCTCGGCGACTCCGCCCGCAACAACCACGAGCTGACCGACCTGCTCGCCCGGCTGCGAGGAAGGGCCAACTGGTCGCTCCTCCACCCCACGCGAAGGGACCTGCGCGAGGAGTTCCTGCAACGACTACGGGTGCAGCTGCACAGAGCCGAACCGGGCAGCCTCGCCGAGGCGAACGCCAAGACGCCCAAGAACCCGGAGACCCACCCCGAGGAACAGGTGCCGCAGTGGCTGTTCGCTTTCGACCCGGCCGGGATGGCCACCTTCCGCGCGCTGGCGCTGCTGGCCAGCCACCCCACTGAACTCGCCGCCGTCGCAGCGGAGCTGAGGGGACGCGACCTCGTTACACCCCAGGACCTGCCCGGCCTACGCGCGGCCGTACTCGAGTCGGTCCGGCTCTGGCCGACCACGCCCGCCATCCTGCGCGAGACCACCACAACCACGGAACTGGGTGGGCGGACGCTGCAGGCGAAGACGCTCGTCGTCGTGCTCGCCCCGTTCTTCCACCGCGACGACGAGCGTCTGCCCTACGCCGACCACTTCACCCCAGGCATCTGGCAAGACGGAACGGCGCAAGCAAGCGGGTCGCTGGTGCCGTTCAGCGCGGGACCCGCGATATGCGCGGGTCAGAACCTCGTGCTCTTCCTCGCCAGCACCCTGCTCGCATCGCTGCTCGAACGCCACGACATACGGCTCACGTCGGAGCCCCCGCTGTACCCGGGCCGGCGGCTGCCGGGCACGCTCAGCCCGTTCGGCCTGCGCTTCTCCTTCAGCCCGCACCCCTGACAACCCCGTGAAGACGTGCCCCACAGACGGATCTGACAATCGCTCCACGTGCTCTCAGGTGAACCGTGCTTCGGTGGCGGGCGATTGCCCGCTGACCGCGGAGATATCTCGACCGGACGTCTCGGAGCTTGACGTTGCGCTTCTGGGAGTTCATCCGAAGGATATCGAACGTCTCGTCGGCGGTGCACCGATTCTGGCCCATGACCACGCCAAGAGCCTGGTCGATCACGGCACGGGAGGCCAGCGCGCTCTGCAGGTGCTCGGACATCTCGGTTCGCTCCGCCATCCGCACGTGCGGCGAATCAACGCCGGCTCGCAACGCGGATCGACGGGCGGCCTGCAGCGCTTCGATCACTGTGTCGAGATCAACGTCCTGGTGCCGGGCGAGCTCACACTTTGCGCGCGACGTGCAGCGCGACCGGCAGGTATCCCTTGATCAGCTCCGCGCGCGGGACCTGCTGCCGTGGATGATCAACAGGAAACCGGACCCGCTCGGCGAACAGCGGCGCGAGGGTGCGCGTAGCCGTCCCGACGCTTCCTCCCCCTGCGTCCCCTCCCGCGACCCGCGGCCGGGGCTCGCCGGTGCCAGCGCCTCGGCGACCGGGTCGTAGTGCTCCAGAGCGCCGGTGACCCCGGTGACTCCGGTGACACGGAGGATCCACCGCACCACCGCCGGGCCGCCGGCCAGCCGGAACCCGAAGCCCCCCGCTCGCCCGTGATGCCCCAGGCAGAAGACCGCGACGCCGGCCGCGCTCATGAACCGGACACGATCGAGCTCCACGACGACTGACCGGGACGCGGCCTCGCCGTCGACCAGCGCGGCGTTGACGACGTCACCGAACAGCTCAACGGTTGCGAGCTCGACCTCGCCGTCGGACCGCAGGCCCACGCCGCAGTCGATGAACGCGACGTCCTGGAGATCCACGACGAGGCTGCCGGCACCCACCGCGATCCCGACGGCCAGAGCCGCCGAGAACTGCGGCGCCGTCGCTAGGTCGACCTCGCCCTGAATCCAGAGGATCGCCTCGTCGCCGCGGCACCCGATGGCGACCTGTAGCGAGGGCGGCACATCTGCCGGAGCGGTGTGAAGTCGTCACTGTTGCCGGGCGATGTCGCGGGAAACAGGCCGGATGACACGGCGACTGCCTTCCGATCGGGATTTATTCGTCGACCTCATCAGCGAGCCGCACCGTGCCTTGGCCGCTGCTGCCTACCGGTTGCGCCGCCCCTTCAGTGACCAGCCCCAAGAAGCGCAACGGGTCCGGCGTCCCGGGGGTGGTGAGCATCTTCACGAACGGAACCGCGGCGATGAATACCCCCAGCGGCGGCTCGAGCAATCCCACCGCAACTGCGGCCGCGATACCGCCGAAGTAACCCAGCGACCGAGGGACGTCGATCTCGAGGCGGCCGGCTCGTAACACCATCCCGGCCTCTCCACCCTCACCCATTCCTGACCTCCGATCCTCGGCCGCCCAAATCACCTTCACGCACCCAGTACCCGCTGGCCCCCGGTCGACAACCCCGGCTTGAGTACCGCACGCCGGCCGCACCCAGACGCACTAGCGTCCTGTCAGGTTGGAGCGCTCGCTATTTGTCGAGGGAGCGGCAGTAGTCGGCGAGTCGGTCGAGGATCTCCTCGGGGCACTTGTGCCAGGTGAAGGGCCGGGGGTTTCGTTCCAATGGCTAGAATCGTCGGGATGCCAGGGCCGACCGCAGGAAGCGCCGTACCCGTGGGTAGGGCCCGCACACTCGCTCAGGTGTACCGACACTTCGGTGAGGTCGACGCCGCCGAAACATCGCCGCTGTACGAGCGCGTCGCCATCGCCCTGAGTGAGTCCGACGAGGCGCTGCGCGCCATCGAGGCGGCGCCGGCGCGCAAGCGGCACCCCACGGTGATCCTGGCCGCGCTGCACGACCTCGCCCTCGCCGGCCGCGCCCCGGCGCTTGCCGCGGCCTATGCCGCTGCGGACGGCGACGCTGCCGCTGGCGCGGCGATCGACACGCTGCTGCGAATGACCGACTCGGTCGTGGCTATCGCCGTGCGCCGGCAGGCGCGGACCAACGAGACCGGACGCTGCGCCGTGCTGTATCCGGCCATTGCCGAGGCGGCGCGCCGGGTAGGCGCGAATGCGGTTGGGTTGATCGACGTGGGTTGTTCGGCTGGGCTCAATCTCAATGTCGATCGCGTTGGCATCACGTACAGCAACGGACAATCGCTGGGCGACCCGTCATCTTCCGTGCAGCTGTCGTCTTCGATCGTGGGAGACCGGCCCATCCCGGCGCGGGCGATGCCCGGGGTCGTCGCCCGGGTCGGCGTCGACCTCGATCCGGTCGACGTGACCGACGCGGATGACGCTCGATGGTTGCGCGCTTGCCTGTGGCCGGATCAGCCGGAGCGGGTCACGAGGCTAGAAGCGGAGATGGCTTTAGCGGCGACGGCCCCTCCGCTGCTGCTGCAAGGTGACGCCGTCGAGGTGGTGCCCGACGCCTTCGCCCGTGTGCCCGCGGACGCCCTGCCTGTCGTCACCACGACGTGGGCGCTGTCGCACTTCCCGCTCGAGAGCCGCCTGCGCTTCCTGCACCGCCTCGACGAAGCGGCGGCCGGCCGGGCGGTGGCGTGGGTGTCAGCGGAGGGGGTCGGAGTCGCGCCGACGATACCGACACTTGGCGATCGCCGTGCCTCTGGCCACAGCATCATCGGCCTGGCGGTGTTCGACCGGTCGGCTCTGCGCGCCGAGGCCATTGGCCGCTGCTGCCCGCAGGGCCGATTGCTGGCGTGGCCGGCGGACTCCTATGTCCTGCCAGGTTGATCCATCGACGAATTTTCCTGGAATCGGGATTTCGTAGCAGAAGGCCACCCAACGACTACGTCCGCAACGGCCTCGCTGCCGGAGAGCAAACTGCTTCCCAGAGAGCTTCGTGCTGACCGCTCGAACCGAACTCACTAACCGGATGCTGATCTTCGGAGAGCGGCGCCTGCGGACTGTCCTCGCCGAGCGCGCAGGCTGCTCGTCGGCCTCCCCCATGTCGAGAGGCCGCGCCACTCCGGACCGAGGTAAGTTTCCGCCATGGAGGAGAACCGGGCCCGACGCGTCGCGGATGCGCTGCGCGACCGCGGCATCGACGCGCATCTGGCGAAGGCTGACGTGTACCGGTTCGGGGTGCGGGTATCGCTACCCGACGGGCGAGAGGCAGTCTGGGACACCGACGGCACGGCGACGCTCGAGGCTCTAGTGATGCGCGACGGTGAGCTCGTCGGCTTCGTCCCGGTGATCGAGGGCTCGGAGGACTTCGACGAGGCCCAGGTCGTCGACGCGATCGCGAGAACCGACTATGACCAGCCGATCGCGCAACAACGCCGCACCGCACCCCCGCCCGCGGCGCCCCTGCCGCACGAGGGCGGCCTGTTCCGCCGCTTCCTCGACGGCTTCCGATACCGGTAGCGCGCGCCACCAGTCGACCGGGCGCGAGGGCTGCTCGGACGACACCTCGCCTTGGCAGTCGAGCTGGCCGCCCAGCGCATCCGCAGGGCGCGATCGGCTCCACCCTTGCCGAAGCGGGGCGCTGTCGGCAGCGGGATCCCCAGCCGAGATGCTCACGGACAACGACAACCGTTCACCAGACGCGCTGGCAGCGGTGAGAGGTACGTGATCGGCCGCGATAAGCGGGCTCCCATCGCTTTCCCAATCCCGCCTGCGGTTCGCATGGAGCGAAGGCGCTACCGCCGCTACTGATACGACGAGGGGAACCGGTGCCAAAGACCGGGCCCCCTCGCCATACCTGAGCTGAGAGTCAGCTGGCTGCCTCGGCCTCGAACGGGTCCGCAACCTTCTTGCGAGACCGACGCCTGGGCTTGGCGTCAGCTTCCGCTACGACCGCGACCGCATCAACGGTCGGAAGCGCTGCTGTCGTGCTTTCCCGGTCCTCATACGCCTGGATCACCGCGGCCGAGATACGACCACGGGCCGACACCTGATGGCCGTGAGCGGCAGCCCACTCACGAATTGCCGAAGTGTCCTCGCGTCGCGCCGACGCGGCAGCCGTGCCGCGCTGGCGACGAACCGCGGTGCTGCCACCGGCACGACGGGCTGCCCCGACGTACGGAGCCAGAATGTCCCGCAGCTCCGCGGCACGTTTCGCACTCAGATCGATCTCGAAGTTCTTGCCGTTGAGGCTGAAGGCCACCGACTCGTCGGCCTCGCCACCGTCCAGGTCGTCGACGAGCCGTACCTGTGTGACGCTTGCCATCTTTCACTTCCATCCATCATGTCCTTCACGGGTCTAGTCAAATTCTCCACGACACGCATGAAATGTCAAATCACCTGAGGATGGGACGCCCCGGAGAGTCCTCGTCCCGGCTCGATGGATTCAACCGAGGATCCAGATGCCCACGATGTGTCCGCTCCTTATCTCGCTGGTCAGCCCGACGAACAGCAACAACCCGGCCGCCACCGCCAGCGGGGAATCGCCCTCCGCGCGAGATCCGATCCATGGCCGTCGAGCAGACCAGCGGGCGGCGCGCCATGCCTGGATCTCGTGGTCGGAATGTCGAGGCAAGCGGCGCCCGAGGAATCTCCTGAGACCGCGGCGATAGGTCAGCTACACCGCTGTCCCGATCGGGGCCCCTTGGCCGGGGCCGCGGACGGCACTCCTCGAAGAGGGCGTCGATGAATGAATCGATGGAGCCGACGCGCACGTGCCGAGACCGGCGTCGATCGGGAGGGGCGCTGCAAACAGCGCTCGGGACCCATCCGACCGCGCCCGCTAGCAAGGTGAGACCGGCCGCGCCCGCCGGGCGCCGTCCCGGTCCCGGCAGACGAAGGTTTGCGGCGTTGGCTCCGCAGCAGAAGATCGCTAAGAATGCACATCGTGAGCCCTATGTCGTCAAGATGTCGTGCTCGAGCGGTACTACGCCGCCGCCGCCCGCACGACAGCACAAGTG
Source organism: Pseudonocardia sp. (assembly GCA_025465235.1). Classification (GTDB taxonomy): domain Bacteria; phylum Actinomycetota; class Actinomycetes; order Mycobacteriales; family Pseudonocardiaceae; genus Pseudonocardia. The sequence goes on from JAODNO010000423.1 coordinate 11,200, forward strand.
GCCGACATACTCGGCTTCGGTCTCGACAAGTTCACACCAAATGGACCCGGCTCCAGCAGGAGGCCCTCGGCGGCCCCGTGACGACGAGCTCGCCTCGATCGACGCGCAGGCCACCTATTGGCTCGAGAACATCAAACCGAACTCAGCACAGCTAACCTATGCGACCTACGAACCTACATCCGAGTCCATATTCGGCCGCATCTCGGCAAAATCAAACTCGATCGGCTGACGGTCCGCGACGTACAGGCCCGAGTCAACAAGATCGCCAAGCACCAAGCGTGGTCCGGAGACGAGGCCCGGCAGTTCCTCGAGTCGGCCAGCAACGACAACGATCCGATGTACTCCCGTTCAAGATCACAGCAGTGCGGTAGAGGATGGCACCGAAAGGGCACCGCACTCCACCAACCCAGGCTCGCGGCCCCGTATGGCGGTGGAGGCAGGGCTGGCCGCGCCTCCTCGCTGGACCGCGGGCCGCAGAGCGGGGTCCGAGGGGCGGTCGGTGGAAACAACCTCCGCGCCGTCGGGCTGCAAGAGCAGTGGCCGTCGGTGTGATCGCCCGTCCGGTGTGACTTCTCCCATGGCGGCCGCACACGAGCCCAGCCTGACGGGGCAAAAGCGAAGCTCGCAGGCGCCCACCGCCCGGCCCGGGGGGTCCTACCATGCTGTGGTCGGCGACACATTCCCGCCGCGCTGCCTGGACTTCGCCCGTGCCGAGCACGCCACCCGGCTCATCCTGGGCGCTGGCCGTCGCAGCCGGCCCGGTTGCCGACGGGACCGGGCATTGGCGCTACCGCCACCCGCCAGACGGGAAGGGCGACCCTGACGTGCATATGTCGTCATCCACGAAGCGCACCGTGACCCGCCGACGGCTGCCTGCCCTGTTCGCGGGGCTGTCCCCGCGGCGCCGGCTCGCCGGGGCGCTGACCGGGCTGGTCGTTCTTCCCCTACTGACCCTGGGTTTGACCCAGCTTCGCGACGTCGTGAACCTGCCCAGCCAGACGCTGCTCTACCTGCTCGCCGTCGTGGTGGTGGCGCTGGTCGGTGGGCTGGTCCCGGCGCTGGCCGCCGCGGTCGCGGCCGCGGTGCTGCTGGATCACTACTTCATCCCACCGCTGTACGACTTCGCCGTCGCCGACCCCGACCCCGACAACACGGTGGCCCTGGTCGCGTTCGTCCTCGTCGCCGCCGCGGTCAGCTCGGTTGTCGGCCCGGCCGCGCGCCACCGTGATGCCGAAGCCCTCGCGACCGCGAACGCCACGAGCCGCGAGGAACCCCGCCGGCTCGCCGACGAGCAGGCCGCATTGCGGCGGGTCGCCACGCTGGTCGCCCGCGGGATACCACCGGCCGAGGTGTTCGCCGCCGTCGCGCAGGAGGTCGGCACCGT
>JAODNO010000440.1 GCA_025465235.1 Pseudonocardia sp.
GACCAGTTGACACCGGCGACCACGAACTTCGCGCCGTTGAACGTCTGGTTGCCCAGCCAGGTGTCGGTTGTCGTGGCCGGGTTGAAGACGGCCGCTCCGGCGCAACCGAGGTCGTAGTTGTGCCAGACGAGGCCCGCGTAACCCACCTCGTCGTAGACGCTGCCCGGCTCACCCACTCCGTAGGTCGGCGGGTCGAGCGAACCGACCAGACCTGTGCCCGGCCGGTCCGGCTCCGGCGACTCCTTGCAGTCGAGCGACTGTGCGAAGGCGGGCTGTCCGATCAGCACCGAGCCACCGACGAGCCCGACCACGATCATCAGCGCGACCCGCCGCCTGGGCCTGGAGTCGGTGCGGGCCCGGCGCCGGCGACGCGCGTCCACCAGCACCGCGGCGGCCAGCACCAGCGCCACCGGCAGCCATCCCATGACCGGCGGCAGCCCTTCGGGCATCACCGACGGGCCTCCCCGACCGTGCGCACTCGTTCGTGGCCATGCTCGACAGGGCCGCCGTTGTCGTTGTCGTCGATCGTGTGCTGGTCGAGCGGGTCGCCGTCGCTCTCGACGTCGCCGAGGAGATCGAGTTCCTCGTCATCGAGAAGTTCGTTCAGCTCTTTCGCCGGGCTGCTGGTCGAGCCACCAGGTTGTTCCCCGGCGTCGACCGCCAACAGCCCATCGGGATCGTCGAGGTCGGTGAACTCCTCGTCGAGGTCGTCGCCGACGAGCTCGTACTCGCGACGGAGCCCGTTGCCGCCGCCCAGCGTGTGGTCCGGTGCGACGGGACCGGATGGGGCGGGTTCGTCGGGAGCCCGAACTGCGGCGTGAGCGGTGGCCGCCGGAACACCGCGGGTGAGGATCCGGCTGGCGTCCGGGTTGGTATCGAGGGCGTCGCGGACGTGCTCCAGGTGCGGCGCCTCGAGATCGATGCGGATCTTCTCCACGCCGCCGTGCCCGTCGGCGAAGATGAACTGCCGCGGAGTGTCGTCGGGCCGGTCGTCGTGCCGAGGCCGCGGCGACAGTGTGCCGAGCATCTGCTCGTAGCCGACGCCCGTGGGCACCTTCAGCAGCCGCAGCGCATCGGCCTGTGCCTCGTCGTCGTCGGTGCGGCCGACGAACACGGCGTTGACGAGCGACGCGAACCCGGATACCCGCAACAGGTCACCGGCGAGCTGCGATGCGAACAGCGCGCGGACGTTGAACTTGCGCGAGTCGCGGGCGAGCCGGTCGATGAGCACCTTGCCGGTGGGCACCTGCGAGAGGAAATGGGTCTCGTCGAGCGCGACACCCTTGCGGAGGTTGCGGTCGGCGTCGTAGATCGTGCGTTGGGTGAGCCAGGACGCCAGGTTCAGCAACTCGACGGCGAGCGACTCACCGTCCGTCCACTCCTCGCGCGGGCTACCGGGCCGGGGCAGCGTCATCCCCTGCATCGTGAGAACGGTGAGGCGGTACTCCCGGTCGGCCTGCCAGGGGTCGTGGCGGGACGTGTCGGGGAACAGCAGCGCCGCCTGCGGCAGCTCCCTGCGCTCCTCCAGGAAGTCGGCGACGACGCCGGCGTGCTCCTGGCCGTCACGTGCGTGCCGGCGCAGCGCGTCGATCACCTGCCCGGGATGCCGGTCGGTGGCCCCCCCGACCTCCCGAACCGCGCGGAGCAGCACGATGCGGGTGTGCGGCAGCCGAGCGACGTCGTAGGGGAGCAGTCCGGTGAGCACGTCGAGGACGAGGCGTCGTCTCGTGGCTGCCGCGAGGGAGCGCTCACGGCGCCACGCCCGCTCGGGGTCCTCCTCGTCGAGGAAATGCTCCGGCCGCGGCTCGGCGACCACCCGGTACGGGTTGAGGATGCCGGGGTCGGCCCGGAGCAGGTTGATGTGGCGTGAGAACGGGGCGAGCTCAGGCAGCCGCGTGAGCTCGGCGAGCGGGCCCGACGGGTCGAGCACCGTCCACTGGGCCCCGGCCCGCAACGTCTTGTAGACGATCACTCCGGTCAGGAAGGACTTGCCCGACCCGAGCCCACCGACGACGGCGGTGAGGCCGGACGCCCTCCGGATCTCCTGAGCGAGCCAGGGATCCCAGGCGACCGGGCGCCGGGTCGCGGTGCACGTCTCCCCGATCATGATGCCGCGCCGGTCGCCGACGGACGCGGTGGCGGCGGGCACTGCGGCTGCGGCCCACGTGACGGAGCCGCGGCGGCGGTAGGCGGTGGAGGCGAGAGGCTCACCGGGGATGAACTCCCGGGCGTACCGGTACTGCGCCTCCGGGTGCTCGACCTGCACCTTCGGCCGGTACACGTCGAGCACCTGCTGTGCCCTGCCGACCGCCTCGGCCTCGTCCTTGCCGGACACGGCGACCCGCCACCACCCGTAGAGCCGGGTGTTGAGCTGGGTGAGCCCGCTGGTCAGCTCGTCCTCGACCTCCAGCACACGGTCGGCCTGCCGGGCCAGCGACATCGGGGGGTCGAGGTCGTGGTCGTGGGTGTAGTGCCGGATCTGGCTGCGCACCTTGCCCATCTGGCGCTGCAGCTCACCGGCCACGTCCTCGGGACGCCGCACATAGATCCGCGCCGACCACTCGACCGGGAACGGGAGCCGGTCGGAATGCTGCATCCACGGGTCGTCGACCTCGGGGATGCGGAGGCCCTCCATCAGCCCGAGGGACAGCACGGCGACGTTGCGCGAGACGGTCTGGGTACGCAGCCGCCCGATCACGCGAACGGTCGGAGCGTAGGGCTCCTGGTGCATGTCGACGCCGTCGGTGAAGGCTGCGAGGTCCTCCGTCTCCCACCGGTTGACGCCGCTGGGCACCACCGAGAGCGTCCGCGGGGCGGGCAGTCCGAGTGCGCACGACCGGTGCATCAACCAGGCGATGTCGTCGGCCGAAGCAGGCACCGCGTCCAGCCCGCTTCCGGCGACGAGCGTGTCGAGGTGCCCGACCTCGCTGGACAGCGCGGCGAGTTCAGCGCGCACGGCGGCCGGCGCCACCCTGCCCAGCACCGGAGCCGCCCGCTCGACCCAGCGGTCAAGAACGCTCCGCCCGGAGACCTCGACGCCGAGGAACACCTCCTTGTCCGACATCGACAGGCCCATCAGATGGCGTTGCTCGCCCTCCAGGAACCCATCCCAGCCCAGGGCCCCGCCGACGTCCGGCATCCGCCCGAGCGCGTTGTGGTCGAACGACTCGGCCCACATGTGGACGGGGTAGGGCCGCGTGGTGACGCGAAGGTGCAGCCAGCGGCCCTGCAGCTCCCCGAGCTGCGCGGCGATCTGGCGGATCAGCACCTCGCGCTGTGAGTCACTGCGGAAGCTCCAGGCCTGCGCCGCGAGCCGGTACCACGCCATCACCTGGGTACCGGTGCGGGTCAGATGTCCTTCGATCGACCGCAGTGCGATCTCGGGGACGTACTTCGGCAACCCGGCCTCGCCCGCGAGCGCACGGCCCCGGCGCCTGCCGCGTTGCCCCTCGACGGAGCTTCTGTCGCGACCGGCGTCACGCCTTGCCACGTGAACGTCCTTTCCGGCGCCTGGCTGCCGCCCGGCTCTCCGTTTGGCTGCGCTGCCAGGAAGCACGTTCGGACGCCTTGCGAGCCCGGACGACGGCACCGACCCGCACGTGGCCGGAACGGACCTCGCCGCCCCCGACCGCCGTGCGTGCCCTCGGCCCGGTGATCTCGTGACGGAAGAGCTCCACAACCTGCCCGAGGGGTCGTTCGTAGTTGATGCGCTGGCCGAGGAAGCGGGTGATCACGACCGTGATGACGAGTGCCCAGGCGACGGAGAAGAAGTCGAGCCCGATGCCGACCCGTCGCTGCAGGAACATCATGCCGATCATGACGAGCAGGCCGACGCCATAGCTGACGTACCGCGCGCGCCACGGGAACGTGGCGCGCGGCGGACCCAACCAGACGGAGTCGACGCGGTAGATCTCGTCGTCGGTGCGGACGAGCAACTGATCACCCGACGAGGAGGCCGGCCAGGAAGTTGCCGATCTGCGGACCGTTTCCCGAGACGGCGATGCCGAGCGCGACAAGTCCGATGAGCAGCCCCACGCTGCGGCGGGCCACGCCCGCGTTGTCACCGCGACCACCGATCCACAGCAGGATGATCGCGATACCGAGCAGGACAAGAGGGACAACGTTGTTCTGGATCCACCCCTGGAGACCGTTGGTGCTCAGGCCCTGCGCGTACAGCGCAAGCACCTCTGGTCCGGTCATACGGCTCCTCCTTGCGGCGCTACCCACCCGAGGCTGCCCGTACCGACCCCCCGGGCTGGTTGATACCCGAACGTGTCGACTCGGCTATCCAGCGTTGAGTAGACCATGCTGACCAGCGGGAGCATAGAGGGTCGCCCGCACGGCGGGCACGAGGTCGCACGAAGTGGCATGGACACCGCCGACGGGGTGACTGACCTGGGGAAGGTTTGGCGTCCGACTGTCTCAACTGATCGAATCCAGACCACCGGAGTGACCGTTCGGGGACCAGTGCGCGCCGCGTCCGGGTCCCGGGGCGCGCCGCTTGTTACCGACGGGTAGGTTAGGCCCCTGAACGGCCCGAACGTCTCCGGCAGCGAGCGGGAGCGGCGGTCTACCCTGCTCCGAAACGGCCCGCGGTTCACCGCACGCGTGCCAGCCCTGGGAGGAAGCCCGTGGTTGTCAGACTGGTCATCGGACTGGCGATGACGTTGATCGCCGTGGCGGTATCCGGCCGCCGCGCGTTGTGGCTCTACACGTTGATCAAGTCCGGGCAGCCGGCTCACGACCGCACCGACGGGCTGAACCAGCGCATCCGGGCCCAGTTCGTGGAGGTCTTCGGCCAGCGCAAGCTGCTCAAGTGGTCGGTACCCGGGCTGGCCCACTTCTTCACGTTCTGGGCGTTCGTGATCTTGATCACGGTGTACCTCGAGGCGTACGGCGCGCTGTTCCAGCACGACTTCCACATCCCGCTCATCGGACGCTGGCCGGTGCTCGGGTTCCTGCAGGACTTCATCGCCGCTGCGGCACTGATCTCCCTCGGCGTCTTCTCGGTGATCCGGCTGCGCAACGCCCCGAAGCGCAAGGCACGGGCGTCGCGGTTCTACGGCTCCCACACCGGCGGTGCCTGGCTGATCCTCTTCATGATCTTCAACGTGCTGTGGACGATGTTCTTCTTCCGTGGCGCGTCCTGGGCCCTGGGCGTCTTCCCGTACCGGTCGGGGGCGTTCGTCTCGATCGGTGTCGGCCATCTGTTCGACGGCGTGTCCCAGGGCACGCTCGAGGTGGCAGAGAGCGTTGGGCTGCTGCTGCACATCGGCGTGATGCTGGCCTTCACGGTGATCATCGCCTACAGCAAGCACCTGCACATCTTCACCGCGCCGATCAACGTCTCGGCCAAGCGGTTCCCGAAGGCGCTGGGTCCGCTTCCGGTCATGGAGTCGAACGGCAAGCCGATCGACTTCGAGGACCCTGGCGAGGACGACGTGTTCGGCCGCGGCAAGGTCGAGGACTTCACGTGGAAGGGCATGCTCGACTTCGC
>JAODNO010000450.1 GCA_025465235.1 Pseudonocardia sp.
CACGTCCAGCGTGCTGACGATCTTCGCGAGCAGCCCGGGCTCCCGGTAGGTGACCGCCGTCACCCACGTCAGCAGCTGCACCCGTGACGTGCGCGCCGCGAGGTAGCCCAGCGTCGTGTAGGCCTCCAGCATGTCGTTCTCGGGCGGACCGACCACCGCGATCTGCCAGAGGTGGTCCATGACGCTCACCCGCGCGAAACCGGCTTCCTCGGCCGCGGTCGCGATCCGTGTGAGATCGTCGGCGAGCCCGGCAGGCCCCGCCGGATAGGTGAAGTTCGCGATGTGCAGGCCGATCTCCACGATCTGTCTCTCCTCTCCCGCGTGTTCCCCGTACCTCAACGACGCTAGTCCCGTCGCTCCCCGGCCGGCATGCCTCGCCGGTGGTCTGCCGGTCCTAGAAGGCCGGCCAGGGGATGGCGGGGCCGTAGCCGGAGGGCTCGGGGTAGCACGGGTCGTGGAGCAGACCGTCGACCCGCGCAGACAGGGTGCGCATCTCGCGCCGGGTGATGTGCTCGCTCAGCGCGTCGCGGAGTCCGTCGTCGAACTCGGAGCGCAGCCGTCGCAGCGCCTCCACGACGTGCTCGGGCAGGGGCCTACCCACCCAGCCCCACAGGACGGTACGGAGCTTCTCCTCGGCGTGCAGGCACAGCCCATGGTCGACGCCGTAGACGTTGCCGTCGACGCCCGCGAGGACGTGCCCGCCCTTGCGGTCGGCGTTGTTCGTCACGACGTCGAACGCGGCCATCGCCTGCAGCTCCGGGGTGTCGGCGTGCACGAGCACCGCGGGCTCGCCGCGGTCGCCGCGCGCTCGCAGCACCCCGAGCCACCCCGGCGGCACGTCCGTCGGTGGTCGGACGTCCACGAGCTCTCGCTCGTCGTCGGTGTCCACCCAGATCTGCACCATCCCCGGACCGAACGGGCCGTCGCGCAGCACCGTCGGCGGCACGACACCGAAGCCCGCGGCCTCCGAGACCAGGTACGTCGCCACCTCGCGCCCGGCGAGCGTGCCGTCCGGGAAGTCCCACAGCGGGCGCTCGCCGCGCACCGGCTTGTACACGCACTGAGCCTCGAGCCCGTCGGTGGTGACGGTGCCGAAGAGGGTGGCGTTCGAGGCGTCGACGAGTCGTCCGGTGATCTCTATCCGGCCTCGCCGGAGCAGTCCCGGCACAGCCGGGTCACGAGGTTCCACGTGCGTCAGCGTCGGTCTCTTCGTCAGTCCCCGACCGGGGAACGCTCGTGGTACCCGTTCAACCGCACGCACACGTGGCCCTCCGGGTCGAGCGGCTCGGCGCAGAGCGGGCACGGTGGCCGCCCGGCGGAGACGACCCGCTCCGCCCGGTCGGCGAACGCGCGGGCTTGCACCGGCGAGAGGAACACGCGAAGGGCGTCGGGCCCCTCCTCCGTGTCGTCGAGGACCACGGACTCGTCGACCTCCTCATCGGTGACGGCGAGCAGCTCGACGACGATGGAGCGCGAGTCGGCGTCCCAGCCCAGGCCCATCGTGCCGACCCGGAACTCCTCCTCCAGCGGCACGGCGAGCGGGTCGAGGTCGCTGCCTCCGGACTCGTCGGAAACCTCGTCGCCGAAGCGGCGGGCCACCTCCTGGAGCAACGCGCTGATTCGGTCGGCGAGTACGGAGACCTGCTGCTTCTCCAGCAGGACACTGATGGTGCGAGCGTCCTCGATCGCCTGCAGGAAGAACGAGCGGTCGCCGGGTTCACCGACGGTCCCGGCGACGAAGCGCTCGGGCTGGCGGAAGACGTGGATGACGCGTGACATGGCGCTGTTCAGAATAGGCCACCTCGGCGCCCACGGCACCTCCTCAGCGGTCAGCTGCCCGTGGTCCCGCCCACCACGGCGTCGGAGCTGCGGGGCGCGGCCCTGCGCCTGCGCTTGGGCTTGGGCGGGATCAGCCCCGCGACGTCGCCGCCGAGGTCGTTCACCCTGGCGACGAACGGCCGGGTGTCGGTGTAGTGCACGACGCTGATGGAGCTCGGGTCGACGACGATGCGCTGGAAGTTGTCCAGATGAGTGGCCAGCGCATCGGCCAGCACGGACTTGATCACATCGCCGTGGCTGCAGGCCAGCCATACCGCCGTCGGCCCGTGATCGGCGGCGATACGCGCCCCGTGCCTGCGCACGGCGGCCACGGCGCGGGCCTGCATCTGCGCCAGGCCCTCACCGCCGGGGAACACCGCCGCGGACGGGTGCGCCTGCACGATCTTCCACAGCGGCTCCTTGAACAGCGTCTTCAGGGCAGCCCCCGTCCAGGAGCCGTAGTCGACCTCCGCGAGCTCGGGCTCCGTCACCGGCGTCAGTCCGCGGTCCTTCGCCAGCGGCGCCACGGTCTGCTCGCACCGCACCATCGGCGAGCAGACGATCTCCGCGATGGGCACGCCCGCGAGCCGCTCCACGACCTTCTGCGCCTGGGCCAACCCTGCATCGTCCAGCTCGACGCCGGGGCTGCGCCCGGCGAGGACACCGGCCGCATTGGCTGCGGACCGCCCGTGGCGGAGCAGGATGAGGGTCGTCACGATCACCGAGCCTACGTGGAGCGACGGCTCAGGTCGCCGCGATCCATCCGGCCCCCAGCGCGACGAACAGCAGCGCACCCAATGCCACGCGGTACCAGACGAACAGGTACACGCTGTGCCGCTCAACGTAGCGGAGCAGCCACGCGATCGAGGCATAGCCGATGGCGAACGCGATGACCGTCGCGGCGATCATCTGCAGCGGGCTCGGCCCGTCACCGGAGAAGACGTCCGGAAGCTGGAAGAGACCCGACGCGACGACGGCTGGGATCGCGAGCAGGAACGAGTAGCGCACGGCCGCGGGACGGGTGAAGCCGAGGAAGAGTCCGGCGGTGATCGTGCCGCCGGAGCGGGAGACCCCGGGGATGAGCGCCATCGCCTGCGCGAACCCGAGGAGGATGCCGTCCACCGGCTTCATCTGCTGCAGCTCGAGGCGCTGGCGGCCCACCCGCTCTGCCAGCCCGAGCAGCAGGCCGAACAGGACCAGCGTGGTCGCGATGAGCCAGAGGTTGCGGGCCGCGGTCTGGATCTGCTGCTCGAAGACCACCCCGAGCAGGCCGATCGGGATCGTGCCGATGATCACGAGCCACGCGATCCGGTAGTCCGGCGTGGCGCGGACGGCCGCGTTGCGGATGCCGCGGAACCAGGTGGCGGTCAGGTGGCCGATGTCCCGGGCGAAGAACACGATCACCGCGGCCTCGGTGCCGAGCTGGGTGACCGCTGTGAACGCGGCACCTGCATCCCGCCCGAAGAACACCTCCGACACGATCCGCAGGTGAGCCGATGAGGAGATCGGCAAGAACTCCGTCAGGCCCTGCACGACACCGAGAACGAGCACTTCCAGCCAAGTCACGGCGCGGACCGTACCGACCGCGTCCGGGCGCTCACGCCTAGGCTCTTCCCGTGCGTCGTCGGCGGGTCGGGAGCAGCGGGCTGGAGGTGTCGCAGATCGGCCTCGGCACCATGACGTGGGGCGCGGACACCGACGTCGACGGCGCCACCGCCCAGCTCACCGCGTTCGTCGACGCCGGGGGCAGCCTCGTCGAGACGGCCGACGGCTACGGCGACGGCGCCGCACAGGAGACGCTCGGCGCGGTGCTCGGCGCGGCCGTGCCGCGCGACCACCTCGTCATCGCAGGCCGGGCGACGCTGCCCGGTGGCGCGCTCGGTGACGGCGCGGCTCGCGGCGCGCTGCTCGCCGGGCTCGACGCCACACTCAAGCGGATCGGCACCGACCACCTCGACCTGTGGCAGCTGCCCGGTTTCGACGCTGACGTCCCCCTGGAGGAGACGCTGTCCGCGGTGCAGGTGGCGGTCATGGCGGGGAAGGCCCGCTACGCGGGGCTCGTCGCGCCGAAGGGGTGGCAGCTGGCCACGGTCGCGGAGCGCGGGAGGGCGATGGGCGGCATCACGGTGCCGGTGTCCGCGCAGGTGGAGTACTCCCTGCTGTCCCGGGACGTCGAGGACGAGCTGCTCCCGGCCGCGCGGCACCACGGCGTCGGGCTGCTGGCCTGGGCGCCGCTCGGGCGTGGCGTCCTCACCGGCAAGTACGCGGACGGCACGCCGGCCGACTCGCGAGCGGCATCGCCGACACTGGCGCCCTACGTCGAGGCACGGCGCAACGAGCGCTCCGCCCGGATCGTGCAGGCCGTGCTCACGGCGGCCGACGGGCTGGGCACCTCACCGCTGTCCGTTGCGCTGGCGTGGGTGCGCGACCGGCCCGGCGTGTCCGCCGCCATCGTCGGCGCCCGCGATGCCGCGCAGCTGACGGCATCGATGGCGGCCGATTCTGTGGTGCTGCCCGCGGAGATCCGCTCCGCTCTCGACGACGTCAGCGACGGTGGATGATGATCGAGGCGGCCGTCAGGACCTGGCACCGCAGTGCGACCGCGCCTATGGTGTGGGCATTCCACCCGGCGTTCACCGCTACGTAGGGTGGCAGGTGGACGAGCTGGCGGGAGGTGAGCCGGTGGACCGAAGTGGCCCGACCGGCACGGTCGAGGGGGATTCGATCGACGGGGACTGGGAGTACCGCCCGGTCCAGCTACCCGGTGATGTGTCCCGGATGACCGCGGCGGTGCGACTGGCGATCCAGGCCGAGTTCGGCGGCTGGGAGCTCTCGCGCGTGCGGCTGTACCCGGGAGGCGTCCGCAAGGTGTGGCTGCGCCGGCGTCGCAGCTCACGAATGCTCCCCGAGCTCTCCGTCTAGTCCTGATCTTCGCCTGCGCGGCGATCAGAACGACGGCGGGGTCAGTGGTGCTCCCAGGACACCCCCGCGGGCGGAGGCGAGCCGTCCTTCGGGCCGGGCACTCCACGGAAACCGTAGGGCGCCGGCTCACGGCCCGGCTGCACGAACCAGCACTCCCCCGGTTCCCCGCGCTCGAGAATCGTCTCGATCGCCGCGGCGACGTCGTCCGCCGCGAGCAGCGGGAAGTCGCCGAACCGGGACTTCGCGTTCGCGATCAGCGGTGTGTCGGCGAAGCCGGGGCACACCGCGTTCACCCGGATCCCGTCCGCAACCAGCGTCGGCGCCGCCGCGCGCACGTACCCCACCACGGCGTGCTTGGTCATCGTGTACAGGGCGTCACCGGGCATGGCGACCAGTCCGGCCAGCGAGGCCGTCGCGACGATCGTGCCGCCACCTGCCCTCCGCAACGCAGGCACGGCCGCCGTCAGGCCGAAGACCACGTGGTCGACGTTGACGCCCACGATCCTGCGGTACGCGGCGAGGTCGAGGTTCTCGACGCCCGACTGGCCCGCGGTGACCCCGGCGTTCAGCAGCACGATGTTGAGCCGCCCGAACGCATCCTCGGCCACGTCGACCGCCATCGTCATGATGTCGGGGTCCGAGGCGTCTCCGGGCAGCGCGAGGCCGCCCACCTCCTCGGCGAGCGCCCGGGCGCCGGCCTCGTCCCGGTCGGCGACGGCCACGACCGCTCCTGCGGCGGCGAGCCTGCGCACCGCGGCCGCCCCGATCCCTGATGCGCCTCCGGTCACCAGTGCTGCCTTGCCCGTGAAATCCATCAACAGCTCCTCAGGAATGTGTCGAGCACGCGGCAACCGAACTTCAGGGAGTCGATGGGCACGCGCTCGTCGATTCCGTGGAACAGGGACGCGAAGTCCAGGTCGGGCGGCAGCCGCAGCGGCGCGAACCCGTAGCAGTTCATGCCGAGGTCGGCGAAGGACTTGGCGTCGGTGCCTCCGGACAGCATGTACGGCACTGTCGCCGCCCCGGGGTCCTCCGTGCGCAGCGCCGCAGCCATCGCGTCGGTGAGCGGCCCGCCGAACGGCGTCTCGACCGCGGGCAGGTGCGTGATCCACTCCCGGCTGACGTCCGGGCCGAGCAGCTCGTCCACCTCCTGAAGGAACGCCTCCTCGCGCCCCGGCAGGACGCGGCAGTCGAGCACCGCCTCCGCCGAGGAGGGAATGACGTTCGCCTTGTAGCCCGCCGAGAGCATCGTGGGGTTGGCGGTGTCGCGGACGGTGGCGCCGACGATCCGCGAGAGCGGCCCGAGCTTGGAGATCGACCCCTCCAGGTCGTCCTCCGGGAACTCCAGGCCGGTGAGCTCGGCCATCTGCTCCAGGAAGGCGCGGACGGTGTCGGTGAGCACCAGGGGGAACGTGTGGTTGCCCAGGCGTGCGACCGCCTCGGCGAGCTTCGTCACCGCGTTGTCATCGTGCAGGAACGACCCGTGTCCCGGCTTGCCACGAGCTCGCAGCCGCATCCACGAGAGGCCTTTCTCCGCGGCCTCGATGAGGTACACACGGCGGTCCTCGGCCAGCGTCAGGGAGAACCCGCCCACCTCGCCGACCGCCTCGGTGCATCCTTCGAACAGGTCGGGCCGGTTGGCGGCGAGCCATTGGGCGCCGTCCTTGCCGCCCGCCTCCTCGTCGGCCACGAAGGCGAAGACGATGTCCCGGGGCGGCACCACGCCGTCGCGCTTGAACCGACGCGCGACCGCGATCGTCATCGCGACCATGTCCTTCATGTCCACCGCGCCCCGGCCCCACACGTACCCGTCCTGCACGGCGCCCGACAACGGGTGCACCGACCACTCGGCCGGGTCGGCGGGCACCACGTCGAGGTGGCCGTGCACGAGCAGCGCTCCCCGGTTCGGGTCGGCGCCCTTCAGCCGGCAGATCACGTTGTCGCGCCGCGGCGCGCCGGACTCGACCACCTCGACCTCGTAGCCGACGTCGGAGAGCTTGGCCGCCACGTACTCCGCGGCCTCGCGCTCCCCCACCACGGTGTTGGGGTCGCCGGTATTGGTCGTGTCGATCCGGATGAGCTCCGAAGCCAGC
>JAODNO010000455.1 GCA_025465235.1 Pseudonocardia sp.
GAGTGCTCCAGCACTCGTATCCGCGCACGGGCGGCGGCAGCCGCGGTGGTGGACCCGGAGCTGCCGATGCTGACGCTGGAGGACCTGGGAGTAATACGCGACGTAGACGTCGACGGCGACGCCGTGAAGGTGACGATCACGCCGACCTACTCGGGTTGCCCGGCGATCGAGGCCATGCGCGACGACCTGCACGCCACGCTCACCGAGGCCGGGTTCGCGCACGTCGAGGTGCGCACCGTGCTCTTCCCACCGTGGAGCACCGACTGGATCTCCGACCAGGGACGCCGCAAGCTCGCGGAGCACGGCATCGCCCCTCCCGGCCGTGTCGAGCCGCGGATCTCCGGGCCGGTGCCGCTGACGCTGGTCTCGCCGTCCGACGTGGTCCGCTGCCCCCGCTGCGGGTCGCCGACGACCGAGGAGATCTCCCGGTTCGGACCCACGGCGTGTACCGCGCTGCGCCGCTGCCCGGTGTGTCGCGAGCCGTTCGAGCACATGAAGGAGATCTGAGCGGTGCCGGCCCTGGAGATCGCCAGCCCGGACCGCGCCGACGAGGTCGTGACGCCGGCGCTCGGGGGGTTCGAGCGCCTGCGGGTGGCCGACGTCGAACGGCTCTGTGACGACGCCGTGGCCGTCACCTTCGATGTGCCCGACGCGCTGCGGGAGACCTTCGCGTTCCGCCCCGGCCAGTACCTGACGCTGCGCACCTTCGTGGACGGTGACGCGGGCCGCCGGGAGGAGCGTCGTTCGTACTCGATCTGCGCCCCGGCCGGAGCGCTGCCGAGGGTGGGTGTTCGGCGGGTCGAGACGGGCCTGTTCTCCGAGTGGTTGGTCGACAGGGTGCGGCCGGGCGACGAGGTCGAGGTCTCTCCGCCCGCCGGCTCGTTCACCCCGGATTTGGAGCCGGGCACGCACCACGGCCTCATCGCCGCCGGATCGGGCATCACCCCGGTGCTGTCGATCGCGGCATCCGTGCTGGCCGCCCACGACGACACCCGCGTCACGCTCCTCTACGGCAACCGGCGCACCGACACGGTGATGTTCACCGAGGAGCTCGCCGACCTCAAGAACGCCCACGGAGCGCGGTTGCAGCTCGTCCACGTGCTCTCCCGGGAGCCGATGGCCGCCGAGATCTTCTCCGGGCGCCTCGACGCCGCGCGGCTGCGCCTGCTGCTGGGTGCGCTCGTCGACGTTGAGGACGTCGACCAGTGGTGGCTCTGCGGCCCGCTCGGGATGACGGCCGACGCGCAGGAGGTGCTGGTCGAGTTCGGGGTGCCGAAGCAGCGGGTGCACCGTGAGCTGTTCTACGTCGACGAGCCGCCGCCGGAGCTGTCACGTGCAGAGCCCGGGGTCCAGGGCGAGACCAGCGAGGTCACCGTGGTGCTCGACGGGCGGTCGACCACCCTGACCCTTCCGCGCGGCGAAGCCATCCTCGACGCCGCGCAGAAGGTGCGCGGCGACCTGCCGTTCGCGTGCAAGGGCGGTGTCTGCGGCACCTGCCGGGCCCGGGTCACCGACGGCGAGGTGAGGATGCGCCGCAACTACGCCCTCGAGGACGACGAGGTCGAGGCGGGCTTCGTGCTCACCTGCCAGTCGCGGCCGGCGACCGGCACCGTGACGGTGGACTACGACAGCTGACGTGCGACCGTCGCAGGTGGCGGCGGCGCGCGATGATCAACCGCAGGCGTCGCCCCGCATCGTCACGATGTCGCAGAGCACCACGACGTCGTGCCGGTCCAGACCCTTCGCCCGGCAGCCCAAATCGGTGCACTCCCTGTCGACGATGTCCTCGAAGGGGAGCAGGAGCGAGCCGTGGCAGTGCTCCTCCTGGCGCCGGCAGTACATGCACCGCGGATCGTTCATGAGGCCTTCCGCCGCTTCGCCGGAGCCGCTCCTGCCGCTTTCGCCACGGCCCGCTCCAGCTCGGCTCGGTTCATCGACGAGCGGCCCGGGATGTCGAGGTCGCGCGCCATCGCCGTGAGATCGGCCTTGCTGAGCTGGGAGAGGTCGCCGTCCGGCACGTCGGGCTCGGCCTTCTTCCCGCCCTTCTTCCCGTTCGTCGCCGCGCCTTTTCTCGTGTCGCTGCGTTCCTTCTTCCGGCCGCCCCGGGCCTCGGCCACGCTGGCTTCCAGCGCAGCGATCAGGTCCGACATCGCCGTCGGCTCGGGCGGCTCGGATTCGGTGACGATCTCGCGCCCGCGGCGTTTGGCCTCGATGAGCTCTTCCACGCGCTCGCTGTAGGTGTCGTGGAAGTCCTCGGGGCGCCACGGGCCGCTCATCGACTCGATCAGCGCCGTGGCCATCTCCAACTCCCTGCCCTTCGCCTGCGTGCTACCCGGCAGGTCGTCCAGGTTGGCCGGATCACGGATCTCGTCGGCGAAGAACATCGTCTCCAGCGCCAGCACGTCGTCATCGGCACGGATGGCCGTGAGGTACTCCTTGCCGCGCATCACGAACGTGGCGATCCCGGCGCGGTTGCTCCGGGCCATGGCCTCGCGCAGCAGAGCGTAAGGGCGGGCGTACTGCTCGGCGGTGGGAGCGAGCCAGTACGTCTTCTGGAAGTAGATGGGGTCGATCTCGTCCAGGTCGACGAACGAGACGATGTCGATCGTGCGAGAGCGGCCCGGAGCGACGTCGGCCAGCTCCTCTGGCTCGACGATCACGTAGTCGCCGCCGCCGACCTCCTTGCCCTTGACGATGTCGGAGTACTCCACCTCCTTGCCGGTCCGCTCGTTGACCCGCACGTAGCGGATGCGGTCGGCGGTGCCCCGCTCGAACTGGTGGAAATGGATCGTGTGGTCCTCCGTCGCGCTGAACAGACCGACCGGTATCGACACCAGCCCGAAGCTGATCGACCCCGTCCAGATCGCCCGTGGCATCGCGCGCCTCCCGTCGTCCCGAGCGGTGTACCCCATCAGCTGCCGCGTTACTGCTGGTCGAGCCTGCGTTCCAGGTCCCGCACCCGCCGCTGCGCCTCGCGGGCCGAGCGGTCGGCGACGTCGACGTCCCGGTGGGCCGAGCGGGCACGCCTGCGCGTGTCGTGCTCGGCCTGTTCGGCGGCCTCGATGCGGCTCCGCAGCTCGCGCAGGGTCCCGGCCGCTTCGTCTGCTGCGTGTTCGGCGTCGGACAGCTCGCGCTGCGCCTTGTCGCGGGCGGCGTCCGCGTCGGCGGCCGCGGAACGGGCATGCTCGAGGTCGCGGCGCAGCCGCTCGTCCCGCCCTGAGGTGGTGGTGTCACCGCCCGCTCTCGCCGTCGGGGCCGCTCTCGTGGTCTCCGGCAGGCCACCGGCCTCGGCGGGGTCGAGCGCAGAGGTGAGCCTGCCGCCCGCGATGGCCTCCGCGGCGGCGCTGCTGTTCACCGCGGCGGTGAAGGTGTCCTCCAGCTCCCGGGCGACCGACTCGCTCGCCGGGTGCCCCGCTGACCGGGCCAGCGATCTCGCCTGCTGCACGAGCCCGTGCACGACCTCGTGGCGCTGCTGCGACAGCCGGCGCAGCGACTCACCCTCCAACTGGTCCTGCGCCGCGCGCAACCCGTCCCCGAGTTCCACCAGCGCCTTGACCTCGTCGGGATGCTCCCGGGACAGCAGGTTGGCCAGCCACGCAGCCGTCGACGGCCGGCGCAGAGCCCGGATCTGCTCGGCCAGCTGCTTGTCGTCCTGCTGCCGGGCGCGCTTCGCGGCGGCATTGCGCGCGGCCGTGAACTCGTCGCGGGGCAGCGCGTAGAGCTCGTCGGCCACCGAGTCGAGGTCCGCGGGCATGCCGGGGGGTGCCCCGCTGTCTCGTCGACGAATCGGCCTCGTGGACGAATCGGCGGAACCAGGATCAGGCCGGAGCGCGCACCAGCCCGGCCGCGCCGTCCACCGTCACCTTCTGGCCGGTCGTGATCCTGGTGGTCGCGTCAGCGACGCCGACGACGGCGGGGATGCCGTACTCGCGCGCGACGACGGCGCCGTGCGAGTTCGGCCCGCCCATCTCCATCACCAGGCCACCTGCGGTGAGGAACAGCGGCGTCCACCCGGGATCGGTCGACGGCACGACCAGGATCTCGCCCGGCTCCAGGTGTGCGCCGACGGGGTCGAGCACCACCCGCGCGAGCGCCGTCACGGTGCCTGCGGAGGCCGGGGTACCGCTCAGTGCGCCCTCGACATCAGCGGGACGGGAGAGCGTCTCCGGCTCCGTGCCGTCGGACAGCAGCACTCTCGGCACGTGCCGCCGGCGCAGCTCCCGGTCGTACTCCTCCCGGCGCGCGGTGACGGTGGCCCGGTGATCGGTGCCGGCGAGCGCGGAGCGCGCCTCGGCGAGGTCGAGGAAGAACACGTCGGCCGGGTCGGTGAGCAGCCCGGATGCCGCGAGGAGCTCGCCCACTATCGCGAGCTGGGCCCGTGCGAGTGCCAGGAGACGAACAAGGAAGTCCTTGTGCGTCTCGCGCATCCCGGCCAGGTCCCGCACGCGCCGCAGCGCGAGCCGCACGGCGAGCGCCCGTATCCGGGAGCGGCGGCGGACCCGCGCGACCGTCGCTGCGACGGCGGCGTCGGCCGCCAGCGCCCCGCGGGCGAACACGGCGTCCGGGGCGAGATCGGGGGCGTCGAGACGCAGGTAGTTGGCCAGCACACCCAGCACGTAGGACGGATCGTCGGACCAGCGGGGCATGCCGACGTCGATCTCGGCGACGGCGCGGTGCCCGTGGCGGCGCAGGAACGCGCCGAGCCCGTGCTGGAGCGCAGGCGGCAGGGCCCCGTCGCGGTACCGGCGCGCCAGCTCGACAGCCGGTGTGCCGCGTAGGGCCCGGGCGGCGCCGGGGTCGGCGCGCAGCCGCGTGGCCAGGCCCCACAGTTCGAGGTCCATCTCCGTGGTGCTGTTGTGCGGCAGCGACCGCAGCACCTCGTGCGAGGCGGCTTCATCGAGATCGTCACCCGCCAGCCTGCGGGCCACGGCGAGCATCGCCAGCCCGGCACCGAACACCGGGGCGACGCCCGGCAGGATCGGGAAGACCCGGCTCAGGACTCGCTGCACGTGATCGAGCCGCTGCACCGCCGTAGCGTCCGCCGACACCTCGGTGAGCCTGCGCAGCCGGTCGCCGAACCGGTCGACGCGCCGTCGCGCCGCGGCCGGGCGCAGCAGGGACAGGGCGAGAAGCGGCGGCACCCGGTAGCGCACCAGCACGCTCACCACCCGCCGGACGAACGGCCACTGCGACGTCGTGCGCACGGCGAGCGCGGGTTCGTCGAACAGCGCTCGGAGCACCACCGCGGACCGCGCCTCCATGATGTCGAGCAGCCGGGGGAGAAGGGCCCGGCCCGTCGCGCTGCGCATGCCCGGTGTGATGTCGGCGAACGCCCGCCCGCCTGCGGTGGCGAAGGCGGGCGGCCCGGCGACCGGGTCGGCGATCGACACGCCGAACACGTCGGCGGCCGGTACGGACGTGACCACCCGGAACGCCGACAAGCCCATCGGCGTGATCGGCCGCGTGAGCCCCTGGGCCAGGCTGACGCAGAGATACACGCGCAACCCGTGGCCGCTCGGCCGCGGGAGCGGATGCAGCGTGGTGATCGGCCGGGACTGGGTGAGCCACAGCGTGCCGTCGCCGTCGATCGCCCACTCGATGTCCTGCGGGGCGCGGTAGTGCGCCTCGACGCGCCGCCCGATCGCGACGAGAGCGGCAATCTGCCCGTCCGTCAGGCTCGTCCGGGCGGCCCCACCGGCCGTGACGACCTGCTCGGTGCCGCCGCCCGCTCGTGCCCGCACCTCGAGGGCCTTGTCGCCCAGTCGGTGCTCGACGATCCTCCCGTCGCCCTCGACGACCACGTGGTCGGGGTTCACCGCGCCCGAGACGACCGCTTCCCCCAGGCCCGGGCTAGCGTCGATCACGCTCCGGGTACGCCGCCCCGTCACCGGGTCAGCCGTGAAGAGCACACCAGCGACCTGGGCGTCGACCATCTGCTGTACGACGACAGCGAGCTGCACTGCGCGATGGTCGATCCCGGCACCCGCCCGGTAGCTCACTGCGCGGTCGGTCCAGAGTGATGCCCAGCAGCGGCGAACCGCGTCGAGCACGGCCTGGGTCCCGACGACGTTGAGGTAGGTGTCCTGCTGGCCGGCGAAGCTCGCCGACGGCAGATCCTCTGCCGTGGCCGACGAGCGGACCGCAACCGGGACGTCCTTGCCGAGAGCCATGTAGGCGCGGCACACGTCATCCGCGACGGGTGCGGGTACGGACGCCGTCAGAAGGGCGGCGCGGCCCCGCTCGCCGAGCTGCGCGGGGTCGCCCGCGTCGAGCTGCCGGTCGAGATCGGCAGCCTCCGCCACCCGCGCGTACGCGGCGGTGGTGACGGCGAACCCCCGCGGCACGGGGAATCCCATCCCGATGAGCTCGCCGAGGTTCGCCGCCTTGCCTCCCACCTGGGCAAGCGCCCGCGAGTCGAGCCGGCGTAGATCGACGACGAAGTCCTCTGCGGCCATGCCCGACGGTATCGCCGAAAGCCCATAAACTCAACAGATGATGAATAATGGTGATCGATCGGCCGCTCCTCGAGGACTGTGCAGCGGAGCGTGACCGCATGTGATGCACGAGTGGCCGCTGGCGGCGCGCCGAGTGCGGGTGTCAGATGGCGCGATGCCTGAACGAGTACACCCCGAAAACGCACACTCCGATCGAGTGCGCACCGAACGGGTACCGGCCGGACGAGTCCCCGTGGTCGTCGATATCGGTCCGCTCACCCGGGAGGAGATCGTCGCCGTCGCACGCGACGGCGTGCCGGTATCGCTGTCGGCCTCGGCCGAGCAGGAGATCAGGGCCAGCCGCAGAGTGATCGAGGCGCTGGCTGATGACGTGGTCCCGCACTACGGGGTGTCGACGGGGTTCGGGGCGTTGGCGACGCGGCACATCCCGATGGGTCGACGGGCGGCGCTGCAGCGGAGTCTGGTGCGTTCGCATGCGGCCGGTTCGGGGGCCGAGGTGGAGCGCGAGGTGGTGCGGGCGTTGATGGTGTTGCGGCTGTCGACGTTGGCGACCGGTCGGACGGGGGTCCGGGTGGAGACGGCGCGGGCGTATGCGGGGATGCTCGAGGCGGGGATCACGCCGGTGGTGCGCGAGTTCGGTTCGTTGGGGTGCTCGGGTGATCTGGCACCGCTTGCTCATTGTGCGTTGGCGCTGATGGGTGAGGGTGAGGTGCGCGACGCCGCAGGTCGGTTGTTGCCGGCGGGGGAGGCGTTGGCGGCGGCGGGGCTGGCACCGGTGGAGTTGGCGGCGAAGGAGGGTCTGGCGCTGATCAACGGCACCGATGGGATGTTGGGGATGTTGGTGCTTGCCTGTCATGATCTTCGCCGGTTGTTGCGGGTGGCGGATGTGGCGGCGGCGATGAGTGTGGAGGCGTTGTTGGGCACCGATGCGGTGTTCGCGGCGGATCTGCAGGGGTTGCGACCGCATCCGGGACAGGCGGAGAGCGCCGCGAACCTTCGCGCGTTGTTGGGGGGTTCGGGGGTGATGGCGAGTCATCGTTCTCCGGAGTGCACGCGGGTGCAGGATGCGTATTCGTTGCGGTGCGCGCCGCAGGTGCATGGGGCAGTGCGGGACACGGTGACGCACGCCGAGGCGGTGGCGGGGCGCGAGTTGGCGAGTGCGGTGGACAATCCGGTGGTGATGCCGGATGGGCGGCTGGAGAGCAACGGGAACTTCCACGGCGCCCCGCTGGGTTATGTGTTGGACTTTCTGGCAATCGCTGTTGCCGACCTGGCCTCGATCAGTGAACGGCGGACGGATCGATTCCTCGATGTGGCTCGCAGCCACGGTCTTCCGCCGTTCTTGGCCGACGACCCGGGGGTGGATTCTGGGCACATGATTGCGCAGTACACGCAGGCGGGGATCGTGTCCGAGTTGAAGCGGTTGGCGGTACCCGCATCGGTGGATTCGATTCCGTCGAGTGCGATGCAGGAGGATCACGTGTCGATGGGGTGGTCGGCGGGTCGGAAGTTGCGGCGGGCAGTGGACGGCTTGGCGCGGGTGGTGGCGGTCGAGTTGTTGACCGCGGCCCGCGGGCTGGATCTGCGGGCTCCGTTGGTGCCGGCTGCGGCGACCGGTGCCGTGCGGGACCGGCTGCGGGAGGAGGTGCCTGGTCCGGGGCCGGACCGGTATCTGGCGCCCGAGATCGAGGCGGCGGTGCGGCTGGTCACCAGCGGTGAGGCGGTCGCCGCTGCCGAGTCCGTGGTGGGTCCCCTGCGCTGACCCGACGTACCGCGGACGTCGTCGATCCGAGTGCGTGGGTGGGCCGGGCCGGCGTCGGGCGGCTCGGGGCACACTCGACGCTGTGGCAGAAGCAGGACTCGGCGTGGGAGCGAATGGTTCGGAGGGGCGACCGGCGTGGAAGCGCCACACCAGGGGCGAGCACCGATGGCCGGTCGTGGTGGCGGTGGTCGCCGCGATCGGCCTGCAACTGATGTTGCCCAACCCGGTCGTGCCGCAGGCCCGTTACGTCCTCCCCGTGCTCGAGTTGGTCGTGCTCGTCGGGCTGGTCGCGGTCAACCCGTTCCGCATCGACCGCGAGTCGGCCGTGCTGCGCATGGGCAGCCTCGTCCTGACCGGGCTCGTCGTCCTGGCGAACGCGTGGTCGGTGGTGTTGCTGGTCGACGAACTGGTCAGCGGACGACCGACCACGGCGACCCAGTTGCTCACCGCGGGCGGCGAGATCTGGCTGATCAATGTGCTGGCCTTCGCGCTCGTCTACTGGGAGCTCGACCGGGGTGGTCCGGCGGCGCGGGCGAACGCCGAGGACGATCTTCCCGACTTCCTGTTCGTGCAGATGCAGAACCCCGACTTCGCCCCCCGCGACTGGGAGCCCGCGTTCGTCGACTACTTCTACCTGTCCTTCACCAACGCCACGGCCTTCAGTCCCACTGATGTCATGCCGCTCTCGCGATGGGCGAAGCTGACCATGATGGTGCAGGCCGGTGTCGCGCTGGTCGTGGTGGTGCTCGTGGTCGCCCGTGCGATCAACGCTCTGTCCTGACTCCGCGCAGCATCCGGTACTCGCGCACCACCATGATGATGATCAGGATGTCGAGCACGGCCAGCAGCGGCAGCACCACCGAACCGGTGTGGACCGCCCGGTACAGCTCGTAGACCACGAACACGCCGAGCACGACCGCCGCCACCGGGTAGGCGGGGAGCCATCGCCGCAGCAGCGCCGCCACCAGCGCGAGCTTCACGACGCCGTGCAGGCCGAGGTAGAGGACGACGAACGTCCGATTCCCGGTGGCGAACTCCGCCGTGCCGGCGACCAGGTGGCGGGCCAGGAAACCATCGGGACGGCCGAGCAGGTCGCGGCTGATGATCTCGGCCACCAGCCCGTGCACCGCAGTGCCGGACACGAACAGCAGCACGATCGCAGCCACCAGCTCCGCCGCGCCGTCCAGGCCTTTGATCAGCAGCGCGATCCGGAACAGCCGCTCGGTCCGGCGCGCCGTGGTGTCAGCCATGTCGGCCTGCCGAGTGCCTGATCACCAGTCGGTGGATCTGGTCGGTGCCCTGGACGATCTGCATCATGACGCCTCGCTCCGATCGGACCACGGTGGATGCCCTCCGTGCGGCCGGTTCCCAGGGTAGGTGTCCGCCTCTGGCCGTCGGCGTTCGTTCGGACACAGCGGAGGATCGCCGCGACAGATGTCGACGAAGATCTGCATGATCCGTGCCGGCGTGGATCAGGAGCAGGGCATTCTGGGACTGGACATCGGGGTGTTCACCTCCCGCATCAGCGCAATCGCTCTTCGACCGACTGACCGGAGAAAGCTGTGAGCATCGTCGTTACCGGCGCAACCGGACAACTCGGGCATCTGGTGGTCGAGTCCTTGTTGGCGGGCGACTTTCCCACCGGCGACATCGCTGCCGTCGTGCGGAACAGGGAAAAGGCCGCAGACATCGCCGCGCGTGGAGTGGAGCTGCGTGTCGCGGACTACGACAGGCCCGAGACGCTGGTGAACACGTTCCGGGCGGGGGACCGGCTCCTGCTGATCTCTGCGGGCGACGTCGGGCGGCGCGTGCCGCAGCACGCCGCTGTCATCGACGCTGCCCGGTCGGCCGGGGTGGGTCAGCTCGCGTACACCGGCATACTGGGCGGCCCGGACGCGGACTTCGAGCTGGCCGCCGAGCACAAGCTGACCGAGCAGCTGATTCTCGACTCCAAGCTGCCGTACACGTTTCTGCGCAACGGCTTCTACTCGGAGATCTACACCGAGAACCTCGCTCCGGTCCTGGAGCACGGTCGTCTCGTAGCCAACGCGGGGGCGGGACGCATCGCCTCGGCATCCCGCGCGGACTACGCCACCGCGGCCGCAGCCGTCCTGACCGGTGAGGGTCACCTCGACCGGGCGTACGAGCTCAGCGGCGACACGGCCTGGTCGTTCGCCGAGTACGCGGCAGAGGTGTCGCGGCAGAGCGGTCAGACTGTCACCTACGACGACGTGCCCTCCGAAACGCGCCTGAAGATCCTGATCGACGCTAAGGTGCCCGAGCCGATGGCCGAGATCCTCGTGGGCGTGGACAACGCGATCGAGCGTGGACGGCTCGCCGGCACGACGCGTGAGCTGGCGCGGCTCATCGGCCGTCCCACCACGCCGATAGGCGACTCGATCGCCAAGGCGCTCGAGGGTTGATCCGTGCCAGCCTTCCGCTGGCGTATGGCGGCACGCGACGGGGTCGGCCACGACACGGGCGCCCCGGTATCCGGGCGCAGCCGGACGTGGCCTACCCCGGTGGCGACGACCAGCGCGTGGCCCCGCCCACACGGGGCGGGGCCACGCCGAATCTCTGCTTACCGGTGGTAGCCCCCGTGGCGGTACCGGTCGTGGCGGTAGCGGTCGTACCGGTCGTGGCGGTCGTACCGGTGCCGGTTCGCCACACCGATCTGCATCTTGCGTGCAGTCATGATCGTTCCTTTCCCTTCGAGTTGAAACGCGGTTCTGCGTTCCAACTCCAGGGTTGCCCCCGCAGCCTCCTAAGAATCCGATCCCAGGTGGGACCACTCAAATAGAGCAACACTTTTCCGCGCTTTGTGCGTGCGCATGGTACGCGTCGTCGTCAATGCCTGCGACCTAATTTTCTGGGCGGTAGAACCTTAAAGATTCGGTCGAGACCTGCTTTCCTCCACGTTAAATCAGGATCTGCAGAGTGCCGCCGACCTGGCCTTTAGGCAGTGCCCGGCGACAGCGGAGCTCCGTGCCCAGCTCGCACCGATCCGACGAGACGCCGAAGCTGCACTTCGCGACGTGGAGGTGCGCTCCGCGACCCTCGGACTGTCGACCGCCTGCTCGCCCGCGGCCAAAAATCTTCAGCTAACGTGGAACTGCGCGGAGCGTGAGGATCGCTACTCGCACGGTCAGCGCATCGATCAGCAGCACACCGAGGCTCCACGGGTTCAGCCCGCCGCCTGAGCCAGGTCGTGAGACCGATAACCAGGTCACGACGAGGGAGCTGGCGACCCCGACAGCGCCCATGATCGCGCAGGCGAGCAGCCAGTGGTCCTCACGGTCGCCGCCGAAACGGGCTGCTCCAACGAGCAGGCCGACCAGCGCCAGTGCAATCGCTGTGACGGTGAGCAGCCCGGAGAGGGCGACGACGAACGCGGACGTCGCTGTCGAGGTCACCGTGAGGCCACCGTGGGCCACCGCGGCGACGACCAGCAGTGCCGCCACGATGACGTGGCCTCGAGATGATCGTTGGACACTCACCGGCTGAGCCTATGCCTCGCTCACGACTGTGCCGGAGCCTCCGCTGTGGGGTGATACGACCGGGATCTCGACCTAGCCCGACGCCTCCGGGCTATCGATCGCGCAACCATATGACACACGGTCCTAGGCGACTACGGCGCACTGACTTGCTCGCCCTCGTAACCGGGAGCGCGGCTTTCTTATCGGCAATGCCCGCCCCGCTCCGCGGCGCGCCCGCCTGGATGACTCGCTGATGCCCGAGAAACCACGCATGCGCCGGTGAGTTTCCTGGCTACGATCAGATGCTCACCATTACCCGATCCGGCTGCGGAGGGGTCAAGGTGTGGCCTCTTGCGGCGCGTGGCCGGCCACGTTCGGCTGGCGCTCCTGTCCCCGCGCGCGCCGGCGCGTCCGCCTACGACGTCTCGTTCTGTCCGGGCACGCCCACTTCAGGGTGATGGACAGAGACGTGGCAGGCGGCTTGCGGGAGTGGATGCGTCCGGGCGCAGGCGAGTGGCTCGGGGTGGTCGCCTCTGGCGAGGACAGTCGATTCCTCGGGACCGGCCGTCAGCGCGCGTGTCACGAGCTGCAAAATTTTCAAGGCGACGGGCTTGTGTGCGAACTAGTGTGGGGCATGTAACGTGACTCGCCGTGTCATTGACCTGGAGGGAACGGCGCGCGCTGCGTGCGATTGACCGCTATCTCACCAAGCAGGACCCGTCTTTGGCCGCGCGGCTGAACGGTTCGCCGGCTCCTGCTGTGCCAGCGAGCTTGCTCGCCAGGTTGGGGTGGTCGCTCTTGGGCTTGTCGATCCTCCTGGGGGTCAGCGGGATGGTGCTTGGCGTCACTGCCCTGCAGACGGCCGCGGGCTTGGTGCTCTTGTCGTTCCCACCGCTGGTCCTCCTCCTGACAGCGGTGTTTCGATGCAAATTGGGTGACCTCGGACGGGCCGGGCGGGCCTCGGCGAACAGCCAACCGCCCTCGCCGCCTACTGCCCCGACGACACTGGCGTCCTAACGCCTGCACACCCCGCAGGTGCTGACCATCATCACCACCCGGCGGATCGCGCACAACGTGGTGTGTGCCAGGGCCCAACGTGATCGGCGCCTTCGAGCCACACCCCGGGCCGCATTGGTCGAGCGGCAGGTGCGACTGGCGAAGCGTCAGGGCGCGCTGATCGAGCAGGTTCTGGTGGCGGTGTTCGAGGCATCCGGCTGGCAGCAGCGCAGCCGAAGGCGACGCCGGACGCGATCCGGAGGATACCCACGTCGGCGCCTGATCGGGGCTACCCGAGACTCGGCTCGTCCGCCTTCAGCATCGCGAGGGCGGACGTGGCGTGGGCGTTGGCCGTCGAGAAGAAACCCTCGGCGCGCGCCAGCGTCCCCGCGTCAACCTTGTCTCCGAACTCGCCGAACGCCCGTCTCCCTTCACCTGCATACCGCCGTGCCTCGGCGAGGTGCTCAGCGGCGGTCAGGTCATCAGGGCTCATGAACTGCCGTTCCCGCAAAGGGACCGCTGCGAAACGTCGAGTTCGACAACGCCGGGGAGGTGGTGGCGCCGACCCGGCGCCTGGGTCCGGGAAGGCCTCGGCGACGTGGTGTGGTCCAGGCAGGCCGAGATCATGCGAGCGCAGGCTGGTGCCGGGGTTCCTCGTTACCGCAGGTGCCCGAGTGGAAGATCCACGGGAACTGATCTAGCCCCTGGCCAGCGATCGGGCGATCACCAGGCGCTGGATCTGGTTGGTGCCCTCGAAGATCTGCATGATCTTGGCCTCGCGCATGTAGCGCTCCACGGGAAAGTCGCGCGTGTAGCCATAGCCGCCGAAGACCTGCACCGCGTCGGTGGTGACCTTCATGGCGGCGTCGGTGGCGACGAGCTTGGCGACGCTCGCCTGGCGGCTGTAGTCGCGGCCGGAGTCGCGGCGGCGCGCGGCGTCGAGGTAGGTGGCGCGGGCCGCGTCAACGGCGGCGGCCATGTCGGCGAGCAGGAACCCGAGCCCCTGGTGGTCGATGATCTTCTTACCGAACGCGCTGCGCTCGTGGGCGTAGGCCACCGCGGCGTCGAGGGCGGCCTGCGCCAGTCCGGTGGCGACGGCGGCGATGCCGAGCCGGCCCGAGTCGAGGGCTGCGAAGGCGATCTGCAGGCCCTGGCCCTCGACCCCGACGAGCCGGTCGGAGTCGACTACCGCGCCGTCCCAGTGAGCGGTGGTGGTGGGGATGGCGTGCAGGCCCATCTTCTCCTCAGGCTTTCCGAAGGAGAGGCCATCGGCCGCACCGGGCGCGACGAAGCAGGAGACGCCACGGGGACCCGGCGCCGTGCGGGCGAAGAGCGCGTAGAAGTCAGCCTTCCCGCCATGGGTGATCCAGGCTTTGGTGCCGGTGATGCGGTAACCGTTCTCGACCTTCTCGGCCCGGCACGTGAGTGCGGCGGCGTCGGAGCCCGCCTGCGGCTCCGACAGGCTGTAGCCGCCGACCAGCTCGCCTGCGAGCATGTGCGGTAGCCAGCGTTCCTGCTGCTCGGGGGATCCGAAGGTGGCAAGCGGGAAGCAAGCGAGACCGTGCACGCTGACCGCGACGGCAACGGCCGCCCACCGCGCGCCGAGCTCCTCGAGGACCTGCAGGTAGACCTCGTACGGCTGTCCGCCCCCGCCGAACTCCTCGGGGTAGGGCAGCCCGAGCAGGCCGGCCTCACCCAGCATCGCGAACAGGCCGTCGGGGTAGGTCTCGGCCCGCTCGTGCTGCCCGACACGCGTGGCCAGCTCCTTGTCGGCGAGCTCGCGGGTGAGCGTGAGCAGGTCCGCGGCCTCCTGGGTGGGCAGTAGCCGGTCAACGGCCATCGGAGCTCCTAACGGTACTGATACAGGAACGTCAGTACCGTATAGGGTAGCTGTCATGTCCACCCCCGTCCGGCGCGGCGCCGCGCGCCGGGAGCAGCTGTTCGACGAACTCGTGAAGCTGCTGCTGGCCGAGGGCTTCGCACACCTCACCCTCGACGACCTCGCCGCCCGCCTGCACTGCTCGAAGCGCACCCTCTACGCGCTCGCGGGCAGCAAGGAGCAACTGGTACAGGCCGCGGTCGTGCACTTCTTCCGTGGGGCAACCGAGCGTGTCGAGGCCGCAGTGGCCGCGCAGGACGACCCGCGTCGGCGGGTGGGCAGCTACCTCGGCGCCGTCGCCACCGAGCTCGCCCCGGCATCGGCGCGGTTCGTTGAGGACATCGCGGCCTTCCCGCCCGCCGTGGAGGTCTATGCCCGCAACACCCGCGCGGCGGCCCGGCGCGTGCAGCAGCTCGTGGACGACGGTGTGGCGGCAGGAGCGTTCCGCGACGTGCACGCCGGGTTCGTGGCGGACGTCGTCACCTCGGTGATGGTGCGGATCCAGCAGCGGCAGGTGGCTGCAGCGACGGGGCTGGACGACGCCGACGCCTACGCGCGCCTTGCCGAGCTCCTCCTCCCCGGCCTCGGCGTGCCATACCTCCGCGAGTCGCCCGTTTCCCGCCCCCGAGTCGC
>JAODNO010000475.1 GCA_025465235.1 Pseudonocardia sp.
GCGACTCGCGGGCGGGAAACGGGCGACTCGCGGGGTGGTCAGGGAGTTGCTGCTGCTGCGGCCACCACCGCTGCCCCGATCGTCGCGAGGTCCGCCGGTTCGCAGATGTAGGGCGGCATCGTGTAGACGAGGTCGCGGAACGGCCGCAGCCACACCCCCGCGTCGACGGCCGCCGCCGTCGCCGCGGCCACGTCCACCTCGCGGTCGAGCTGGACGACGCCGATCGCGCCGAGCACGCGGACGTCCACGACGCCGGGCAGGTTCCGGGCCGGGGCCAGACCGCTGCCCAGGGCCGCCTCGATGCCGTGCACCCTCGCCCGCCAGTCCCCGTCCAGCAGCAGCCGGATCGACGCTGCCGCGACCGCCGCCGCGAGCGGGTTGCCCATGAACGTCGGGCCGTGCATGAGCACGCCCGCCTCACCCTCGGTGATCCCGCGCGCGACCTCGCCCGTGCAGAGCGTGGCGGCCATCGTCAGGTAGCCGCCGGTCAGGGCCTTGCCGACGCACATCACGTCGGGCGCGACTCCGGCGTGGTCGGCCGCGAACAGCTCGCCGGTGCGGCCGAAACCGGTGGCGATCTCGTCGAACACCAGCAGCACGTCGTGGGTGAGGCACAGCTCGCGCAACACGTGCAGGTAGCGCGGGTCGTGGAACGCCATCCCGCCGGCCCCCTGCACCACCGGCTCCACGATCACGGCCGCCAGCTCGTCGGCGTGCCGCTCCACGAGCTCGGCCAGTTCGGCGACGTAGGCCGTCTCGAACGTCGCGGGCGGCCGTCCCGCGAACACCTGCTGCGGCAGGACGTCGCGCCACAGCCCGTGCATGCCGCCGTCGGGGTCGCAGACGCTCATCGCGCCGAACGTGTCGCCGTGGTAGCCGCCACGCCACGTCAGCAACCGGTGCTTCTGCGGGCGGCCACGGGAACGCCAGTACTGCAGGCACATCTTGATCGCGACCTCCACCGACACCGAGCCCGAGTCGGCGAGGAAGACGTGCTGCAGCCCGGCGGGGCTGATGTCGACCAGCAGCCGCGCGAGGTCGACCGCCGGCCCGTGCGTGAGACCGCCGAACATCACGTGGCTCATCGAGCCGAGCTGGTCGCGCACCGCGGCGTCGAGCACGGGGTGGGCGTACCCGTGGATCGCCGCCCACCACGACGACATCCCGTCGAGCAGCTCCCGGCCGTCGGCGAGCCGCAACCGGACCCCCGCGGCCGACTCGACCGCGAGCGGCGCCACGCTCGCGGGCATCGGTGCGTAGGGATGCCACACATGCGCGCTGTCGGCCGCGAGCAGGTCGTCGATCGTCACGACCAGGGAGCCTAGGCGGAGAAGGTCCGGGCCCGACTAAAGTGGCGGGTCATGTCCACCGCCGCCGAGTCCGTGACCGCGCATCCCGCGCTGTCCCGACGCCGGGAGCTCGGTGCCACGAGCGCTCGTTCCCTGCTGCTCACCGTGCTCGGGGAGTTCGTGCTGCCGCGCGACGATGCGGTCTGGACGCAGGTACTCATCGACGTGCTCGGCGGGCTCGGGGTCGAGGCGAAGTCGGCCAGGCAGGCACTTGCCCGTACCGCGGCGGAGGGTCTGCTCGTCTCCGACCGGGCGGGTCGCCGTGTGCGGTGGGCGCTCAGCGAGCAGGGCCGCAGGCTGCTCTCCGACGGCGCCGCGCGCATCTACGGGTTCGGGGCAGCGGCGCGACCGTGGGACGGGCGGTGGCTGGTGCTGCTCGTCAGCGTGCCCGAGGCCCGCCGCCAGCTGCGGCACCGCCTGCGCACGCGCCTGGCCTGGGCCGGGTTGGGCTCCCCCGCCCCCGGTGTCTGGCTCACCCCCGACCCCGGCAAACAGGACGAGGTGGCCGAGGTGGTCGCCGACCTGGAGCTGACCGGTGTGAGCAGCTCGTTCGTGGGCCCATTCGGGGCGATCGGCGCCCAGCTGCAGGTCGTCGAGCAGGCGTGGAACCTCGCCGAGGTGGAGACCGCGTACGAGGAGTTCCTCGAGACGTTCGCGTGTGTGACGCCGACCGACCCGGCCGACGTGCTCGCCCACCAGATCCACCTCGTGCACGCCTGGCGCCGCTTCCCGTTCCTCGACCCGAAGCTACCCGGCGAGCTGCTGCCCACGGGTTGGGCCGGAGCCCGGGCGGCGGAGCTGTTCGACAGCCTGCACAGCCGCTGGGACGAGCCGGCCCAGCAGCATTGGCTCCGGCTGGTCGGCACGGCCAGCTGACGCACGCACCTCACGGATGCTGCGCGAGTCCACCTCTCGGCGGGTGACAGTGCGCCATCTCGGTGGTGCACTTGCAGCGCCTGCAAGGAGGGAGCCGTGGCCGCTTACGCCGTCTTCTTCAGCTACACGCCCCAGGCATGGGAGCGCATGATCACAAAACCGGGTGATCGCGCTGCGGCGTCCCGGGCGATGATCGAGAGTGCAGGCGGGACTCTGGAGTCGCTCTATTTCATGCTCGGGGACCGTGACGGTTTTGCGGTGGTGCATGTGCCAGGCAACGAGGACGTCGCGGCCCTCGCGATCGCCATCGCCAGCAGCGGCGCCTTCTCGCACGTCGAGACCCGCGCGCTCGTGGCGCCACAGGACCTCGCCGGCATCCTGGAGAAGGCGGCTGCCGCCCGCGGCGCCTACGCACCGCCGGGCGGGTAGGCGGTCACCTTGGCAGATCGATCCCGGCAGCCGTCAGCCCAGGCAACCCGGACCGAGCAATGCCTTGAGGTCGCCCATCAGCGACGGGGAGTGGGTGACCTTGAGCGCGTCATCCAGCTTCAGGACGGTCGTGCGGGTGCCGTTGACCAGCGACAGGTGCACCTCGGAGGTGCCCGGGTGGTTGCTCAGGACGTCCTTCAGCTTCGAGACCCGCTGCGGTGTGCACAGCTCGGTGCGCATGCTCACCTTCACCGTTGCGCCGGCACCCCCGCCCGCCTGGGTGAGGTCGGGCACCGCCAGGTCGTTGACGATCAGTGAGACGCGGTCGTCGCGGCGATTGACTCGGGCCTTGACCAGCACGATCGCGTCCTCGGCGACGTCGACCCCGACAACCTGGTAACAGCGCGGGAAGAACAGCACCTCGATGCCACCGGCGAGGTCCTCCAGCTGTGCAGAGGCCCACGGCTCGCCGTTCTTGTTCACCCGGCGGTTCACGTTGGCGAGGATGCCGCCGATGGTGACCTGGTGGCCGTCGGGGACGGTGCCCTCGAGAATGGTGGAGATCGCCATGTCGGACTTGGCCGTGAGCACCTGCTCGACGCCGTGCAGCGGGTGGCCCGACACGTAGAGCCCGAGCATCTCCCGCTCGACGGCGAGCTTGTGCTTGGTGTCCCACTCGTCGGTGGGCACCTTCACGTCGAACACGGAGTCGAGCTCTGACGGCCCGGAACCATCCATCGAGCCGAACAGGTCGAACTGGCCCATCGATGCGGCCTTCTTCGTGCTCATCACCGCGTCGATCGCGTCCGCGTGGACGAGCAGCAGGCCCTTGCGCGGGTGGCCGAGCGAGTCGAACGCGCCAGCCTTGATCAGCGACTCGATGACCTTCTTGTTGCAGACCACCGCGTCGACCTTGCGGAGGAAGTCGGAGAAGTCGGAGAAAGCGCCCTTCTCCTTGCGCGCCGCGACGATCGCGTCGACGACGTTCACGCCGACGTTGCGGATGCCACCGAGGCCGAAGCGGATGTCGTTGCCGACCGGGGCGAAGTTGCGCACCGAGTCGTTGACGTCGGGCGCCAGCACCGTGATGCCCATCCGGCGGCATTCCGCCAGGTAGACCGCGGCCTTGTCCTTGTCGTCGCGCACGGAGGTGAGCACCGCGGCCATGTACTCGGCCGGGTAGTTGGCCTTGAGGTAGGCGGTCCAGTAGGAGACCACGCCGTACGCCGCGGAGTGGGCGCGGTTGAACGCGTAGTCGGAGAACGGCAGCAGGATGTCCCAGAGCGTCTTGACCGCGGCCTCGGAGTAGCCGTTGTCCTTCATGCCCTGGGCGAAGCCGGCGTACTCCTTGTCGAGGATCTCCTTCTTCTTCTTGCCCATCGCGCGGCGCAGCAGGTCGGCCTTGCCGAGCGAGTACCCGGCCAGCTTCTGCGCGATGGCCATGACCTGTTCCTGGTACACGATCAGGCCGTAGGTCTCGCCGAGGATGTCCTTGAGCGGCTCCGCCAGCTCCGGGTGGATCGGAGTGACGTCCTGGCGCTTGTTCTTGCGGTCGGCGTAGTCGTTGTGCGCGTTGGCGCCCATCGGCCCCGGGCGGTACAGCGCGCCGACCGCGGAGATGTCGTCGAACTCGGTGGGGGCCATGCGCCGCAGCAGGTCGCGCATCGGCCCACCGTCGAGCTGGAACACCCCGAGGGTGTCGCCGCGGCCCAGCAGCTCGTAGGTCTTCGGGTCGTCGAGCTCCAGGCTCTCGATCACCAGCGCCGGCTTGCCGTTGAGCTCGATGTTCTCCAGGGCGTCGTCGATGATCGTGAGGTTGCGCAGGCCGAGGAAGTCCATCTTCAGCAGCCCGAGTGTCTCGCAGGCACCCATGTCGAACTGCGTGATGATGGCGCCGTCGGAGTCGCGGCGCTGGATCGGGATGACGTCGATCAGCGGCTTGCTCGACATGATCACGCCGGCCGCGTGGACGCCCCACTGCCGCTTGAGGCCCTCCAGGCCACGCGCGGTGTCGATGATCTCCTTGACCTGCGGGTCGCTCTCGTAGAGCGCGCGCACCTCCGTGGCCTCTGAGTAGCGCTTGTGCGAGGCGTCGAACACCCCCGAGAGCGGGATGTCCTTGCCCATGACCGCGGGCGGCATCGCCTTGGAGATGCGGTCGGCGACGGCGTAGCCGGGCTGGCCGAACAGCACGCGCGCGGAGTCCTTGATCGCGGCCTTCGCCTTGATCGTGGAGTAGGTGATGATCTGGGCGATCCGGTCCTCGCCGTACTTCTCCGTGGTGTAGCGGATCATCTCGCCGCGCCGACGCTCGTCGAAGTCCATGTCGATGTCGGGCATGGAGATGCGGTCGGGGTTGAGGAACCGCTCGAAGATCAGCTTGTGCTTGATCGGGTCGAGGTCGGTGATGCCCAGCGCGTACGCCACGAGCGAGCCCGCGGCCGACCCACGGCCGGGCCCGCACCGGATGCCGACGGACTTGGCGTGCTGGATGAGGTCGGCCGTGACGAGGAAGTAGCCCGGGAACCCCATCTGGATGATGACGCCGAGCTCGTACTCGACCTGCGTGCGGTACTGCTGCGTGATCCCGTTCGGGAACCGCATGTGCATCCCGCGCTCGACTTCCTTGATCAGCCAGCTCTCCTCCGTCTCGCCGTCGGGGACGGGAGCGCGGGGCATGAGGTCCTGGCCCTCGGTGAACCCGACGTCGACGCGCTCGGCGATGAGCAGCGTGTTGTCGCAGGCCTCGGGGAACACCGGATCCCACTGGGCGCGCATCTCGGCCGGGGACTTGAGGTAGAAGTCGGAGGCGTCGAACTTGAAGCGGCCCGGGTCGGCGAGGGTCTTACCGGTCTGCACGCACAGCAGCACCTCGTGCGACTTGGCGTCCTCCGCGTAGGTGTAGTGCAGGTCGTTGGTGGCGAGGCCGGGGAGGTCGAGCTTCTTCTTGAGGTCGTAGAGCGCGTCGCGAACCTGGCGCTCGATCGCGATGCCGTGGTCGAGCAGCTCGCAGAAGAAGTTGTCCTTGCCGAAGATGTCGCGGTAGTCGCTCGCGGCCTGGCAGGCGGCGTCGAACTTGTCCTGCTGCAGCAGCCGCTGCACCTCACCGGAGGGGCACCCGGTGGTGGCGATGATCCCCTTGCCGTAGGTCTCCAGCAGCTCGCGGTCCATCCGGGGCTTGTAGTAGTAGCCCTCCAGACTGGCCAGCGACGAGAGCCGGAAGAGGTTGTGCATGCCCTCCGTGTTCTCCGCGAGCAACGTCATGTGGGTGTACATCTCACCCGGGTTGTCGTCGCTGACGGTCTGCCCGCCCAGGGTGGCGCGCTTGCGCTCGTGCCGGCTGCCGGGCGAGAGGTAGCCCTCCATGCCGATGATCGGCTTGATCCCGTTGGCCTTGGCCTTGCGCCAGAACTCGTAGGCCCCGTAGACGTTGCCGTGGTCGGTCATCGCCAGCGCCGGCATCTCCATGCGCGCGGCTTCCTTGAACAGGTCGTCCAGTCGGGCCGCACCGTCGAGCATGGAGAACTCGGTGTGCGTGTGGAGGTGAACGAAGCTGTCGCCGCTGCTCGGGCTGGCCATCGGGGTGGGGAGCTCCCTCCTGGCGCGGCCCGCGAAGGCAGCGCTCGATCGGCGCGGCCGCCGCACCGGACGTCCTGGGGGACGCACAGGGCGGAGCGGCCGCTGGGATGACTCAGGCTAACCCCGTCCCCCGACAGTCTCCCGCACCCGGGCGGTCGTTCGGCCGAACGCGCTGCTCACCCCGCCGACCGGCGTGTCGGCAGGCTCGCAGCACAGGAGCCCTAGACTCGCCTGCCATGAGCCGGCCCTCCCCGTACGCGTCGCTCGTCGCGCGTGTGCCCGTGCGGGAGGACGAGGTGGTGCTGCGCGGCGGACCCACCCGCCTGCGGGTCTACGGCCAGGACGACGCGCCCTACCGCGTGGTCTTCCTGCACGGGCTACGCGGCGACCACCACGGGCTGGAGCCGATCGTCGCGCACCTCCGGGACGTGCGCGTGGTCGTGCCGGACCTGCCCGGGTTCGGGGAGTCCCCCCCGCTCCCGAACGACACCCACGACGTGCCCGGCTATGCGGCGTGGACGCGCGAGCTGCTGGCCGCCGTGGCCCCGGCGGGCGACGCCGTGCTCGCCGGCCACTCCTTCGGCTCGATCGTGGCTGCCGCGGCGGTCGCCCACCCCGGACCGGAGCCGGTGCCCTCGACGCGCGTGCGCGGCCTCGTGCTCGTCAACCCGATCGCGGCGTCCGCGCTGGCCGGGCGGCGGGTGGTCATGACCCGGCTCGCCGTGCTCTACCACCGGCTCGCTGCGGCCCTTCCCGAGCGCGCCGGCACCGCGCTGCTGCGCAACCGGGTGATGACGAGGGTGTCCAGCGTGGCGATGGCGACGACCGCGGACCCGGAGCTGCGTCGCTGGATCCACGGCGAGCACGACCGGTACTTCAGCACGTTCGCCGACCGACGCACGCTTCTCGAGGCCTTTCACGCCTCGGTGCGCCATGACGTCGGCGAGTTCGCCCGCGCCGTCACCGTCCCGACGCTGCTGGTGGCCGCCGAGCGCGACGACATCGCACCGCCTCCGACGCAGCGCGCGCTTGCCGGACGCTTCGCGGACGCGCGGTTGGTGATGGTCCCCGGCACCGGCCATCTCGCCCACTACGAGGCTCCCGACGCGGTCGCGGCCGCGATGTCGGCGTTCCTCGCCGCGCTGCCGGTCCCGTGAGAATCCTGCTCGACTGCCGCTATGTCCGCATCGACCGGCACGACGGGATCAGTCGCTACACGGCCGGGTTGGTGGCCGCGCTGGCGCGGCTGCACGCGGAGAAGACCGGCACCGACACCGAGAACAGCAGCGACACCGAGAACAGCAGCGACACTCTCGAGCTGCTCGTCAGCGACCGGCGCCAGCTCGCGCACCTGCCTCCAGGTC
Source organism: Pseudonocardia sp. (assembly GCA_025465235.1). GTDB lineage: Bacteria > Actinomycetota > Actinomycetes > Mycobacteriales > Pseudonocardiaceae > Pseudonocardia. Next base: position 7,598 of record JAODNO010000475.1, read on the forward strand.
TCCCGTGGCACCTGGTCGGCAGGCCCACCAGCATCGGGGAGCCGCTCGTCGCCCGGCAGGTGCGGCGGCTGCAGCCGGACGTCGTGTTCTCCCCCATGCAGACGATGGGCAGCTGGGGGCGTACTTACGGCCTCGTCCTGACGCTGCACGACCTCATCTACTACCGCAACCGCACTCCGCCGCCCGAGTTCGCCGCCCCGATCCGGCTGCTCTGGCGGCTCTATCACCTCGCGTGGTGGCCGCAGCGGGTGCTGCTGGACCGCGCCGACGCGGTCGTCACGGTCTCGGAGGCCACCGCCACGCAGATCGCGGAGCACCGGCTCACCCGCCGGCCTGTGACCGTCGTGCCGAACGCGCCGGACTCCGGCCTCGACCTCCCGCGGGCGCCGCGCACCGGCGCGCTCGTCTATATGGGCTCGTTCATGCCCTACAAGGACGTGGGAACGCTCGCGGGCGCGATGCCGGCGCTGCCCGACCACGAGCTGCACCTGATGAGCCGGATCTCCCCCGAGGAGCGGGCACGCCTGTGCGCGCTGGCTCCGGGTGGTCGCCTGGTGTTCCACGACGGCGCGAGCGACGAGGCCTACCGCGAGGCGCTGCGCGGAGCGACGGCGCTGGTCTCTGCCTCGCGGGACGAGGGGTTCGGGATCCCGTTGGTGGAGGCCATGGCCCTGGGCACGCCCGTCGTGGTCAGCGACATCCCGGTGTTCCACGAGGTGGGCGGGGACGCAGCGGTCTATGTCGCGCCGGGTGACGTGGCCGGTTTCGTCCGGGCCGTGCGGGAGCTCGGCGTGCCCGGCGTCTGGGAGGAGCGCTCGGCGGCGGCACGGGCGCAGGCCGCCCGCTACAGCTGGGAGAACTCCGCACGGATGCTGCTCGCCCTGCTCGAGCGTGTCGCAGCAGGCCGCGCCCGCTGAGGCGCCGGCGTCAGGCAGCCCGCCCGACCTGCAGCCGGTCGCGGCCCAGCGCGCGCTCGTAGATGCCCTCGAAGGTGCTCAGGGTGGCGCCGATCGCGTGCTCGGCCACGATCTCGCGACCGGCTGCGCCCATCCGGCGTCGCATCGCGGGATCAGAGAGCAACACGGCGAGCCGGGTGGTGAGCTCAGGGACGTCGCCGGGTGTGTAGAGCCAGCCGTTGCGGCCCGGGCGGACGAGGTGCGGCAGCGCCATCGCGTCGGCGGCGACCAC
>JAODNO010000476.1 GCA_025465235.1 Pseudonocardia sp.
AAACCACGTGTAGCGGCCGAGATAGGCAAAGGTTGTGTAGGACACACCGGGCCGGAAGTAGCCACACCAGCCCCGCAACACCGGGTTGAGCCGGAGGAGCAGGGCATCCAGTGATTGGTCCGTGCCGACCTGTCGGCACAACGTCTTGGTTTTCCCGTGACGGCCCGCAGGGCCTTCTTCGCCGGGTAGGTGTAGACGTAGTGCCGGTTGCTGCCTCGCTTGCGGTGGCGTTGGATGCGCCAACCGAGAAAGTCGAGGCCCTGGTCTATGTGGGTGATCAGAGCAGAACCGGACTTGAACCTCTCGGCTCATCCGGCTCCCATTGCCCAGCCGTCAGGACGGGCGCCGAGCCGCCAGTGCGCGAACAGCCGGGGAGATCGCTGGGCGATCTCGGCCAGCCAGCCCATCGCACGTCGTTCCCGACGCCATAGCCGTTTGAACTTGCGGCAGGCCCACCGCGCTAAGTGCCGGTTGAGCCGCCGGAGGAAATAGAGCAACCGGGACTTGTAAAAGCGCCCGTAGTAGTTGATCCACCCCTGCACGATGTTGTTGAACATGCGCGCAAGGTCATCGAGGGATTTGTCACTGCGCCGCGCCAGGTGCCAGGAACGGATCTCCCGGCCCACCGTCTTCATCGCGTCCCGGCGACCCCGCCGTGCCCTTGTTGGCCTTGACCCTCTGGAATGCTTCCCAGACCACCCACTTGGAGATCTGAAACGGCTTGTCCTGCTGCTTCGGTTCGCTCACCCGGCTCCTCCCGGCCATGCCGGTTGACCGCCAAGCGAACCCGGGCAACCCGTCCCCTTCGCTCCACCCGCATTGCCAGGTTTCATCGCTACTACGAGACGGTCCGCCCCTGTGCCCCGCATCGGTACTCCACCCTCACAGTTTCCGCTGCTTGGGGCGCTCCCTCTCGCCGGTCGTTCCAACACACGACCGGTCGCGCTGGGGCGACAGGTTCCCACGTTCCATGCCGATGCCTGACCCGAGTTCGCCACCTCTACGCCGGTCACCACCTGGCCAATCAACAGGCACCCGCCAGGCTCATCCCGGGGCAACAACTGGACCCCGGTTTCGATGACGTCGCTACGCTTTCGACGTTTCATCAGTGGTTCACTCACGTTCGCCTTCACGGATCACACCCGACGCATCTCGTGCGCCTTTTCCGCAACGCTCACCACCACGACTCTTAACCGCAGCAGCTTGCGGTGGTTTGGGACCTCCCCTGCAGAGCGATCCCGGAGGGCCTTCCTCCATCATCAGCACAGCACCGCTTCCGAATTCATCGATCTTCTACATCGACGCCTCCTTCAGCGTTCGTGGCACACAGTCGTCGGCGTATCTGATCAACCTGTGATGAGGTAGGCCGTGGCGTCGACGCTTAGCCCGTTCTCCCGACCAGTATGTGGGCCTCCTGGTTCCTGGGCGGCGAACTCGTTTAGGAAGCGTGGTGCAGGGGCACCTCGTCTACTACGCCGTGCCCGGGAACACGGACGCGGTCGCATCCTTCCGCACCCAGGTAGGGCGGCACTGGCACAAGGCGTTGCGGCGCCGCAGCCAGCGCACACGCCTCAACTGGACACGGATGGACCGCATCACGAAACGGTGGCTACCACCCGCCAGACCCAGGCACCCCTTTCCCGCCGTGCGCTTCGACGTCAGAACCGGAGGCAGGAGCTCAGTGCGGTAATCCCGCAGGCTGGGATCTGTGCGGGGGGCCGCCCGCAAGGGCGGTCCCTACCGCGAACGTCCTGCGCAGACGGAAGGTCAGAGGTTGAACACCCCACGTGCGTTCTCGCCGAGGATGTTGCGCTTCGCCTTCTCGGTCAGGAACGGGATGCTCATGATGCGACCCGGGACGTCGAAGTCCCAATGCGGCCAGTCCGATGAGTAGAGCAGCGTGTTCTCAGCGTCGACGGCACGGAACGTGCTCTCCAACAGCCCGAGGTCGGTGACCTCGAGAGGCTGTGAGGTGTAGTACATGTCGCGCATGTAATCGCTAGGCATCTTCTTGAGCAGAGGTGCGTCGGACTGACGGAGCTGGTACTCGTGGTCGAGGCGCTGCATCATGAAGGGGACCCAGGCAAGCCCGCTCTCGATCCAGATCACCTTCAGGTTCGGGAATCGCTCCCCGATCCCGTTGATCACCCAGTTCGTCATGTGCGTCATATTGCATGTCACGAACGACATGGCGTGCGCGGAGAGGAATCGGTTCATGGTCGAGGTCATGCTGTCGTTCTGGTTCGGACCCGCGTGGAAGCCCAGCGGCATGCCGCGCTCCTCGAGCTCCCGGTAGATCGGCATGTACTCGTTCCGGTATACCCCCACGCTGCGCTGGCTGGTCATCAGGAACCCGATGACACCCGGGTGGTCGGCGTACATGCGGATGGTGCGCAGCGTCGCCTCGGGACTGTCGAACGGCAGCCCGAGCATCGTCTTGATGCGGGGGTCCGCCCCGAGGATCGTCTCGGTGAACCAGGAGTTGTAAGCCATCAACAGTTGGGCCGCGACCTGCTTGTTCGGGTGCAGGCCGATTTCGAGCATGGGCTGGGGGAACACCACCTGGATGTCGATGCTCATCGCGTCCATGGCCCGGCGGACCAGCGTCACGTCGCGATGCACGTCTGTCTCGTCGACCGGCTCGGCGAGCGCGGCCTGGTGCAGCACCCGGCCGCCGACGTCCTGATGGGTCATCCCCGAGGCGAAGGTGGTCAATGCAGTGCGCTCGGCACCGGGCCAGTTCCTGACCATCTGCTGGCCTGTGTCGCGCAGCACCGGGTCCTCGATGCGGGCGATGACGTCCGGCCAGGAGTCCAGCTCGACGTGGTGGGAGTCGACGTCGACGATGTAGTAGTCGTCGAGGCCGTAGCGCACGGTGTCGCGGTGTGCGTTGGCGAGGATCTCCCGGGTGTCGGTCCGGGTGGTGATCTCCTGGGTAGCGTGTGGGGTTGCGGCAGCGCCGGTTGTGGGCATGGCTCCTCCTGGTCGTGGTCCTGGTGGGTCGCGGAGGTCAGCCGGCGACCCGGCTGCGCCCGAACCACAGGGCGAGATCGAACGGGTTGAGGTCGCGGGCCCTGAGCAGCGCACAGGCGAGTACCACGGCGTCGGTGCTTGCAACGTCCTCGGCGAGCGGGTTGTCGTCGGTCGCGTCCGACTCTTCTGCAACCGCATACAACCGGGTCACCGTGGTCACGAGCCGGCGCAGATCCGCGGGATCTACGCGGGCAGCCGCACCGGAGGCCAGCACCTCATCCGTGAGCCTGGCGAGTTCTCCGGACACGGCGGCGAGCTCGACAACGGGGTCAGACGGTGACATAGACCGTTCCACCTTCTTCGTCCACGGGGAACGCGCGCAGCGAGAAGTCCGGCTGGGTGGGGTGCATACCGGTGGCGACGCTGTACTCGGCGCCATGCCACGGACAGACGATGCGCAGTTCGTCCTCATCGAAGACCGCACCGGTGCTGCGCTGCGCCTCGTCGAGCATCTCGACGACGCGGTGGACCAGGCGTCCCTGGCAGACAGGACCGCCCTGGTGTGCACACACGTTCTCGTAGGCGTAGAGGGTTCCCTTGAACCGGAACAGTCCGATCGTGAAGGCATCGAGGTCGACGATGTGGCGACCGCCCTCGGTGACCTGATCGCTGTCGGCGACCGGATGGCGCGTGGGCGCATCGGGATGGATGGTGGACATGACAACTCCCGTTCGCTGGCATCGTCGGTTGCCGATACAGCGTGAACGCCCGCGCAGCGGGCAGAATCTGCCAATCGACCAGTCGCCGGGGACTTCGATCCCCGGGGAGAGCGAAGAGGATGCGGGCGGTGCGCGTACCCCGGACGGAGACCATGCCGGTCCGGACACCGGATCCGGTCGTCGGTCAGGTCGTTGATTGGATCCGCAGCGGAGACGTGGTCGGCTGCGTGCTCCGCGCAGGGCGGGCCGAGGGACGCACCAGCGCCTTGCGCGACATCGCCTTGACGCTGCGGTCCACGGGCCTGCCAGGCCCGCTGGTGCTGGCGACGGGATGCTTTCCAGTCGAGACGACTGGTCGGTACGCCGTGCTGCGTGGTTTGATCGGCAGTTCCGCCTCGGCACCGGACTTTGACGACGTCGCCGCGCCAGAGGTTCTCGATACGGTCCGACGGCTGCTGGCTGAGCAAGCGGGTGGACGGCCGGTCGTGATCATGGTGGATGACGTGCACCGGGCGGACGCCGAGTCGGCCGCGCTGCTCGGCGAGCTCGCCGGCGGCGGTGGCCGCGGGCCCGCCCGTGTGCAGGCCGTCGTGCTGAGCGCACCGTCTGGTGTGTCGCTCTCGCCGGTTCTGGAGCACCTGACCACAATCGGGCTGGCGGGGCTGCAGCGTGCCGGCATCTGTGCACTCCTCGGCGCCCGCGCGGAGATCGTCACCGATCGCGTCTCGGCCGAGCTGATCCGGCTGTGCGCGGGAAACCCGCTCGTCCTGCGCGAGTTCCTTCCCGGTGTAACGGAGGAGCAGTTGCGGGGCCGGGTTCCGTTGCCCTGTAGGCCTCGACTCGGGCCGGAGTCGCTTCGCGTCTTCGGCGGACCATGCCGGGAGCTGCCGGCGGCCACCCGCGAATGGATGCTGTTGCTGGCGCTGGCAGGAGAGAACCTTGCCGTCGGCTTGGCTGCTGCTCGCCTGCTCGGTCTGGACATCGAGGATCTCGTTCCTGCTGAGCGGGCCGACCTGGTGTGCACGAACGGCGGCCGTGAGGTGACGTGGCCGACACCGATGACGCGTGCCGCGCTGCTGCAGACGGTGACGCTCGCCGAGTCCGTCCGGCTGTCGCGAGCGCTTGTCGCAGCCTCCGACCCGGCGACGGACCCCGTGGACCATGCCCGGCACACAGCGGGTGCGCTGGCCGATCTTGGGCCGGCGCGCCCCGAGGTCGATCGCGCGGTCGCGACTCTCGGGCGGGCTGGTCGGCTGCTGGAGGCCTACGAGCTGACGTTGCGCGCCGCACGGTCCGCGCCGGATGACGCGGACCGTCGTCGCTACCAGGTGGTCGCCGCGGAGCTCTGCTGGCTGGCCGGCTACCCGGACCACGCATTGGATCTGCTGTCAGATCCAGGCGCTGTTCCGTGGGAGCAGCCCGGCACCAGCGCCGAGGTCGTGCTGCGCTGGATGATTCAGGGCTCGCATGAGCCCTGGCTGACCAGCGGCCACGTACCGCAGGAGGCGAAGGACGATCCGGCCCGGGCGGCGCATCTGCTCGGTTCCGCGCTGCTGGCCGGCTGGGAGTCGGCAAGAACGGAGCATCTGCTCGCGATCGTGGCGCGGATGGCCGCATTGCCTCCGGTGACGAGGGCGACCCGGTCGGAGACGGTAGCGGCGCTTGCCGACGTTGTGGCGGGCCGCAGCGCGATCTCTCCGTCCCGGCTCGCCGCCCTGCAGACCCTGTCGTGGTGGCTCCAGCCGTCCGACGTGGTGCACCCGAAGGCATGGCCGCCGCCGCTGGTTCCGGTATTTCTCGGTGCCGAGGTCAGGTACGCCCTGCAGTTCGAGGAGCTGCTGCGCACACCGTTCGTGCGGGCCGCACACAGCAGCCGCTCGTTGCTGCTGCTGAAGCTTGCCACCGCCCGGGCCGCGGCGGGGCAATGGCAAGAGGCTCTGCGCGACGCCCGGGAGGGTGTGGCGGTGGCCGAGGAAACCGGTCAGCCGGGGATGCGTGCCGAGCTGCTGGGCGTCGTGAGGTGGATCGCCGCTGCGCGCGGCGCAACCCCCGCCGGCACTGATCGGTCCGACGATGCACCGTCACTGCAGTCACTGTGGATCAGAGGGCTCGCGGCCCTGTCCGCAGGCCACCCCCACGAAGCCCTCGACCAGCTGCAGGAGTTGCACCGCGGCGAGCCGATGTCGCCACACCATCACATGCTGCGCAGACTGTCGACGGCGGATCTTGTGACCGCGGCGGTTTGGGCGAAGCTACCCGCCGCGGCGGACGAGGTCATGGCCGAGTTCGTGAGCTGGGTCGGGGAGGGTGCGGCAGGGTGGGCCCGGCTCGACCTCGCGCGCTGCCGCGCAATGCTGGGTGGCGACGAGGCGGAGAAGTGGCATCTGGCAGCCGTGGGGCAGTCGACGGGCGTCGGGCGACCTTTCAGCGCGGCCCGCGCACGCCTGGAGTTCGGCGTGTGGTTGCGGCGGGCGCGGCGTCACCGTGAGGCGCGGGCTCATCTGCGGACCGCTGAGCAGGTCTTCGCCCGGCTGGAGGCGGTGTCGTGGCGCGACCGCGCGCACGCAGAACTGCGTGCCACCGGGGAGACCGGACCGCTGTCGCAGGAGGCGCCGCCTGCCGACCTGACACCGCAGGAGTGGCGCATCGCGGTGATGGCCGCCGAGGGCAAGAGCAACCGGCAGATCGCCGACGTGCTCGTTCTGAGCCCCCGCACTGTCGGATACCACCTGCACAAGGTGTTCCCCAAGCTCGACATCACCACGCGTGCTCAGCTGGCCCGAGCGCTCGCTGCCCTGCCGCCGCCAACCGGCAGAGCGTGAACCCGGCCTATGGCGGCCACGTCCAGCTCCCCCCGGAACTCGACGATGAGCCGGTCACACGACGGCGACGGTGCCGTCGACGACGTTCGTGGCGTCCCCGCGACCGAGCATGCCGACCTCGATCCGTCGACCAGCACCCGCTCGGCGACGTCGACCAGGTGAGGATTGGTGTACGCGCCGACCACCAGCCCGGCGGCCGACAACAGTGCCGCGGTCATCGCGGCCGTGGAGCCACTGCCGTTGGTCCCGGTCACGTGGATGACCGGGTACCGCCGGTGCGGATTCCCGAGCTCGACGACGAGCGCGGTGACGCGGTCCGTCGTGGGATGGTCGATCCGGCCGCTGCGCTCGTACTCGGTGAGGCCGGCGAGGTGGTCGAGGCCCGTTCCGGGGCCTCCGCCTGCGAGGATCAACTGAAGACGACCGTGCGGTGCCCATCGAGCAGCACGCGGTTCTCCGTGTGCCACAGGACCGCGCGGGCGAGTGCGAGACACTCGGTGTCTCGGCCGAGCTTGGTCACATCGGCCGCGTTCATCGAGTGGTCCACCCGCGCCACCGCCTGCTCGATGATCGGGCCCTCGTCCAGGTCGGGCGTGACGTAGTGGGCGGTCGCGCCGATGAACTTCACGCCGCGCTCGTAGGCCTGCACGTAGGGCTTCGCGCCCTTGAAGCTCGGCAGCATCGAGTGGTGGATGTTGATGGCGCGGCCCTCGAGCGCCTTGCACAGGTCGGACGACAGGATCTGCATGTAGCGAGCGAGCACGACGAGATCGATGTCGAGCTCGTCGACCAGGTCGAGAAGGTGTCGTTCGGCCTCGTGCTTGGTCTCGGGCGTTACGGGCACGTGGTGGAAGGGAATTCGGTACTGGTCGGCCATCCCCGCCAGGTCGGGGTGGTTCGACACGATTGCCGGGATCGCGATGTTCAGACCGTCCGAGTTGGCGCGGAAAAGCAGGTCGTTCAAGCAATGCCCGAACTTGCTGACCATGATGAGCACGCGGGGCTTCGTGGCGGGGCCGTGGAGCCGCCACGACATCGACAGCGGCCGGGCGACCTGCTCCTCGAAGGCTGCTTCCAGCGCCGTCGCGTCGAGCTCGCCGTCGTCGACCGGCGTGAACTCGACTCGCATGAAGAAGGTGTCAACGTCTCTGTCTTCGAACTGATGGCTCTCGACAATGCTGCAGTCGTGCTCGACGAGGAACTTCGAGACCGCGTAGACGATGCCGGGACGGTCGGGGCAGGACAGGGTTAGCACGAACTCGGGGGACCGGGTCCGTGGTGACGCTGTGGGGGCGTTCACGTCGGTCCTTTCTCCGCGGTGGGGGGTGGGAGCGGATCAATGACGGTTCGCGGCGCGCGCCGCTGCGACCGTGTTGCGGATGAGCCAGACATCGGTCACCGGACCGACGCCGCCGGGCACGGGCGCGATGGCGCGGGCGCGGGCGCGGGCTCCGTCGAAGTCGACGTCACCGACCATGTGGACCGTGCCGGTCGCCGGGTCCGCCAGCGGGTTGATGCCGACGTCGATCACGACGGCCCCGGCGCGGACGTGTTCGGCCCGGATCAGGCCGGCGACCCCGGCCGCGACGACCAAGACGTCGGCCTGCCGGGTGTGCCAGCCGAGCCGCCCCTCCTTGCTGGCCCATTCGTCGACGGACATCACGGCGGCCTCCCGGTCGTAGGCGAGGGAGATCGCGGGTTTGCCGACGTTGTTGGACCTGCCGACCACCACGATCAGCGACCGGTGGTAAAAGCTCGCCCGGTCCTCCCCGACGCTGTCCAGCCAGGCATCGAGCAGGTGGAACACCGAGGCGGCGGTGGACGGCACGAACCGGGGTGTGCCGAGGGCCAGCAGGCCGACGTTCTCGGGATGGACGGACTCGATGTCCTTCCCCGGTGCGAGCGCCCGGAACACCTCGATCTCGGAGATGTGGGACGGCAGGGGACGCAGGACGAGGATGCCGCTGACGGCCGGATCCTCGTTGAGCCGCCGGATCGTCTCGAGGACCTCGTCCTGTGTGATGTCGGCGGTGAGGTCGACCTGCTCGTGGCGTACCCGCAGTTCCGTAGCGATTCGCCCGAGCCTGCGTTCGTACGCACGGGAGCTGTAGTTGTCGCCGACGACAACGGTGGCGAGGCCGCAGGAGGTCCCCTGGGCGCGGAGGTCATCGGCCTCCGCGGTCACCTCGGCCTTGAGGACGTGCGCGATCTTGCGCCCGTCGATGATCTGAGCAGTCATGATTCCTCTTCCCGATCAGGCAGATGGTCGTACGGAAGGCCGACGCGTCTCGCTGCGGCGGCGGCCTGCGCCCACCGGGCTGCCTCGCTGATCCGGGCGTCGCCCCGGCGGTCGCGGAGGTTGGCGGTCACCAGGACGGCGGCGCTCGCCGCCACGGCAGCCGACAGATACGAGGCGGTACACGCGTCCGAGCGAAGATGAGGGTTGCCGGACGAGGCGAGGCGCGCGCCGGCTTCCGCGATCTCGGCCGCGAGACGGGTCAGTGCGAGCGGGACCTCTGCGGAGGCGTCGAGTGCCGTGCTCAGCGCAGCACGCCGTGGCGCGGGATCGGGCTCGTGTGGGAGTCGGATCGCGTCGATGTAGCCCTGGTATGCGTGGACGTCTTCGTCGGCCAATCGCGGCGTCGGGGAGTCCGATGTGACGGCGTCGGCGACGGCGCCGACGGTGGAGCCGGCGAGTGCTGTGAACGTCGTCATCATGGTGCCGATCTCAGGCCACGAGCGAGCGGGTGCTGATCGTCGCCCTGATCTCGATCTGCCGGTGGTGCTCGACTACAGGCTTGTCGGTGGCGTCCGGCTCACCCCAGACCACGACGACCTCGCGGCCTTCCTGGACCTCGCCCTCGTCGAGCATGGCGAGCGATGACCAACCGCCGACGTTCACCGTGTAGCCGCTGTAGGTCGACAGGCCGATCATGTGATCGCCGTCGTGCACGATGTCGAACGGAAGGGTGGCGTACACCGACGAGGGGGCCGCGAGGTACTTCGCCCTGCTCTGTCCGCCGAAGTAGCTGCTCGCGAGCGCCTTGGTGAGGTCGTCGTCGTTCCAGCGCAGCCACACCTTCTGCCGATGTGGCTGGTCGGCGAGCTTCTCGAGGGCCTCGCGGCCAACGAAGTCGTGATCGAACTTGACGTGCCGCCCGTAGCCGAGGTCCCACGGGGTCTGGTAGTAGTCCTCGATGTCGTCGGAGACGAAGCTCCCGCCGATGGAGGCCATCCCCTCCCATCCCGAGCCGCTCAAGACCTCGCGGTAGGACCTCATCGCTTCGCCGCTGTAGATCGCGGGGGTGGGGGAGGGGATCCAGCCGCTCTCGGTGGGGGTGGTGGCGTAGGACAGGGCGCCACCCTGCTTCAGCCCGAACTCATCCCCGGCGGCGAGGAGCGCTTCCAGGACCGTGGCCGAGTGCTCCGAGGGACCGGTGATCTCGAGGCCGGTGTGGCGCGACATCGTGTGGTTGAGAGCCCGGACGGGCACCCCGGCGATGTCGAAGTGGCCCATGTTGAAGAACTTGACCGTCGGTAGCGACCGTCCGTGCGCCTTCTCGAAGACGTTCAAGGCGTGGGGGCCCTGGAGCTGGTAGCGGAAGATGAGTCGCTTGCCGCCGCGCTTCGCATTGCGCTCGTCGCGGGTCACCGTGATGTCGAAGTCGCTCGTCTCGGCCTTGAACGCGGCGTAGTCGGGTGCCGCCGGGCGTCCGACGAGGCTGTACTCGTGGTCGGCGAGGCCGAAGAGGATCCCGTCTCCGATGACGTGCCCGTCGGGAGTGACCGCGACGAACTGCTTGGCCTTGTCGCGGGTGAACGTGGCAAAGCTGTTGATCCCGATGCTGGAGAAGAACTCCTTGACGTCGGGGCCCTTGAAGTAGACGTCGGTCATGTGGAACGACTGGTCGAACAGGACCGCGGTCGTGGTCCAGGCGGTCTGCTCGTCGCGCCAGTTCGTGTACTCGCTCGCGATCGGGAACTCGTAGGCCCCCTGGGGAGAGTTGCGCAGCATCCGGACCGGGTTGCCGATGCGCTGGATCTTCTGCTCGAGGGTTTCGTTCGTCATTTCCGAGACTTCCATCCGTCAGGTCGTCGTTGGTCGAGATGTGGGGAGCGCGCCGGTCTAGGACTCGAGGTCGCCGGAGTTGCTCGGTCCCGCGAGGCGCCGCTGCCACTCGACCGTGGCGGTGACCTGGTTGAACGAGAACATGTGCAGCCGCTCGACGTTCAGCGCGGGCGACGTCAGCTCGGAGCCCATGTCGATCAGGACCTGCTCGGGGCGGTAGGACTTGCCGCGCAGGACGGTGCCGATAAGGCCATGCTGCTTGGTGAGATAACGCAGCGACGATCCGACGCCGATCTTGAGTGACAGCTCGGCGAGCTTGCGCGTCTGCATGGGGGCGGCGAGTCCGATGTGGAGTGGCAGCGTGACGCCGGCGGATCGGACCGCCCGCAACCAGGTGAGCAGGGCGTCGGTGTCGAAGCAGAGCTGGCTGACCATGTAGTCCGCGAGTGGCTGCTTGAGCCGCAACGCCGCCATCAGCTCGTCGTCGGAGATGGCGGGGTGCCCCTCCGGGTAGCACGCCACACCGATCGAGGTGAGGCTGTGGCCGATCGCGCCGAGACCGTCCAGTAGTTCCGCGGCCGACGAGTAGATGCCGGCCGGCTCCGATGCGTCGCCGCCGATCACATACAGGTCGCGTACCCCCGCGGCGTCGAGGCGTCCGACGAACTCCTTGAGCTCGGTCTCGTCGGTCACCTGGCGCGCGGCCAGATGCGGCACGACCGTGTAGCCCGCTGCAGCAGCGAACTCGGTCGCTCCCAACGTCCTTTCCAGCCCGAACCTCGGCGAACACGTGATCGTGACGGTCGTGTCGGTCGGGACCGCGGCCAGTCTCTGCTCGTAGCCCTTGACCGGGATGATCTCGATCGTCGCCGCGCGGACGAACGAGCGGACGTCCGGACTGGCCCCACGGTTCTCGCGAAGGCTCATCGACCCCTCCTCTTCTGTCGAGTGGTCGGCGGCGACTCGCTCGGCCCGGGTGTCTGCCTCGGCCGGTAGCGGGGCGCCGTCGCTTCCCCCAATATATCTCACAAAAAAGCTTTCACGACAACTACTTGCGAGTGACGAGAATGGTCGCAGGTACGCTGCGCGCATGGCGGGAGCGGGACGGACGTCCGGAGAGGCGCGGGCGGGCCGGGATCTGGTCGACGGGACGACGACCGCCTGGCGCCGGGAGATGCCGGAGGTCGATCGTGTCGATGTGGAGCTGACCCGGCGGGCGGCCCGGCTCGGGGTGCTCCTCCAGGACCGCCTGGCCGCCTGTCTCGAGCCATGGGGTATGACCAGGGCGGACTACAACGTGCTCAACGTTCTGCGCGCGGCCGGGGCCCCGTACGAGCTGCGCCCGACCGACCTGCGGTCCCGTCTGCTGCTGTCGTCGGGCGGGATCAGCAACGTGCTGAACCGGCTCGCGCGCTCGGGTCTCATCGCGCGCGAGCGCGACGCTCGCGACGGCCGCGGGTCGTGGGTCAGGCTCACGCAGGACGGGGTCGAGACCGCTGAGGCGACGATGCGGGCCTGGGTGGCGGATCAGGAGGTTCTCTACCGGAACGTGACGGAATCCCAGGCGCGGGCAGCATCGGACGCGCTGCGCCAGGTCTTGCTCGCGATCGGTGACCGCGAACCGGCGGAGCCGCACGCGCGCTCGAAGCGGGAGTCGGTCGGCGACGCGGGTGCGGCGAGCGCCTGAGGGCGCGGCTCCCGATCAGTGCGTCGGGGTGGCATCGGTGGTCAGCTTCGCCAGGATGTCGAAGAGTGTCTCCCGTTCGTCCGCGCTGATCCGGGCGAGCAGCTCGTCGCTGACCTGGTCGGTGATGGGGAGCATGAGGCGCACGAGCTTCGTGCCCGCCTCCGTCAGGTGCAGTAGGCGCCGCCGGCGGTCGTGTTCGTCGACGGTGCGTTCGAGCAGTCCGCGGCGCTGGAGTCGGTCCACCAGCGCGGCGGTCGTGGCTTTGTCGGTTCCTGTCGTCTCGGCTGCGCAGGACTGATCCAGACCGGGCGTGGCGTCGACGGCCCGGAGCAGCGCGTACTGCGGCTTGGTGTAGTCGGCGGCGCCCACGTCTGCCATGCGCGTGCTCCACGCGGCCTGGTGCTCCTGCAGGGCGAGTCGCATCAGATGGAAGACGGACCCCAGGAAGGGGTTGATCGGTGTTCGTGTCGTGGTCACGCGTCAGATGTTAGTGTGTCTACGAACGGTACGTACACGAACTAATAGGGGAGTCTCGATGAAGCTCGTGGTGGCGATGACGGGGGCGACGGGCGCGCCGCTCGGGATCCGTCTTCTCGAGGCGCTCCGCGAGACGCCCGGCGTGGAGACGCACCTGGTGCTCAGTCCGTGGGCCCGATCGACGATCAGCCTCGAGACCGACCTTCAGGTCCGCGACGTAGCGGCCCTCGCCGACGTCACCCACCGCTTCACCGACCAGGCCGCCCCGATCTCGTCGGGTTCCTTCCGTACCGACGGCATGGTGGTCGTCCCGTGCAGCATGAAGACCCTCGCCGGGATCCGTACCGGGTATGCCGAGGGTCTGATCTGTCGCGCTGCCGACGTGACCCTCAAGGAGCGCCGCAAGCTCGTCCTCGTTCCGCGTGAGACACCCCTGTCCGAGATCCACCTCGAGAGCATGCTCGCGCTGACGCGCATGGGTGCGGTGCTCGTCCCCCCGATGCCGGCCTTCTACAACCACCCGGCCACGATCGACGACCTCGTCGACCACATCGTCTCGCGCGTGCTCGACCAGTTCGGGCTGCCGAGCCCGGGAGCTCGCCGCTGGGCGGGCCTCGGCCACGCCGCGACAGCCGCCGCCGGCTTCGCCCAGGAGGTTCCAGATGCCCTTTGACGACCTGCGCCAGTTTCTCGCCGCCCTCGATGCGGAGGGACAGTTGCTCCGCGTGCGGGAGCAGGTGACGGCGGAGCCCGATCTCGCGGCGGCCAGTGCGGCCGCGGTCCGGATGGGCGATGCAGCACCTGCGCTGTACTTCGACGACGTCGCCGGGTTTCATCACGCGAGGATCGTGACGAACGTCCACGGCAGCTGGGCCAACCACGCCCTGGCGCTCGGTCTCGACCCCGGCACTCCGGTGCGTGACCAGGTGGAGGAGTTCGCCCGACGCTGCGAAGCGTTTCCCGTCTCCCCGATCCGGCCCGAGGAGCCCGCGCCGTTCCTCGAGAACTCCGCCACCGGAGAATCTGCCGACCTGTTCGATGTGCTGCCGCTGTTTCGGCTGAACGAGGGTGACGGCGGCTTCTTCATCGACAAGGCCGCGGTGATCTCCCGTGATCCGGATGCCCCGGACGACTTCGGCAGGCAGAACGTCGGGATCTACCGCCTGCAGGTGAAGGGCCGTCGCCGACTGGGCCTGCAGCCGGTGCCGATGCACGACATCGCCAAGCACCTGGCCGCGGCGGAGTCGCGTGGGGAGGACCTGCAAGTGGCCATCGCCCTGGGAAACGACCCCGTCATCACCATGGCCGCCGCCATGTCCGTCGGCTACGACGAGAGCGAGTACGCAATGGCCGGTGCCCTCCGTGGGGCCCCTGTCCCGCTCGCCGGTGGTCCTGCGACCGGGCTGGACGTGCCGTGGGGGAGCGAGGTCGTGATCGAGGGTCGGGTCCTTGCGGGGGAGCGCGAGATCGAGGGGCCCTTCGGCGAGTTCACCGGTCACTACACCGGCGGAAGGAAGATGCCCGTCATCGAGGTGGACCGGATCTCCTACCGCACCGACCCGGTCTACGAGTCGCTCTACCTGGGCATGCCCTGGGGCGAGGTCGACTACCTGATCGGCCCGGCGACCTGTATTCCTCTGATGCGCCAACTGCGCGGCGACTTCCCCGAGGTCAGGGCGGTCAACGCGCTCTACACGCACGGGTTGGTCGTGATCGTCTCGACGGAGCGCCGCTACGGGGGCTTCGCCCGGTCCGTCGGGCTGCGGGCGCTGACCACCACACACGGACTCGGCTACTGCAAGCTGGTCATCGTCGTCGACGAGGACGTCGACCCCTTCAACCTGCCGCAGGTCATGTGGGCGCTGTCGACCAAGGTCAACGCCGCCCGCGACGTGGTGCAGGTCCCCGGAATGTCGGTCGTAGGACTCGATCCGAGCTCCGATCCTCCGGGGATCACCGACAAACTCGTCATCGACGCGACCACACCGGTCCCGCCCGACGCCCGCGGGCGCTTCGAGACGGCGGTGACGGACCCGCCTGAGACCGGTGCGTGGATGCGTCGGCTCGCGACGCTGGCCCGCGAGCAACAGAAGGTGGTCCACGATGTCCGAGTCTGAGGTGTGCCCGCGCTGCGGGAGCGCTAACCTGTCGATCCTCGCCAGATCCGCGGTCGCGGATGCGTGGACCGTTCACGGTTGCTCGAGGTGCGCGTACAGCTGGCGCTCCACCGAACCGCCGCGTACCTCGAGACGCGACGTCTATCCTGACCGGTTCAAGTTGAGCGGCACCGAGATCGCCGCAGCCCCGGATGTTCCCCCGGTTCCGGAGGCGGAGCGTCGGTCTTCGATCCGATGACCATCTCGAGGGCGCTCGGCGACGGCGAGGTCGTCGGGCTGCCTCGGGCCGGCAGCTGCCTCGTCCCGGGCATCCTGAACGTCACGCCCGACTCGTTCTCCGACGGCGGTCGCCACCTGGAAAGACGAGCAGTGATCGAACGCGGGTTCGAACTGGCGGCGACGGGGCCGACGTCGTAGACGTGGGTGGTGAGTCCACACGGCCCGGCGCGCCAGCGGTTTCCCGAGGGGAGGAGAGGGAATGGATGCTGCCGGTGATCTGTGAAGCGGGTCCGCGTCGGGGACGAGTACGTCACCGATGGCAGCCAGCTGGTCACCCGCGAGACCATGATCGTTTTTATGTCGCTCTGACCGATCAGCCGGACGGCGAGTAGCTACAGGTCGTCGACTTGTAGGTCGTGCCGTATCCGCCGGAAGGTGGCCGGGTGGCGGTCAACCGTCCGCTGCCGCCGCGGCGCGGCAGGTCGGCGTTCGGGTCACCTCCGCCGTCGTCACTCCCAAGCCAGCCTGCTGACCTGTCGGTGCTCTCCAGAGGCCGGCGGCGCTTCATGGCATCGCCCCTGGCATCGAAGGTCGGGTCGGCGGTGAGTCGGGCTGCAGCGGAAGTTCGACGAGGATCGCCGTCCCGCCCCCGGGGGGGCTGTTGACCTCGATCGATCCGCTCAGGGCGTGCACCCGGTCGCGCAGCCCGATCAGTCCCGAACCGCCGGCGGGATCGGCGCCGCCGGTGCCGTCGTCGCGGATCGAGAGGTGCAGGTGGGCGTCGCGTTGTTCGACGGTGACGCGGGCGTGTGAGGCGTGGGCGTGTTTGGTGGTGTTGGTCAGTGCCTCGGACACGACGTAGTAGGCGGCCACTTCGATCCGGTCCGCGGGGCGGGTTTCGGTGCGGATGTCGAGTTCCACCGGGATCGCGGCGCGGCGGGCGAGGGTGCGCAGGGCCGGGCCGAGCCCGCCCTCGGACAGGATCGCGGGGTGGATGCCGCGGGCGATCTCGCGTAGTTCCTCGATCGCCCCGGTGAGCTCGTCGGCGACCCGACAGATCTGCCTGTGGGGCTCGGGCAGCTCGGCGGGCACAGTGGCCTGGGCCTGGCGCAGCGCGAAGCCCAGCGCGACCAGGCGCTGCTGGGTGCCGTCATGCAGGTCGCGTTCGATCCGGCGCCGGGCGTCGTCGGCGGCGGCGACGATCCGCGCCCGGGACGCGGCGAGCTCGGACTTGCTGTCCGCGTTCGCGAGCGCGGTTGCGAGGAGCTCGGTGAACTTCTCGAGGCGTTCGTCGGTGTCCATCGGCAGCGGCTCCTGGGACTGGACGGCCATGGCGCCCCAGAGGCGGCCCTCGACGACGATCGGGCTGGCAACCGTCGAGACGATGCCCAGACGGTGGTGGGTTTCGCCGACGGGTCCTTCGACTGTGGACCAGTCCCTCGCGCCGCCGCGGGCCGAGCGCCCGGTGCGATACACCTCTGCCGAGGCCATCCCATCCTGGAACTCCCAGCGCGCTCCGAGCGGGTACGCGTCGCTGGTGTTGCTCGCGACGCCGACGAAGACGATCCCCGGACGGTCGTCGTCGAACCTCATGACCGTTGCCGAATCCGTGCCGACCAGGCGCCCGACCTCGTCGCTGACGGCCGCGAAGATCTCCTCGGGTCGGACGCCGTGGGCCACCAGCGTCGCCACCCGCCGCAGCGCGGCCTGCTCGTCGGCGAGACGGCGCAGCTCGTCGCGGCTGTCCTCGAGCTGGGCGCAGCCCTCGGCGTTGGCGATCGCGGTGGCGACCAGCTCGGTGAACCCGGCCAGCCGGGCCTCGGTATCCGACGGCAGCGGCTCCTCGTGCGTGTAGGCCGCGAGCATGAACCCCCACAGCTGCCTCTCGACGCTGATCGGCACGCCGACCGCCGAGCGGAACCCCCACTGGCGTCCGACGACGGCGCCCGCTCCCGAGGCGTCGGCGTAGTCGTCGATCCGCGCGGGCCGACCGGTCTCGAACCCCAGCGTGGTCACGGTCCACCCGCCGAGGCTCCACCGGGTCTCGCCGGGGACGGGCCCAGCACCGCCGGTGGGGTTCCACGTGCCGACCGTCGTGGC
>JAODNO010000505.1 GCA_025465235.1 Pseudonocardia sp.
GGGTCGGGCCTGTTCATGAAGTACCTCCGCCGCGGCTCCGGCTACTACATCGATGCCGGCGCGGCCGACCTGGTCGCCAACGGGGAGGTGGCGCTGGCGCGCGGCCAGGTCGGCCGTCTGACCGAGGACGCGGTGGTGCTGGAGGACGGCACGAAGCTGCCAGCCGACCTGGTCGTGTACGCCACCGGGTTCCAGTCGATGAACGGCTGGGCGGCCGAGCTGATCTCCCAGCAGGTGGCGGACAAGGTCGGCAAGTGCTGGGGCCTGGGCTCGGATACGACGAAGGACCCGGGCCCGTGGGAGGGCGAGCAGCGCAACATGTGGAAGCCCACCCAGCAGCAGGCGCTCTGGTTCCACGGCGGCAACCTGCACCAGTCCCGGCACTACTCGCTCTACCTCGGGCTGCAGCTGAAGGCGCGGTACGAGGGGATCCCCACCCCGGTGTACGGCCTGCAGGAGGTGCACCACGTCGCCTGACGGGCTCGAACGTGGCGGGTAGCGATGCCCCCGGACCGCTACCCGCCGGTGAGAAGAGAGAACCGCGGCGCCGCTGATACATCCTGTCGATCACGAACGAGCCGGCGCGCCCGCTCGATCTCCGGGGGCGCCGGCATGTCGGGCAACCGATCGGTGGCCAGCCGCAGCGTCCGCAGCGCGACCGTGGCGCCGAGGTCGGTGGTCGGGACGCCGGGGAGGCCGTACATCCGCCGCGCCCAGCGGGGCAGGGTCGCCATGGCGATCGAGGCGACGGCGGGTATGGCCAGCTTCGTCACGGTGGGGGCCTCGCCTCTCGGCGCGAACAGGTTGCCCACCGCCCGCCGGGCCTCGTCGGTGAGCGCCAGCTCGGGACGCATACCGTCGAGGTAGGCCTGCATCTCCGCGCGGGACGCCGGTGCGTCCGGCAGCCCCACGACGCGGGCCGCGCGGACGCTCTCGGCCAGGTACTGCTCGATCTCCTCGTCGTCGACCACGCCCGCGCGGCGGGCGATGTCGGCGTAGGACGCGATCTCCGTGCAGTGCACCCAGAGCAGCCCGGAGGGCTCGTCGATGCGGAACGTCCAGCCGGTCTCGGGGTCGTGCCCGCGCAGCGTCGCGTGCAGCCTGCGCACCCGGGCGGCGGCGGCCTCGACGGCGGGTGTGGACCCGAAGGTCCGCACCCCGACGAACTCCACGGTGCGCTGGAACCTCGACCACGCCTTGCGCGGGTCGAACAGTGCCGAGTTCTGGTAGGTCCCGCGCATCACGCGCGGGTGCAGCGACTGCAACAGCAGCGCCCGGAACCCGCCGACCCAGAGCACCGGCTCGAGGTGCACGCGCCACGTCACGGAGTCGGGCCCGAAAAGGCCGTCGTCCTGCAGCTCGGATGTCATTCGCGTCCCCTCGCCCCGTGGGCCCGCGGCGGAAGCGGTCGGCCGCGGCGCACCACCAGCACAGCACCATCGCCGCCGAAGCGCGACCCGACAGCCGCTGCGGCGTCGCGTCGGGACCGGCCCGATGATCCACCGCACTGGTGGCCCTCAGCCGGCGTTGTCCTCCGCGTCGCCGCTGATGAGCTCGTCACAGGTGGGGTCGTCGCTCTCGTCCGCGTAGGAGTTGCGAAACCGGTACTCGCCACCGTGGCCCGCCACCTCGTGCAGGTCGTAGTGATGCACGATCTTCGGCCCGTCGTGCAGGTGGACGTACCGCACGGTGCACGGCGCCACCTCGGACGGCGCGCGGGTGTCCACCCGGCCGTCGAGCGGTCCGCCCACGAACCAGTAGACGTCGCGCCCGCCGGTGAGTGAGGCCTCCTCCGTGGTCACGACGGGCCGTCCTCCCGACGCAGGAGCTCCAGCATCTCGGGGAGCTCGAAGAACATGGCGGTGGCGAGGGCGGACTGGCTGCCCAGCGCGGGATCGGCGCCGGCGTCGAGCAGAGCGGTGACGGCATCGGCCGACTGGTGGAACGTGGCGGCGGCCAGGGCCGTCTGCCCACGGTCGTTGACGCGCGCGTGATCGGCGCCGCGCGCCAGCAGCGCGGCCACCGTCTCCCCATGGCCGTGGTAGGCCGCGAGGATCAGCAGCGTGTCGCCTTTGTCGTTGGTGAGGTTCGCCGGGACCCCGGCATCGACGTGAGCGGCCAGCACGTCGGTGTTGCCGTCGCGCGCGAGGTCGAACATCCGATGCGCGAACGCCAGCGTCTCGTCGTCGAGGCCGCCCGGGGTGGCGGGTTGCTCCGGTTCCACCCACAACACGGTACGTGCGCGACCGGGTGTTTGCTGGGCTCAATCGGCGACCGGCAACCGGTGCTGGCCTGAGCGGGAACCGTCACATCGGGTCGGTGAGGAACGCCGTGGCCGCTGCGGCCAGGTGGCCGGGGTCGCGCACCCCGCACAGCTCGCGAGCGGAGTGCATCGACAGCACCGGGATCCCGACGTCGACGGTCCGGATGCCGAGCCGCGTGGCGAGCAGTGGCCCCACGGTGGTCCCGCACGGCACCGTGTTCTTCCCGACGAACACCTGCGTGGGTACGTCAGCGTCGCGGCAGGCGCGATGCCACGCAGCCGCCCCTGGAGCGTCGGTCGCGTAGCGCTGGTTGGCGTTGACCTTCAGGGCCGGGCCGCGGTTCGGCAGTGCGCGGTGCGTGGGGTCGTGGTGGCCGAGGTAGTTGGGGTGGGCGGCATGCGTGACGTCCACCGAGAGGCACCGCGAGCCTGCGAACGCCGCGCCACGGGCGTCGAAGCCGCCGGCCAGCCGGGTGAGCACAGTCTCCAGCAGCGGGCCCGCCGCGCCACTGGCCGAGCCGCTGCCGATCTCCTCGTGGTCGAAGCCGACGAACACCGGGATCACGGCCTGCCCGGAGACCGAGACGTCGTCCGCCGCCGCGAGGAGGGCTCCGAGGCCCGCGTGCACGGAGGCGAGGTTGTCCAGCCGGGGCGCGGCCAGGAGCTCCTCCTCCTCGCCGAGGAGCGCGGGCGGGGTGACGTCGTGCACCACGAGGTCGTGCGCGGCCACCTCGTCGGGCTCGACCCCCACCTCGTCCGCCAGGAACTCGATCAGGTCGCCGTCGCTCGGGGAGCCCAGCCCCCACACCGGGAGGAGGTGCTCCTGGGCATCCAGCTTCAGACCCTGGTTCACCTGGCGGTCGAGGTGGATGGCGAGCTGTGGCACCCGCATCAGCGGCCGGTGCACGTCGACGAGCACCGTCGTGCCGTCGTACAGCGCCAGTCGCCCGGCGAGCCCCAGGTCACGGTCCAGCCAGGAGTTCCACAGGGCCCCGCCGTAGACCTCCACGGCGACCTGCCGCCAGCCGCCGGCCCCGACGTCAGGGCGGGGCTTGACCTTGAGCGTCGGCGAGTCGGTATGTGCCGCGAAGACCCGCACCGGGGTGCCGGGCGGCGCCTGCTCCGGGACGAACCAGGCCAGCAGGGTGCCGTCGCGCACGAGGTAGCGGCCGCCGGGACTGTCGTCCCACGGGCCGGCCTCGGGCTGCTCGGCGAAGCCAGCGGCGGTGAGGCGGCGGACACCCTCGGCCACGGCGTGGTACGGGGTGGGCGCGGCCGAGATGAAGTCGGCGAGGTCCTGTGCGAGATCACTCATCGGGTGCATCCTCTCCCACGTGTCCCGGCAGGAGTACGACGTGGTCGTCGTCGGGGCGGGTTCGGCCGGTTGCGCGCTCGCGGGCCGGCTCGCGGAGGACCCGGCGAAGCAGGTGCTGCTCCTGGAGGCAGGCCCGGTGGAGAACATGCCGGACCTGCTCGACGCGGCATCGCTGGCTGCCACCCGGGCCGGACACCCCAGCAACTGGGCCTACGCGGCGGAGCTGCGGCCGGGCCGCAGCGCCACGGTGCCGCGCGGGCGAGGGGTCGGTGGCTCGAGCGCGATCAACGGCGCGATCTGGGTGCGGGCCGCACCCGCCGATGCCGACGGCTGGGCGATCCCCGGCTGGACGTGGGCCGACCTGCTGCCGCACTACATCCGCTCCGAGCACGACCTCGACCACCCTGCGACGCCCTGGCACGGCGACTGCGGCCCGGTGCCCGTCCGGCGTCCGGCTGGTGGTCTGCTGCACCCGGCCGCCACCCGGTTCCTCGACGCCGCCGAGCGCATCGGCTTCCCTCCGGAACCCGACAAGAATGCGGGCTCCCCACCCGGCGCGGGGCTCGTCCCGAGCAACAGCGTCGACGGTGTGCGCGTGAGTGCTGCGCACGCTTACCTCGACCGCCACCGGGCCAACCTCGTGGTGCGCCCCCGCGCCGGCGTGGCCCGGGTGCGGTTCGACGGCGACCGGACACGCGGCGTCGAGCTGCTCGACGGCACGGTGCTCGAGGCGGGGGAGGTCGTGCTCGCTGCGGGCGCGATCGCCACACCGCACCTGCTGCTGCTGTCCGGGGTCGGGCCGCCCGACGACCTGCGCGCCGCGGGCCTGCCCGTCGTGTGTGAGCTGCCCGGGGTGGGCCGGGGCTGGTCGGACCACCCGGCCGTGTTCCTCCCGTTCGGCACGGCAGACCAACCGGCCCACCCGCACGCGCCCGGCAGCCAGGCGGCACTCGACCTGGACGCCGGTGCCGACCCGGCCGGTGACGTCGAGGTGCTGGTGTTCGTGCGGCCGTTCGTCGCCGACGGCGACCTGCACCTGATGTGCATGCTGCAGCAGCCAGACAGTCGCGGCACGATCACGCTCACCTCGCCCGATCCGCGCGTCCGCCCGCGAATCTCCTACGCCTATCTGCGCACCGAACACGACCGCCGCCGGCTGCGTCATGCGATCCGCACCGCGGCCGACCTGCTCCGGGCCGGGCTCGGCACCCGCACCGCCCCCACTGGCGACGTCCTGGGCTCCGACCGCGCGCTCGACGGCTGGATCGGCGCTCACCTGAGCACCGCCCAGCACCTCAGTGGGAGTGCCGCGATGGGTGCCGTGGTGGACGCCGAGCTGCGCGTGCACGGCGTCAGGGGACTGCGGGTGGCCGACACGTCGGTGCTGCCGGTCGTGCCCCGGCGCGGCACGGCCGCCACCGCCGCCGCTATCGGGGAGAAAGCGGCGACACTGCTGCGGAGCTGACGGGCCTGCTCCTCCCCGGGCCCTGGGGCCCGGGAGAGGTTCCGGTGCTCGTCAGGAGTCCGCAGCGGCGTCGTGCGGGGGCAGGGCACGGGACCACGACCCGTCCTGCACGATCGCGTCATCCACGTCCATGAGTCTGCGCCCTCAACCCAGCTTCACGTCCAGCAGACCGGCGTCGAGGCAGTGCCGCAGCGGTACGAACAGCTCGTCGCGGCGCGCCACAAGGTCGTCGGCGGTGAGCCAGGCGAGCTCGGTGGCCTTGTCCGGCTCCATGAGCCGGAGCTCTCCCCCCGTGCTGGTACACGCGATGAAGAGCGTGACGTAGTGGCGCCCGATCTCCGGCATCGGATCGTCCGTGAAGCCCAGCCGGGCCGTCGCGTCGACGACCAGGCCGGTCTCCTCGGCCACCTCGCGCACGGCCGTCAGTTCCGGGGACTCCCCGAACTCCTGGTGGCCGCCGGGCAGTCCCCACGTGCCCGCGCCGTGAGCCCCGGCCCGGCGCAGCACGAGGATGCGCCCGTCGTCCACCACCACTGCTCCGACCCCGACCCGTACCTGCGTCACGCACCTATGCTCGCGCGGATGAGCGCGAACCCGTTCCTCGCCCCCAGCCCGCTGCCCTTCGAGTTCCCGGACTTCGACGCCATCCGTGAGGAGCACTTCGCGCCCGCGTTCACGGCGGGGATGGAGCAGCAGCGCGCGGAGGTGGACGGGATCACCGCCGGCCCCGCGGCGGCGACCTTCGACAACACCATCGTGGCGCTGGAGCGCTCGGGCGCGGTGTTGCGCCGGGTCTCGGCGGTCTTCTTCACGCTCGTCGGCTCCTGCAGCACCCCGGGGATCAGGGCCATCGAGGTCGAGATCGCGCCGCAGCTCGCCGCGCACTCCGACGCGATCATGCTCGACCCGGCCCTGTTCGCCCGCATCGAGACCCTCTTCGCGGCACGCCACGCCCTCGGTCTGGACGCGGAGTCGCTCCGGTTGCTGGAACGTCGCCACCGCGACGCCGTGCGGGCCGGGGCCCGGCTGGGCGCCACGGAGCAGGAGCGGTTACGGGCGCTCAACGCCGAGCTGTCGACGCTCTCCACGCAGTTCGGCGCGAAGCTGCTGGCCGGGGCGAACGACGCGGCGGTCCTCGTCGAGGATCCCGCGGAGCTCGCCGGGCTCTCCCCGGATGCCGTCTCCGCCGCAGCACGGGCGGCAACCGCCCGCGGGCACGACGATGGGCACCTGATCAGTCTCGTGCTGCCGACAGGTCAGCCGGTGCTCGCCTCGATCGCCGACCGGACGCTGCGCGAGCGGGTGCACCGCGCGTCGGTCACCCGCGGGCTCGGCGGCGAGCATGACACCCGCGAGATCGTGCTCCGCATGGCCGCGCTGCGGGCCGAGCGCGCCGCGCTGCTCGGCCACCCGCACCATGCGTCCTGGGTGGTCGAGATCGGCACGGCGGGCACGGTCGACGCGATCGACACCATGCTCGGGAAGATGGCCCCGGTGGCGGCGGCGAACGCTCAGGCCGAGGCCGACGAGCTGTCGGCCGCGGCGGGCCACCCGATCGAGGCATGGGACCGGGCGTTCCACGCCGAGCGCGTCCGCCGCGAGCGCTTCGACCTCGACGCCGACATGCTGCGGCCCTACCTCGAGCTGGAGCGGGTACTGCACGACGGCGTCTTCCACGCCGCAGGCCGGCTCTACGGCCTTCGCTTCAGCGAGCGCCACGACATGCCGCGTTACCACCCCGAGGTACGCGTCTTCGACGTCTTCGGCGAGAACGGGCAGCTCGGGTTGTTCGTCGCCGACCTCTACGCGCGCGAGTCGAAGCGCGGCGGTGCGTGGATGAACTCGTTCGTCACGCAGTCGCGGCTCTTGGGTACGAAGCCCGTCGTGCTCAACACCCTCAACCTCGCGCGCCCCGCCGACGGGCAACCGACGCTGCTCACCATCGACAACGTCCGGACGCTCTTCCACGAGTTCGGGCACGCGCTGCACGGGCTGTTCTCCGATGTGCAGTACCCGATGTTCGCCGGCACGGCCGTGCCCCGCGACTTCGTGGAGTATCCGTCGCAGGTCAACGAGATGTGGCTGGAGGACCCGGAGGTTCTCGCCAACTACGCCCGCCACCACGAGACCGGCGAGCCGCTGCCCGCCGAGCTGGTGGCGCGGCTGGCGGAGTCGCGGCAGTTCGGAGAGGGTTTCGCCACAACCGAATACCTGGCGGCGGCGCTGCTCGACCAGGCGTGGCACCGGCTCGGTGGAGGCGCCGAGGTCACCGACGTGGAGCAGTTCGAGGGCGAGGCGATCGCCGCGGCTGGGGTAGCGGTGCCGACCGCTCCGCCGCGTTACCGCAGCACATACTTCAACCACATCTTCGGCGGCGGCTACAGCGCGGGCTACTACTCCTACATCTGGAGCGAGGTGCTGGACGCCGACACCGTGGAGTGGTTCGCCGAGAACGGCGGGCTGCGCCGGGAGAACGGCGAGACGTTCCGCCGGGAGCTGCTCTCGCGCGGCGGATCCGTCGACCCGATGGAGGCTTACCGCGCGTTCCGCGGCCGCGACCCCGAGATCGGGCCGTTGCTGGTCCGCCGCGGCCTCGCGGGCTGACCGGCCCGTGCTGCAACGTCCATACCAGGAGCGTCGCAGCTCACCCCGACGAACTGGCGCGACCGCGATCCGCCCTCCCGGTACCCTCGGCTCGTGATCCTCTGAGCCAGCCCCACCCGCACCGCCACCCCACGAACTCGGAGGTCCGTCCCGTGTCCCAGCCGAAGTCGTCCCGTCCCGAGCAGCCGGAGCAGCCGGAGCCCGGCGCCGAGCGCGAGCTCGCCGATGCGGAGCCGGTCGGTGAGCCCGAGCCGCTCAACCGCGCCGCCCGCAGAGCGAAGGCCAAGCAGACCGACCCGAGCCACGTCGGGCCCCGCGGGGGTCTGAACCGCCAGGTCCGTGGCGCTCGAAGCCACACCAAGCGCCGCAGCAGCTGATCCGAGCGCCTGTTCACCGCTTTCGCTCGAACCCGACTGCCCGAACACACCCGTCCCGCCCGTTGGGGAGCGACGGGCGGGACGGGTGTGCGGTGGTGAGTACCGGTTACCGGTAGATCCGCATGTAGTCGACCTGCATCTCAGTCGACTTGGGGGAGCCGCCGTCAGGGAAGTAGTCGAGCTGGATCGTGGGGTGCATCTTGCCGGGCGGCATCGTGCTGCCGTCGGTGGACTCGAACCACTTCTCACCGTCGATGTAGCCGGTGACGCGGCCGTCGACCCACTCCACCGCGTAGTTGTGCCACTGGGTGAGGTCGATGTTCTGCTTCGCGTACTTCTGCTGGTTGCTCGAGCTGTAGTGCAGGAAGAACGACACGTCGCTGGCGGCGCTGTTGGTCTCGGCGAAGTCGACCTCGCCGCCTTGCGGCCAGTCGACGTCGGTGGGCCAGAGGATCAGCACGGGGTGGTACTGGGAGTCGCCGGCGGGGAACTTGGCCCGCATCTCCCACTTGCCGAAGCGCTGCCCATCGCTCCACGCCATGCCGCCGGTGTTGCCCTTGGAGTCGCCCCGGATGACCAGGGAGCCGTTCTCTACGCTGATCGCGTTGGGCGTCCGGGTGCCGTTGCCGGCGTGTCCTGCTCCTTCGTACACGCTCCACTTGGAGCTCATGCTGCCGTTGAACTCGTCGCCCCCGACCTGGGTCCAGCCGTGCAGTGCGGCGGCCTGCTTGCCGTCGCCTGCCGACTTGGGAACCGCCACCGGAGCGGCCGGCTTCTGCGCCGGCTTGAGGGCCTTCGACGCGGGAGAAGGATGGGGAGCGGCGTGCGCGGCAGGCGGCGCCGGGGCGGTGGTGGGGTCGAGGGTCGGGGTGGGGGCGGGCGTGACGACGGAGGTCGTCGGGTCCGTCCGCACGATGGCGGTGCTCAGCTCGGGGGCTGCGACTGCCGCGTTCTCCGCGGGTCGCACGACGGTCGCGACTGTCGTTGCGATGAGCATCACGGCGGCGCCGACGGCGAGCGGGGCGAGCCTGCGGGTCATGGAGCGCTGGGGGAGCGGGTCGGTGGTGACCACGGCAGCGTTGACGTCGCCGCCCGGTCGGCGATGCCGTCCGATCGTCACGGTGGGGGAGCCGTGCTCTGCGGAAATACGTGCGATCAGCTCGGTCGGGGTTTCCGAGCGATCTTCCGCAGCGGAGGATGTCCGTCGCATGAGGCGGAAGAATAGGGCGAGTCCTGCCGCATGATCAGAGAACCTTAAAGGCGAGGTTGCGCGTAGGCGCCAACAGGTCGGTCAGGCGCGCCAGAACGACCTCAAACCGGCACATGGGCCCGCCTCCCTACTCCGATTGGAGTACTGCGGCTCTCAGTGAACACGGACCGTGATCTGTGAGCGGCTGACCGTTGCTCCGTTAGACGATTGTTATCCGTGCGCAGCTGCGACATGCTGAGCGGTGATGCTCCCCGCTGCTCCCCCGGGGGGTGCGTCCGCGTACGTCTCGACCGCGCTGTCGACACGTGTGTTCGTACCCCCGAACGGTCATGTCCTCTTGGCGCTGCCTCCGACGGCCGCGTCCGCCTCCGTGCTGCGCAGCCTCCGTTCGGACGGGGTCTCCGTCAGCCCGGTCAGCGACGGTATCGGCGTCCTCGACGCCGTCCGCTCACGCGACCCCGCACTGCTGGTGCTCGACGTCGAGCTACCTGGCCCGGATCAGGCCGCCGTGCTGGCCGCCGTCCAGTCCGAGGCGCCGAACGTGCCGATCATCGCTGTCACTCCTCGGGAACGCCGCGCCAGCCTGCTCGGGCAGCTGCGCGGCGACCGCGACGACTATCTCCTGCGGCCCTTCGCCGTCGACGAGCTCGCCGCGCGGATCAGGCTCCGGCTGCGACTCGGGGCCGCGATCGAGAACACCGTGATCCGCCACGGCGAACTGACCGTCGACACGGAGATCGGTGAGGTCGGGATCGACGGGCAGACGGTCGGGTTGTCACCGACCGAGTACGCGATGCTGATGGCACTCCTCGCCGCCCCGGGTGAGGTCGTGTCGCCTGATCGGCTCGCGCGCGACGTCTGGTCCGAGTCGGCGTCGGCCAACCTCGTGC
>JAODNO010000558.1 GCA_025465235.1 Pseudonocardia sp.
TGATGACGAGGGAGAACGTGCCGTCGGCCGTCTCGCCCCTGCGGACCACGGGGCCCACCGTCGGCGTCTCGCTCAGCAGTTCGCTCACAGCAGGCTCACCGCCGCGTCGACCGCACCCGCCACGTCGTCACCGGGTGGGTACAACAGGGAACGGCCGATCACCAGCCCCTGGACGGTGGGCAGGGCAAGCGCCTTGCTCCAGCTCGCGAACGCGGCGTCCTGGTCCTCGGTCACCTCGCCGCCGAGGATCAGCGCGGGCAGCGTCGTCGCCGCCATGGCCCGTTCCATCTCGTCGACGATCGGCACCTTCAGCCAGGTGTAGGCGGACGTCGCTCCCAGCCCTGCCGCCACGCACGCCGCACGGATCATGGCCTCCGCGGTGAGCTCGTTGCGCACCCGCCCGTCCACGCGGCGGGAGATGAAGGGCTCGACCATCGCCATGAGCCGGTGCTGCGCCAGCTGGCCGACGGCTCGCCCCCCGGCCTCGAGCGTGGCGACCGTCGCGGAATCCTCGGGGTCGATCCGGATGAGCATCTTGCCGCCCTCGAACCCGGAGGCGGCGATGCTCGCCGCGTCGTAGGCGGTGAAGCGGTCGTCGATCTCGAACGCGGTGCCGGCCAGCCCGCCGCGGTTCATCGAGCCGACGACAACCTTGCCGTCGAGGGCGCCGAGCAGCAGGAGATCCTCCAGGACGTCCGGTGTGCCCAGCACTCCGTTGACCCCGGGCCGGGACAGGGCGAGGCACAGCCGGTCGAGGAGGTCGCCACGGTCGGCCATGGCCAGCGCCTGGCCACCGGCCCGCAGCGCGCCCCGGGCCGGGTGGTCGGCGGCGATCATCATCAGCTTGCCGTGCTCGGCGAGCAGGGAGCCCGGTCTACGCCGCCGGGCCGCGGCCTCGGCGACGGCATGGGGCCGGTGCACGCGGCTGTGGATCAGGTCGCGGAGCAGGTCGTCACGCACGGATGGTCTCCCCCAGCTCGGCCTCGACCTCGTCGGTGGTCGGCATGGCGTCGGCACAGGCGAGCCGACCCGCCACGATGGCGCCCGCGGCGTTGCAGAAGCGCATCGCCCGTTCGAGGTCCCACCCGGACAGGAGCGCGTGGCACAGCCCGCCACCGAATGCGTCGCCCGCCCCGAGGCCGTTCACCACCTCGACCGGCACCGGCGGCACCTCCACCTCTCGCGTGCGGTCGGAGGCCAGCACGCCTGCCGGGCCCTGCTTGACGACGGCCAGTTCGACGCCGGCGTCGTGCAACGCCAGCGCGGCGGCGTGCGGATCGCGCACCCCCACCGCCGTCTCGCACTCGTCGAGGTTGCCCACTGCGACCGTCACGAGCGGCAGCGCCTCCTGCATGAAGCGGTGCGCCTCCTCGCGCGAGGACCAGAACATCGGCCGGTAGTCGAGGTCGAGGACGGTGATGCCGCGCCTGCCCCGTGCTCGCAGGGCGGCGAGCGTCGCCTCGCGGCTCGGCTCCTGGGAGAGCCCGGTGCCCGTCACCCAGAAGATGTCGGCGTCGCGCACGGCGTCCATGTCCAGTTCGTCGGCGCGGATCTCCAGGTCAGGGGCCTTCGGAAGACGGTAGAAGTAGAGCGGGAAGTCGTCGGGCGGGAAGATCTCGCAGAACGTGACGGGGGTCGGCAAGCCGGGCACGGCCGTGACGAACCGGTCGTCCACGCCGAAGCCGCGCAGGGCGTCGTGCAGGAACTCGCCGAACGGGTCCTGGCCGGTCCGCGTGATCACCGCGCTCCGCCTGCCGTGGCGGGCGGCGGCGACGGCCACGTTGGATGCGCTGCCGCCGAGGTACTTGCCGAACGTGCTCACCTCGCGGAGCGACACCCCCACCTGCAGCGGATAGACATCCACCCCGATGCGGCCCATCGTGAGCACCTCCAGGGCGCTCCGGACCGCTTGCGGTCCGGGCCCAGCCTGGTCCCCCGGCGTCATCGCTCTCCTCCCGTTCGGGTCGTCCGCTCCGAGAGTGACCCCGGGCACCGAGACAGATGTACTCTGGCCCACGAATCCTGTCAACACTTTGTCCTGACATAGCTGCAATGGAGGAGTGCAAGCGTTGGAGCATTCGACTCCCCGGGGTCCGGTCCCGGAGGTGGCGTTGGACCGCAGCAGCCCGGTCCCGCTCTACTTCCAGGTCGCGAGCAGGCTGCAGCAGCTCATCGAGAGCGGTGTGATGCCGGTCGGTGGCCGGCTCGAGAACGAGGTGGAGTTGGCCGATCGCCTCGCCGTCTCGCGGCCGACGATCCGGCGTGCCGTCCAGTACCTCGTCGAGCGTGGCGTGCTGGTCCGCAAGCGGGGGGCCGGCACGCAGATCGTCCACCCGAAGGTCCGCAGGCCCGTCGAGCTGTCGAGCCTCTACGACGACCTGACCAAGTCGGGGCAGAAGCCGCATACCGAGATCCGGACGCTGCACGTCGGGGCGCCGGCGGACCACGTGGCGGAGGCGCTCGGCCTCGGCGAGGACGCCGAGGTGACGTGGATCGAGCGGCTGCGTTTCGCGGACGGCGAGCCGCTCGCGATCATGCACAACGCGGTCCCGGTTGACGTGCTGCCGCTGCGCCGCGAGGACCTCGAGGAGCGCGGGCTCTACGAGCTGCTCCGGGCGGCCGGGTATGCGCCTCGTATGGCCAACCAGGTCGTGGGAGCGCGGGTTGCCACCTCGGCCGAGGCCAGGTTGCTGGACGACGTCCGGGGTGCACCGCTGCTCACGATGACGCGCACGGCGTGGGACGCCGGTGGAAGGGCCGTCGAATACGGCTCGCACATCTACCGCGCGAGCCGTTACTCCCTCGAGCTGACCCTGTCCACCTGACGCATGCCGCCTGCCGGGTGAGATCTCCCGTTACGGAGGCGCAAGCCGAGGCCGGACCACATCCTCGACCCGGGTGGCCGAGCGTGCAGCCCGGGCCGGATGGTGCGATGGGCCCGAAGGCCAGGCGTCATCGGTACCGGCGGCTCGGGGCTTCGTCCTCGTCGTCCGCCTCGGGGGCGTACGGGTCGGCATAGTCGTCCTCGGCCCCACCGTTGCGGGGTGCCGTCCCACTCCCGATCTCGCGCTGCAGCGCGTCGAGATCCATGGTGGGGGAGCTGTACTTGAGCTCTCGGGCCACCTTCGTCTGCTTGGCCTTCGCTCGTCCGCGCCCCATGGCTGGTCCCCCTTACAACAGGGAAGGGGCGGCCGGATAACTCGGCGGCCCCATTCACATCTCATCAATGTCCTGGTGACCACCGTACCTTGCTGGCGGCCTCGTGTGCGATGTGGCACCAGTTGTGTGACTTGCGACGCCTCGGGGGCTGCCGGCCGTGCGGGCGCCGCTGCTTCCGGTGCACCCAACGGCCTCTGCCAAGTTTGCAGGTGAAGCCCCTGACGCGCGGTCCGGCGGCCCTCCTCATGCACTGGCGCTCCGCTCGGCCACGGGCTCGGCCAGCCGGATCAACGCAACGAACGCGCCCAGCGCGGCGACGGCGCCCATCGCCAGCATCGCGGGCCAGCCGGCGACCTCGGCGACCAGTCCGCCCAGCGCGGGCGTGACCGCCGCGGCCACGTAGTTCGCCGTGTTGGACACGGCCATCGCGGTGGCGGCACGGTCGGGCGGGGCGAGCTCGCCCGCTGCGGTGAACACGAGGCCGTTCCAGCTGATCGCGAGCGCGGCAGCGGGCACGAGGACCGCGGCGAGCAGCGGCGCCGGTCCCGGCTCCAGCACCGCGGCGACCGCGAACCCGACGGCCGACGCGACCGCGACGACGCGCAGTGGCCCCAGCCTGCTGGCCACACGGTCGGACCACACGCCGTTGCCGAGCCGGCCAAGCGCTCCCAGTATCTGGGTGAGCGCCAGCAGCCCGCCCGCCAGGCCGAGCGGCAGGCCTGCACCCTCGTGCAGGACCTCGACGAGGAACACGGAGCCGAGGAACTGCGGGACGACGAGCAGCAGCCCGGCGAGGCTCAGCCGCAGCAGGCGCCGGTCGGCGAGGACGGTCATGGCGCTCGTGGCGGGCCGGGTGCCACGAGCGGGTCGGCCGGGCGGCTCCCGCACCCAGATCGCCACGGCGCCCGCGGCGACGAGACAGGTGAGGGCCAGCGCGACGAACACCGCCGGGATGCCCCCTGCCCCGGCGATCTGCGGGAGGGCGACGGCCGCGAGCGCGGCCCCGACCGGCACCGACGTCTGGCGCACTGCCATCGCCATCCCCCGGCGTTCGGCGGGGAACCAGGTGAGCACCGCCCGACCGCTGGCCGCGTTGACGCTCGCTCCGGAAGCCCCGGCGAGCAGTAGCAGTAGGCCGGCGACGACCGGGTCGGGGACGAGCGCGGTCGCGCCCAGCGCCACGGCCGCCCCGACCAGTCCGACGGTCATCACGCCGCGCTCACCGAACCGGTCCGCAGCGCCACCCCAGGCGATCAGGGTGGCCACGAGACCGACGGAGATCGCTCCGATCAGCGTCCCGACGGCGGCGAGGCCGAGCCCGAAGTGGTCACGCAGCGCCGGTGTGACGGCGGCGAGACCGAGGAAGTACGTGGCCGTGGCGGCCTGCGCCGCGGTGCCCACCGCGAGCACGACCCACCGGTATCGCGTGCCCGTCCCCATGTGGTCGACCGTACGTGCTGTCTCGCCACTCGGGAACACATTCCCAAGATGTGGAACAGTGGAGAGGCCGCCACCCCGAGCCGGACGGCGTCGTCAGCCGCGCAGGCCGCCGCGGATCTGGGCCGCGCGCCCCGGCGGAGGCGTGCCGTCCTCCGGCGGTACCGAGGTGGGATCGATCGCGGCGGGAGCAGCCCGGTCGTCCGCCCCGGCCACCAACTCGGCGTCCACCGGCACCGACCGCTTGACCAGCGCCAATGCCACCGGCCCGAGCTCGTGATGCAGTGCCACCGTGCCAACCCTGCCGACTGGACGGCCCTCGCGCAGCACCGCGTCGCCCGGCACCGGCAGGCGCTCGTCGCCGCCGTCGAAATGCAGCAGCACGAGCCGGCGCGGCGGGCGTCCGAGGTTGGCCACCCGTGCGACCGTCTCCTGTCCGCGGTAACAGCCCTTCGTCAGGTGCACGGCCGAGCCGATCCAGCCCACCTCGTGCGGGATGGTGCGGTCGTCGGTGTCGACGTGCACGCGGGGCCGCAGGGCCTCCACGCGCAGCGCCTCGAACGCCATCGTTCCCGCAGGCCGCGCGCCCGCCTCCGTCAACCGGTCCCACCAGGCGCCCTGCGCCTCCCGGGGCACCAGCAGGTCGGCGGCATCGGTGCCCGGCCAGGCCATGCGTCGCGCCACGCCGCCGTCCGGCAACGCGAGCGCGCCGTGCGGTGGCGCGGGCACATCCACGCCTGCCGCAGCGAGCACGTCGGCCGTCTCCGGCCCGACCACGCTCAGCACCGCCAGCTCGCCTGTGGCGTCGCGGGGCTCGACCTTCGACCAGAACACCATCTTCTGCAGGTAGCCGAGCAGCTCCGGGACCTCACCGGGCTCCGTGTCGAGATACACCGTGTCCCGGGTGTGCCCGACCACCATGTGGTGCAGCACGCGCCCGTTGATGTCGAGCACGAGTGCCTCGGTGCCGGTGTCCGCCGGCAGCTCGCTGACGTGCTGGGTGAGCAACAGGTGCAGCCAGCTCAGCCGGTCCTCGCCCGTGACGGCGATGACGCCACGGTGCCCGCGGTCGACCACCGCGGCAGCGCGGGCCATCGCGCGCTGCTCGGCCAGCGGGTCGCCGCGGTGGGCGGGTACCTGAGGGTCGGAGTCGGCACCGGGGAGTGTCTGTCCTGGCCCGCTCATGTCAGCTCGTCCGGCGCGGTGTCGCGGCAGGCGCGGCAGATCCCGGAGAGGGCGACGTGGGAGGGGTCGAGCTCGAAGTCCGTCTCGGTGCGCAGTCGCTCGGCCAGGTCGTCCATCAGGTCGGTGGGCGTCTCCGTGACCGCGCCGCAGGAGTGGCAGACCAGGTGGACGTGCCGGTGTTCCTGCTCGGAGTAGGTGGGCGCGCCATGGCCGAGATGTGTGTGCCGCACGAGCCCGATGCGTTCCATGAGATCGAGGGTGCGGTAGACCGTGGTGATGTTGACAGCGGGCGCGGCCCGCTGCACCTGCGCGCAGATCTGCTCCGGCGTCGCATGACCGAGCGCGCGGACGGCGTCGAGGACCAGCTGTCGCTGCGGAGTCATGCGCAGGCCGCGCTGGTGCAACGTTCGTCTTAGCGTCGAGGATTCACGCACGGTGTCGAGCATCGACGGAGTCTCCACCGGTTCGATGGTAGGCCGTCCGGCCCCGGCTGTCCGAGTGCTGGGGACGGGTGCCCGTGATCCGGCGACGAGTGAAACCGTCCACTATCGGTATGCTCCGTCAGGGTGAACCAACAGGTTTGAGCGCGACGATCTACCTACCCTCGGCGAAATGCAGGGTGACAGTACGCTCGGGAGGGGCCGACGATGACGACTGACGCGGGAGCGCCCGGCGCCCCACGGTTCGATGTCGTCCTCCGCGGATACGACCGTCGGCAGGTCGATGAGCACGTTGCCCGCCTGCAGCGCGTCCTCTCGCGAATGCGGGCCGACCTGGAGCTGGCCCGCAGCCAGCCCATCCCGCTCGTCCAATCCCCATCGGTCGGTCCTCCGGCACCGGGTCAGCAGGTTCCGCCCGGTGCTCGTCCGCGACCCACGCCGCGGCCGCGACCCGGGGGGCCGATGCCTCCCGGCGAGTCGCCCGACATGATCAACAACTTCACGGACCGGATGCAGAGCATCCTGCAGGCCGCGGAGGAGGAGGCCGCGGAGATCCGCAAGAAGGCCCGCTCCGCTGCACGCGCCGAGGAGGAGAACGTCCGGGCGCAGCTCGCCGACCTTGTCCGCCAGCGCGACGCGATGCTCGCAGAGCTCACGCGCATGCGCGGCCAGCTCGAGGGCATGCTCGCCGCGCCGACGGCTCGCATCGTCCTCCCCCCGCGTGACAGCAGCCCGTCCCCGGCGCGGCCCCGGGACACCCCGTCGCCGTCGCCGTCGCCGTCCCTGCCGGCCCCCTCCGGCGGCTCGCCGTCGTCCTCCGGTACTCGCGCCTCCGGCGCCGCATCGCCGGGACCGTCCCCCCGTGCCGCCGAGAGCTCCGCGCAGAGCCCGCGGCCCGGCAGCACGGGATCGACGCCGGACGGATCGCAGGCCGACCCATCGCGCCCCGGCCAGGGCGGCTCCTCGCACGCTGGTCCCAGCACA
>JAODNO010000565.1 GCA_025465235.1 Pseudonocardia sp.
GATGGACTGGCGGCCGATGGCCCGGGCGCGGCGCGAAACAGCACGGAGAACGCGGTCGGACACGTTCCGCGCCGCCGGACGGCACACGCCCCCGCGGGGCGGTGCGTTGCAGCCCACACTGAACGCCAGCGTCGAAGTCACCTCTGGTGGGGACGAAGCCATCACCGGCAGCTTGCCCGCTGACGGCGAGCTCAAAACCTGCCGTGTCGGTCGAGCCCCCAGCACCGCTTGAACCGCAGCAGCCACGAGATCGTGCGCTCGACGACCCAGCGGACCCGCCCGAGCTTCGACTTGTCCTCGATCCCGTGCCGCGCGATCCGCACCCTGACCCCGCGCCGATTCAGATAGGGCGACACCGGCGGTCGTCGTCTTGCCAGCGTGTAACGGGGAAAGGCTCGCTAACCCCGTAAGTGCGTCTCACAGTGAGAAATCATGTGCGTGGAAGAGTGCTCCAGCGCTGTTCCACGCGCACGATGGGTCAGGAGGCGGGTGGGGCGAAGAACTCCGGCGCAATGTTGTCTGGGTCGCCGGAACGACACGCCCGAGCCGTAGTGGGCGTCGACGATCCCGCCGTGCTTGACGCGCAGCTCGTCGAGCCGCGAGGCCCATGTCGCCAGCTCGGCGCGGCCCACGCAGGCGAAAGCGAGGTGGTCCATGCCGGCGTCTCCCCCGCCCGCTCCCGACGACCCGGCCTGCCAAGGCCCCGCTTGTTTCTAGCGGACCCTGCCCAGGCCCGAGCCGTGCGCGGCGCCCGGGCGGCCGATGCGGGAGTGATGGCGCGTTCGCGCAACAGATGGCGGTACTTGTCGAAGTCATAGCCGCGGTCGGCGAACAGCTCGCAAGGCTTCCGTCGTGGGCGGCCGGGCAGGCCGCGGATTGGCGGGATCGCGTCCAGCAGCGGCAGCAGTTGGGTGACGTCGTGGCGGTTTCCCCCGGTCAGGGTGACCGCGAGCGGGATGCCGTGGGCGTCGACGATCAGGTGGTGCTCGGACCCGGGGTGGCCAAGGTTGGACGGCCACGGCCCGACATGGTCCCCCCTTCGGCGTCGGCCGAGCACGTTGACGGCGGACACTTCGCACGGATGGGGTTTCCGGATCTTGCAGGTCTCGGCGCTGTGCTGAAAGCTTCAGGCCGTTACGCGACGCCAACCACAAACAGAACGAACGCGGCGACGATGACGCCTCGGGCGACCCGCGAGTATCAGCCCGACCAGCACCACCGTGATGACGGGCAGCACGTGCTGCATATCCCCCTTGTCTAGCGTCGCTAGCTTGCGGTTCCATGCTAGGAGATCAGAGCTCGAATGTCTAGCAGTGCTAGACTCGCCTTGTGTCGACACAGGAGCGCAAGGAGCGTGAGCGGGCCAGCCGCCACCGGCTGATCGTCTCGGCGGCCCGCGAGCTCGCCGAGACCGAGGGGTGGGACGCCGTCACCACGCGGAGGCTGGCCGACCGGATCGAGTACAGCCAACCCGTGCTCTACAGCCACTTCCGCAAGAAGGATGAGATCGTCGGGGCCGTCGCGCTCGAGGGCTTCGCCGAGCTGACAGAGGCGGTCCGCCGGGCGGTGCCGACGGGCCCCGCCTCGCGTGCCGCGGCGGCCGCGTTGGCCAACGCCTACGTCGCCTTCGCCGAGCGCAACCCCACGATCTACGACGCGATGTTCAGCCTCAGCGCCGGACTCCCGTTTGCCGACCCGGCCACCCCAGCGCCGCTGCGAGAGGCGTTCGAGGCATTGCTCGACACGCTGGGCGACGTCGCCGGCCCCGTCGAGCCGGGGCTGTTCGTCGAGGTGTTCTGGGCCGCGCTGCACGGCCTCGTCACCCTGACTCGCGCGGGCCGGCTGCCCCCGGAGCACAACGCGCAACGGCTCGACGTGCTGGTGGACCGGCTCGTCGACCGATGACGCCGGTGCGAGCCGCGGCACCGGTACCGATCGAGGATCCGCAATCGGACACAACTCGACTCGAACGGACGTTCTGCGACAGTGCGAAAGTCGGGGTCCCGTCAGGCAACACGCCCGAGAGTTGATCGTCCTCGGCCGCTCGCGTCGTACAACCAACGCGGGGGGCGCGGAAGGTTGAACCGCGCGGCGGATCGCGCTCACGCGTCATCCAGCGGGCCGGCAAACGGGGTGAGCTTCGGTCGTCCTCAGGCCGGCGGCGTGCCTGGGGACGAATCCGTCTGGCTTTAGAGCGCGGTTATCGGAGTGGGGCGGCCACCCCGGGTAACGCTAGGTAGGTGGTCAGTTCGTCTTGAG
Organism: Pseudonocardia sp.; assembly: GCA_025465235.1. Classification (GTDB taxonomy): domain Bacteria; phylum Actinomycetota; class Actinomycetes; order Mycobacteriales; family Pseudonocardiaceae; genus Pseudonocardia. Next base: position 2,260 of record JAODNO010000565.1, read on the forward strand.
CGTCCCGCCGTCGATGACGAGGTCGGCGCCGACGATGTTAGCGGCCTTTCCGGAGACGAGGAAAGTCACGAGTGCCGCGACCTCCTCCGGTTCGGAGATGCGGCGCGAGGCGATTCCGAACTGTTCCGGGAGGGCTGCCAGCAACTCCTCCTGCGAGATGCCCTGCGCGGCTGCGAGCTTCGCACCCACCCGGTCGGAACCACGCCATATCCTGGTGCCAACGACACCGGGTGACACGGTGTTGACACGAACTCCCTGCGGTCCGAATTCCTCGCTGAGTCGCTTGCCGAAGGCGGTGAGCGCGGCCTTGGCCTCGCTGTAACCGACCGGCCCGGCCGCCGGGAGGCGTGCGTTGATCGACGAGATGTTCACGATCGCACCGCGGCGATCGACGAGGCTCGGCAGGGCCGCGCGGGTCGTCCAGACGGCGCTGAACAGGTTGATGTCGAGGTAGTGACGCCACTGATCGTCGCTGCTGTCGAGAAACCCGCCCAGCGTCAGCCGGTCGGAGTCGCCGCCGCCGACGTTGTTGATCAGAATGTCGATGCCGCCGAGTTCCTCCAGCGCAGTGTCCACGAGCGCCGTGGCACCGTCTTGGGAGCTCAAGTCTGCGGAAACGGTTGCAACAGTGGCCTTTTCGAGTTCGCGCGTGATCGTGCGGGCGGCTCCGACCACGTGTGCGCCCGAAGCGGACAATGTCTCGGCGATGGCCAGGCCGATGCCGCGGCTCGCTCCGGTGACAACCGCGGTCTTGCCGGTCAATTCGAGATCCATAAGGTTTCCTTTCTTGAACAACGGGTCAAAAACAGGGGCGTACGGAAAGTCGCCGACGCGGCCGATCGGTTTAGAGGGTGGTCAGTGCGACGTCGATGATTCGATAGAGCGCGCGAGCATCGTTGGTCTTGGCCATGATTCGCAGGCCAGCGCTGGTGTTGAACAGGAACTCGGCCGTCGCTCGCGCATTGACGTCGGAACTGACGTCGCCGTCGCGACGGCCCTGGTCGATGCGGGCCGCCAGGACGGCGACGATGCGCTCCTCGATGGCGCGAAGGGCGCGGGTGATCTCCAGGTCGTGGCCGCCGAGCTCCGCGGCGGTGTTCACCGCCATGCATCCACGCCGAATCGGCTGCGCGACATCGGAATCCACGGTTTCGCGCAGGTATGCGCCCATGCATTCCCGCGTGGTTCCGGGCCGGGACAGGATCTCCTCGGCCAGCTCGGCGCCCATCCGTCCGTAGCGAGCCAATGCCTGGTCGAACAGTTGCCGCTTGCTGCCGAACGTGTTGTACAGGCTGCCCTTGCCGACGCCGGTGGCCTCCGCGAGCTGCGCCGGAGAGGTGTTGGCGTACCCGTGGGTCCAGAACTCTTCCATCGCCCGCTCGACCACTGTGTCGGCTTCGAAGTTCCGTGGCCTGCCCACGCGAGGTACTCTAGACGTTCTTGACCCATAGGTCAAGAACGCGGTAAACAAAGTTGCGAGGCACTCCACCCATCGCTTGGGGAGCGAGGCATCGTGCCCGGCAGCACTCGTCCAGGACTCCCTCGACGAGAGTTTCCTGCTCGTCCTGCATCGTCACGTACTTCCGGTAGGTGATCGTCCCGGTTGGGAGCCGCGCCAGTCATCCGCCCGCTACGGCGACCTGTCCCGGTAGGTCAACAACCACATGTTCGCCGGAGCGGTGGGGTTCGACTCCAGCGCCGAGTTGCGGTTGGGGCGGATGGTGTAGTTGAGATTGTGCGTGACGCCCTCGTATTCGCTGGGAATGCGCCCGAGCTGACTCAGCGAGCTCCAGGTCTTCAGCCTCCGCTTCGGGCGCGGCTGGCGGGCCTCGGCATGGTCTTCGACTGGACGACCTCGGCGGGGCTGGTCGGCGTCCGGTTGCCGGCCGGAAACGCTGCTCTCCGGAGACGCTGCCGGCCCGTTCGCAGCCGCCGGCGCCAGCTACCCGGCCCCCGCCCGGAGCTGGCCCTGTCAGCACACTCGGCACCTCGCCGGTTCGCCAGCTCCGCAAGGTGCTGCAGGAGGATCTGCCCGATCCCTAGCCCTCGGTACTGGTCGCTGACGTAAAGGGCTTCGAGATGGATGCCTTCTCGCCCCAGCACCGTGCTGTACGTCGGGTAGTAGAGAGCGAAGCCGACGGCGTCGCCGTTCAGTACTGCGACTACCGCTTCGGCCAACTGGCGCTCGCCGAACAGCGCTTTCGCGCGATCGCGCGGAGTCGCTGACACCTCACCCGGGGAGCTCTCGGCCTCGGCCAGCTCGACGATGAACCGGTGGAGCGTCTCGACATCCTGCCGCTCAGCGCGTCACAAGATCAGTTCTTCTCTGATCCCGGCGGGTTCCCCGTACCCGGCTCAAGCAAGCCGCGAGGGCTGTCAGGCGAGCAGAAGTGCTGGCCCGCTGCCGCCGCGAGGAGCGGGGCGGTGGCAGCGGGCGTGTGCGAGGTGTATCCGGAGTCGCCGCGGAGCGGGCAGCGTACGTCCTGTCGTTGGAGCTGGAAGACGGAGTAGCTGCCGAGCGGGGGTTTGTTTTTCCGACGCCGGTTGGCCCAGTCGGCTAGCCTCGATCTTTTCGTAACGCTCGTACTGTGATCTTCGATTGAGCTTGAGGTGGCTGACCGACCTTGTCGTCCGCCGAAGGCCGCCGCTATCTCGGCCTCGACGGGCCGTCCGGTCCGTGGCCAACCGGGAAGGGGATGCAGCATGCCGACGCGCAGCCGGTTCCGTGAAGGGCGCGGGCTGCCGGCCGCCACCGCGGAGCCGTGAGTGGGCTCGTCCCTCGATCGATCGAGGCGCGGTGACACGTCCAAAGTCGTCGTGGCGGTCACCAGCCTGGAGGAGTAACTCGCGTGGAGATGTACATCATCCCCTTGGGCACCTGCAACTGCCCTTATGAGGTGGTCGCGCCCGGGGTGAGCGACGGCAACATCATCAAGCTGCCGGTGCCCTCGTACCTGATCAAGCTCGACGACGGCAAGAACCTGCTGATCGACACGGGCATGAGCCGCCTCCACATCACCGACCCGCGGGCGACCTGGCGGGGGACCGACATGGTCGACGTCCTGGTCGCAGAGATGGAGCCCGAGGACAACCTCGAGCTGCGGCTGGCCGAGCTCGACGTCCGGCCCACCGACATCGACTACGTCATCAACACGCACCTGCACTTCGACCACGCAGGCAACAACGACCTGTTCGAGCGGGCCAGCTTCTTCGTCCAGCGCGAGCATTACGACTTCGCCAAGGACAACGTCACGTTTCCCAACCAGTACTGGAACCTGCCGAAGCTCAAGTACGAGCTGCTCGACGGCGAGACGGAGCTCTTCCCCGGTATCGAAGTCCTGCTGACCCCCGGCCACGCCCCGGCGCACGAGTCGGTCATGGTGCGGCTGCCAGAGACCGGCAACATGGTCGTCTGCGGCGACGCCGTCTACACCAAGGACAACCTCGATCACGGGTCGTGGGGCGGGCAGGCAGACCCCGAGGCAGCCGCCGAGTCCGCCGCGAAGCTCCAGCGCATCGCCCAGGAGCAGAACGCCACGCTGCTGTTCGGCCACGATCCCGCGCAGGCCAAGCAGTACCACCGTTCCCCGCAGAGCTACCGGTAGGACCGCTGCCACATCCCGTGCCACGGCCCGGCTCAAAGCGCGGTGATCAAAAAGACCGGCCGCCAACTGCAGCCCGGCGGCAGCTCGACATCGCCGGACTGTCCATCTCGGTGTCGGCCGTGTTCCTCCTCGTGCTCCCGCTAGTGCTCGGCCACGAGCTGGGCTGGCCGCTGTGGACGTTCATCGCCATGGGCGCGCGGGG
>JAODNO010000575.1 GCA_025465235.1 Pseudonocardia sp.
TCGTGAAGACCCCGACCAGCAGCAGCCACAGCGGCGCCGGATAGGCGGCGACACGTACCATGCCGCCGGCGCCGAGGCCGAGGTACAGGGCCGGTCCGGCGTACTCGCCGACCGTCGAGAGGACCATGCCCACGAGCCCCACGACCGCCAGCACCATCCCGATGGCGCTGAGGCCCGGGTCGGTCCGGCGCATCACCAGGCTGAGCAGGAGTACGGCCATGCTGCCGAGCGGGACGTTCAGCGCGCCCATCAGATGCAGGCCGACGTCCGTGTTCTCGGGGGCGAACCCCACGAGGATCTTGCCAAGCCCCATGATGACCAGGAGGACCAGGGCCGTGTCGTTGAGCCAGGACGACGGCCTGATCCGCCACAGCAGGAGCGCCCCGACGATCACCAGCACGCCGCTGAGCACGAACGACCCGTTCATCACGGCATGGAGTGGTGAGCACACGTAGCCGGGGGTGCCGTTCGGCACCGCGAATGTCCGGCACTCCGTGTTGGCCAGGTTGCTGACGGAGTTGTTCAGCCAGTTGTAGTGCGGGCTGGTCCACGCGGAGGCAGCGATGAGGGTCGCGGCGACGTACTGGAGCACCGCGAGGGCCCACGTGGCCCCGCCCGCGACAGCAACGGCGCGGGACGCATGCCAGTCGTCGTCCCGGGTCGTCGCGCGGATGAAGGTCTCGTTGCATAGCGTCGTCACTGCGATGATCGCCCGTCTCTCGTCGTTTCTCCCCGAGAACTCCGCCTTACGGCGATGTGCGGACGGCGTCCCCTTTCGGGAATTCTTCGCTCGCGGGCGACCCGGAACATCAGTCATGTGACTGCATACAGGGGCGAGGTGACCCACGCCTCATACGGACCGGGGCGGGGTCAGGAGCGCGGCTCCGCCGTTCGCATACGCCGGTCCGACTGCACGGGTCCACAACGAACCATGACGAGCGTCCGGTCAGCGGGGGAGAGCGGCGAGTGCGTCGCGGAGCGCAGCGCGGGAGGTGATGCCGAGCTTCGGGACCTGGCCTTCCGCAGGCGTTCCTCGTAGGCGAGCTGTAGCCGGGACCGGCAGTGGTCACGCCGTTCACCTTGCAGCGGCGCCGGACCGGCGTGTCTCATGCTACGTCGGCCGTCCGCATTGCAGGGGCCGGCACGTGCGAGGGTCAGGCGCCGGGACGGCGGGCGGTGGCTACGCGGCGAGACCGAGCTTGCGTTTCCGGTTGTGGAACCGGGCGATCAGCAGCGGGCGCAGTGCGCGCGCGGGGAACGGGATGCTGCTCAGCATCGACGTGTAGCCGATAGTGGGGGTCGGCTCGGACATGAGCCCGAGGACCAGGTCGGGACGCGCCGAGGAGGCGCATCTCGCAGCCGCCGTTCGCAGGGTGCGGATGAGCGCCGGCTCCAACATCGGGAACAGCGCCTTGAGGAGTGACTCCTCCTCGTCGAGGTGATCGGAGAGGGTCTGGCGTACGACATCCAGATCTCTCAGTGCCTGGGCGGCGGCGGCTTCGCGGCCGGCCTCGAGGTGGTCCAGGCGCGAGGCGAGCTGGTCCAGTTCCCGATCGATCTGGATGTGCTGGACCGTCAGATCGTGCAGCTCGCCGACGTCGGTCGGGGACGCATCGGCCAGCGGCTGCCAGAACAGGTCCGATTCGGTGCGCTGGTGCTGGTGGACGAACTCGATGAGCCAGCGCCCCACCCCCACACAGCTGTCCACCTCGACGGGAGCCGTCGGCGCGCGCGCCAGAGCGGTGCGCAACAGATCCACGCCCCGCCGCATGATCGTGTGGGCGGCGATGAGTTCGTCGTAGATCTTGTCGCTCTCCGACTGCGCGATAGTCATGACGGGCCTCCTCCGCACGGGCACACTCACTGCCTGGCCAGTGTGAGTCGACGGGCTCCGGCGCGGCATCCGTCAAATGACTCCGGCCCGCCCACATCGGGACGACCTGTGCGAACGTGTCGCGGTCGGCTCGATCTGCGGACCGCGCGAAGCTCTTGTACCGGGCTAAACCGTCCCGCATGATGCAAACGCACGAATGCAGCATAACCTCTGCATTGCAGACCGAACGGGACGGAGGCGGCGATGCCGGGCGCAGCGCCGCGCAACTCATCGAGCTCCCTCCGCAGAGCGCTCGGCCTCATCGAGGTGGTCGCCACCCGTCACGCGGCCGGCGGATGCACACTGACGGAGCTGGCCGCGGACGCCGGGCTGGCCAGGAGCACCGTCGCCCGGCTGGTCACCCCGCTTCTCGACCACGGCTATGTCGAGGTCGAGCCGGCCTCGGGTCGGCACCGGCTGGGCGTCGCGATCGCCCGGCTCGGCAGCACCTACGTCCTCGGTCCGGGGAAGGGGGCCGCAGCACCCGTGTCGGCGCGCGTTCCGATGAGTGAGGCACTGGTCACCACCCGGGTCGTTGCCATCCTCCGCGCGGAGCACGCCTCCCGCGCGGAGGCCGTGGTCGACACACTGGTGGAGGGCGGCATCCGCTGCCTCGAGCTGACGATGACCACACGCGGTGCCCTGGAGGTGGTCGAACGGCTTGCGGCGCGGGTCCCCACCGGAGTCGACCTGGGCATGGGCACGGTGCTCACCGCAGCGGAGGTCGACCGCGCCGTCGACGCGGGCGCGCGCTTCGTCGTCTCGCCGTCGGTTGTGCCTGCGGTCATCGCGGCCGCCGCCGACCGTGGCATCGCGAGCTATCCGGGCGCCCTGACCCCGACCGAGATCCACCAGGCGTGGACAGCGGGGGCGAGCGCCGTGAAGCTGTTCCCGGCCGGCGCTCTCGGTCCCGACTACCTGAAGGCGGTGCGTGCGCCGCTGCCCGACATCCCGATCGTGCCCACGGGCGGGGTCGGCACCGGGTCGGTGCGTGCCTGGTTGGACGCGGGTGCCTGTGCTGTCGGCATGGGCAGCCCGCTGATCGGTGATGCGCTGACCTCCGATGGTGACCTCGGCGCCCTGGCGGAGCGAGCCAGGGCCGTCTGCGCCGCCGTGGCCGGAGCCGGGCGGTGAGCAGGCAGGTGGACGACGCGGCCGGCGGGCTGGTCACCCTCGGCGAGACGCTCGGACTGCTGGTCGCCGAGGACATCGGGCCTCTGGCGCTGGCCCACGGGATGCGGCTGAGCATGGGGGGCGCCGAGTCGAACGTCGCCATCGGGGTGTCCCGGCTCGGCGTGCCGGCGACATGGATCGGACGGCTCGGCCGCGACCCCGTCGGCGACCTGGTGGAGCGTCATCTGCTGGCCGAGCGGGTCCGCGCCATGGTCACGCGCGACGACGCGCCCACCGCGCTGATGCTGCGCGAGCGGCGCACCGGTACCTCCTCGCACGTGTCGTACTACCGCCACGGCAGCGCGGGCTCCCACCTGTGCCCTGATGACGTACCGGACGGTGTGATCGAGGGGGCCGGCATCCTGCACCTGACCGGCATCACCCCGGCACTCGGACCCGAGCCCGCCGCCGCCGTCCGAGAGGCGATGCGGCGGGCACGTTCGGCGGGCGTCCCGGTGTCGGTCGACCTGAACTTCCGCTCCCGGCTCTGGGACGCGGCCGCGGCCGCGCCGGTGTTCCGGGAGCTGGCGGGAGGCGCAGACATGCTGTTCGCCGGCGACGACGAGGCGCGGATCGCCCTCGGCATCGAGGATCCGGCCGGGGCCTCGCCCGCCGAGCTCGCGACCGCCCTGGCTGAGCTCGGCCCGGCCGAGGTGGTGGTGAAACGGGGGCGCCACGGCGCCACGGCCAGGATCGACGGCGCCGTGATCGACGTGCCCGCGGTGCCGGTGGCCGCCGTCGACACCGTCGGTGCCGGTGACGCCTTCGTCGCGGGCTACCTCGCCTCCCGGCTCACCGGGCGCGACGTGCAGGAGCGGTTGTCCACCGCCGCGGTGACGGGCGCCTTCGCGGTGACGGTTCCCGGCGACTGGGAGGCATGCCCCCGGCCCCACGAGTTGACTCTGCTGACCGCGGAGGAGACGGTTCACCGCTGAGGATCACGCCCGAATTGTCGCAACTGCAAGGAGGCACATCGATGGCCACCACGGATCGCAACGACGGGGTCACCACCGCCTGATCACCCAGTACTTCCTCAACATCGAGATCGAGCGGTACACGCTCGCCACCGCCGAGACGGCGATCACCGGCTTCAGCAGGCTAAGGAAGCACTGGGGCCCGGTGTTCGCGATCCTCGCCTACTTCGCCAACATCTGGCCGGCTGGGCCACCAGCTCCGCGATGTTGATCTCCCACGTGTTCGGGGGGAGTGCGGCGGTCATCGCGGTGGTGATCCTCGTCGTCGTCGGGCTCATCCTCACCCTGGCGCAGATCGTCCACAACATCTCCGCCTGCACCGGCGGCACGATGATGTTCATCTACTCAGCGCTGCTGATCGCGATCAACCGCAAGATGTTGCCGAAACCCCATCCGCATCAGCGGGTTCCGGATCGCTGCCCTGGTCTGGTCGTTCCCGCTGTTCGGGTCCTCGCCGTACTCACGGTGCAGCAGCAGCTCGGCAAGCTGCTCGGCGGTTGAACCGACAGGGGTCAGCGCGCTCGATCAGGTTGCAGAGTCGCGGGTGCAGCCGGCGATTCTCAAGGCGAAGCGGCTGTACTGCTCCGCGACCTGGTCGGGCGGCAGCGGCCCGTCCTCGCGGAACCATCGGGCGATGCTCACGCACATCTCCCGGATCGCGAAGGACGCCAGTGCGGGGGTGTCGACCTGGAACACGCCGGCCTCCACACCATCGCTGATGATCTGGCGCAGCGCGTGCTCGTGCTCACGGCGGCGGTCCTGCAGCTCCGTGCGGTGCGGCTCGTCCAGGCTGGCGGTGTCGCGGTTGACGACGATCGCCTCGCGGCGGTGGGTGGCGTGCCGCAGGGCGTAGACCAGGCTGGCGCTGCGCAGCCGCTCCACCGGGTCGGTGAGCCCGTCGGTCGCGGTCTGGAAGTCTGCGAGCACGCCGGATGTGGTGCGGTCGACGATGCTGCGCAGGAGCTCCTGCTTCGAGCGCATGTGGTTGTAGAGGCTCGGGGTGCGCACGCCGAGCATCTCGGCGATCTGGCTGAGCGCTGTGCCGTGGTAGCCGAACCGGGCGAAGAGGGTCAGTGCCGCATCGAGAACGGCGTCGCTGGTGACGGTGGCGCGGGTCTCCGCAGCTGGCACCGGAGTGACCTTAACCATCCGCGCCCCGGTGCAGCCCGGGGCAGCCCGCGATCTGCAGGGCGAAGCCGCTGTACTCGTCGGCGACCGCGTCGGGGGAGAGCTCGCCGCCGTCACGGAACCAGCGGGCGATGCTGACGCACATCTCCAGGATCGCGAACGAGGCGAGCGCGGGGGACTCGACGTGGAAGGCGCGGGCCTCGACCCCGTCGACGATGATCGCCCGCAGCTCCCGCTCGTGCTCCCGCCGTCGGGCGCGCAGCCGCGACAGGGCGGGTTCGGCGAGGCTCGGAACGTCCCGGTTGACGACGAGCGCCGCTCGCCGGTGCGTTGCATGCCGCAGCGCGTAGACGCGCGTGGCGCGGCGTAACCGCTCGACCGGATCGGTCACCCCGTGCACGGCCGCGCGGAAGTCCGTGACCACGTCGTCGAGGGTGCGCTCGATGATCGTCTCCAGTAGCTCGTGCTTGCAGCGCATGTGGTTGTACAGGCTCGGGGTGCGGATGCCGAGCGAGTCGGCGATCTGGCTGAGCGCCGTGCCGTGATAGCCACGGGCGGCGAACAGCGTGAGCGCCGCGTCCACCACGGCCTCGCGGGTGACGGTCCGTCGCATCTCCACCGGCGCCGCGTCCGCCCTCAACGCGGCCATGGCCGTCGCTGGTCTGGTCCCTGGTCCCGCACCATCCGCCCGTCCTCGTGCTCGGCCGCCCCGCTGCTGATGACCGCAGCCCACGTGGGCCGAGCCTACCCTTGCGATACGAATGAGCGTTAGCTAGCCTCCTGCGAATTAGCGTTAGCTAGCCACCCACTGGGCAGTGGAGGTTCTCGATGGTGAGGACAGCAGGACGGCTCGTCGATGTGACCGGACCATCATCGCCGGAGGAGCCGCAGTGCTGCGCACGGAGCTGATCCGGACGATCCCGGAGCTCCTGGACCGCCAGGCACGGGAACGGCCGGGCAAGGTCGCGTTCGTCGACGACCGCCGCTCGACCACGTACGGCGAGTTGCTCGAGACGACCGCCCGCCTGGCGGCGCGGCTGCAGGAGCTCGGGCTGGAGCCGGGCCTGCGCGCCCTGATCTACATGGACAACAGGGTGGAGACCGCGGAGGCCTACCTGGCCGTCCCGCGAGCGGGCGGGATCGCTGTCTGCGTCAACCCGGCGGCGGCGCCCGCAGAGGTCGCGCACATCCTCGACGACAGCGGATCGAGGATCGTCCTCACGGACGGTCAGCACCTCGAGACGGTGCGAGCGCTCGTCGGTGAACGCGACGGCCTGACCGTGGTCGTGGTGGCGGACGGGCCGGAGCTCGGCGCGGACGAGCTGCGCTTCGCCGACCTGCGTGCCGCAGGCGCGCCCGCCCCGCGGGACTGCCTCGGGCTCGACGACTCCGCGTGGATGCTCTACACCTCCGGCACCACCGGTCGTCCCAAGGGCGTGTATCTCACCCAGCGCGGCTGCCTGTGGGTGGTTGCGGCCAGCTTCGCGCCGATCCTCGGGCTGGGCGCCGACGACGTCGTGCTCTCGCCCCTGCCGCTGTTCCACTCCTACGCGCTGGTGCTCTGCGTGATCGGTGTGGCCGCGGTCGGCGCGACCGAGCGGATCCTGCCGCGCTTCTCCGTGCAGGACGTGCTGCAGCGACTGCGCGAGCCCGGCCCCGAGGGTGCGGTCACGGTGTTCCCCGGTGTGCCGACGATGTTCCAGTATCTGCTCGACCGGGCGGGCGCGGACGGCCTCGGCGCACCGTCGTTGCGGATCTGCATGTCCGCGGGCGCGATCATGCCCGCCGCGTTGAACGAGGGATTCGAGAAGGCCTTCGGGGTGCCGCTGCTCGACGGCTCCGGCATCACCGAGACCTCCACGATGGTCACGATGAACTGGCCGACCGGCTCGCGCGTGATGGGGTCCTGCGGACTTCCGTTGCCCGGGCTCACCGTACGGCTGGTGGACCCCGGCACGCTGCGTGACGTGCTTCCCGGCGAGGAGGGGGAGCTGTGGGTGCAGGGGCCCAACGTCATGGCCGGCTACCACAACCTGCCCGCCGCCACCGCCGCCGTCCTCGTCGACGGCTGGTACCGCACTGGTGACCTCGGCCGCCGCGACGAGCACGGCTACCTGCGGATCAGCGGACGCACCAAGGAGCTGATCATCCGCGGCGGGGAGAACATCTACCCCGCAGAGGTGGAGGATGCCCTGCTGGCCTCCGATGCGGTGGCCGACGCCGCGGTCGTCGGCATCCCGCACGACACCCTCGGTGAGGTGCCGGTGGCGTTCGTCGTGGGCCGGGAGGCAGGTCAGCTCGACGTCGAGAAGGTGCTCGCCGGGTGCCGGGAGCGGCTCGCGTACTTCAAGCTGCCGGCCGAGGTGATCGAGATCGACGAGATCCCCCGCACCGGCTCGGGCAAGATCCTGCGCTTCCGGCTGCAACAACGACTGGCTGCCGAGGATCGGTAACCGAACCCACACTGCGTCGGGCACGACACTGCCCTACGGTCACTAACAACCGCTAGTTAGCAGATTGGAGGACACGGGTGTGGAGCTGACCCACTCCTTCACCGTCGACTTCCCGGCGGACCTCACCTGGGCGGTGATCACCGATGTCGAGCGCGTGGCCCCGTGCCTGCCGGGTGCCGCGCTGCTCGACGTCGGCGGCGAGGACCACCGCGGTGCGGTCACGGTGACGGTCGGCGCGGTCACGGCGCAGTACGAGGGCACCGCGCGGTTCGTCGAGCGTGACGATGACGCCCACCACGCGGTCATCCGCGCCGAGGGCCGGGACATGCGTGGCCAGGGCACCGCCGCCGCGACGATCGACCTGCGGCTGCGCCGCCATGGCGACGGCACCGAGATCTGGATCGACACCGACCTGGCGCTGGCCGGGCGGGCGGCCCAGTTCGGGCGGGGGGTGATCGCGGATGTGAGCAGCAAGCTCATGGGGCAGTTCGCCCAGCGTCTGGAGGCCGAGATGGCCGGATCGGCGCCCGCATCCGGCGCCCCTGCCGCGCGCGCCGTGTCCGCCCCCCGCGTGAACGACGAGGTCGAGCCGTTGGACCCGATGGCCGCGCGAGGCAGGGCCGTGCTCGCCGGGGTCGTCCGCAGGCAGGCCGTCCCCGTGGTCGCCGCCGTACTAGGGCTGCTGATCGGCTTGCTGGTCGGCCGCCGGGGCGCCGGGATCACCGACGTCCGCGAGATCAAGGAGGCGCAGGGATGACCGTGCAGACCGAAGGTTCGACGACCACCGAGGCGGACTACCCGCACGCCGTGCAGGCGGCGGTACTGCGCGCTGTCGGCGAGCCGATGTCGGTGGAGACGATCCGCCTCAGGGCGGTCGGGCCCGGCGACGTGCGAGTGCGGATCGAGCAGACCGGCGTGTGCCATTCGGATCTCTCGCTGGCCCGTGGCGTGCTCGCCCAGCCGCTGCCCGCGGTGCTCGGCCACGAGGCCTGCGGCACGGTCGTCGAGGTCGGGGCACAGGTCACCGACCTCGCCGAGGGCCAGCGGGTCATCCTCCTGTGGATCACCCCCTGCGGGCAGTGCTTCCACTGCACGCACGACGAGCCGCACCTGTGCGCCACCGGCTCGCAGCGCGCGGGTGAGCCCTACGCCCTGACCGAGCAGGGCGAACCGGTCTACCCGGGCCTCACGGTGGGCTCGTTCGCGGAGCAGACCGTCCTCCCGCGCGGTGCGGTCGTGCCGGTCCCCGACGACATCGACACGGCCGATGCGGCGCTGCTGGGCTGCGCGGTGACCACCGGCGTCGGGGCGGCGACCAGCACTGCCCAGGTCACGGCGGGATCGTCCGTGCTGGTGATCGGGCTCGGCGGCGTGGGGCTGTCCGTGCTGCAGGGCGCGCGACTGGCCGGCGCGACGACGATCGTCGCCGTCGATCGCAACACCGAGAAGGCGGAGCTCGCGCTGGCCGCAGGGGCCACGGACTTCGTCCCGGCCGACGAGGACACGAAGAAGGCGGTTCGCGGACTGACGGAGAAGCGGGGTGCGGACTTCGCCTTCGACTGCGTCGGCTCCTCGCGCACGATCCGTGACATGTGGTCCATGACCCGCCGCGGCGGGTCCTGCACGATCGTCGGAATCGGCGGCAAGGACGACACGGTGGCGTTCAGCGCGCTGGAGCTCTTCCACTTCGCCCGCACGCTGCGCGGTTGCGTCGCCGGCTCGCTCGACGCCGTCGCCGACATGCCCCGTTTCTTCGACTGGGTACGCGCGGGTGAGCTGGACCTGCGCCCGATGGTCACCGGCCACGGCACACTGGCCGACCTCGACCGCGCACTCGACGAGCTGGCCGCCGGGCGCGGCATCCGCACGCTGGTCCGACCCGGTGGGGGCGGCTCGTGAAGATCGGGAGCATCGAGATCCTCCCCGTGCTGGACGGCACCGGCCGCGAGGTCGCGGCGGAGGTGCTGAGCCGGCCCGGGGTGGCGGACGCCTGGTCCTGCCATGCGGAGCACCTCGACGCCGACGGGATGCTGACCCTGCCGCTGGGCGGGTTCCTCGTGCGGACCGGCGACCGGACGGTGCTCGTCGACGCCGGGGTCGGCACGATCGACAACGGCAGGTACGCAGGTGGCCGGTTCCTCGATGCGCTGCTCGGGCACGGCGTCGCGCCACCGGACGTCACCGACGTCGTGTTCACCCACCTGCATTTCGACCACGTCGGCTGGGCCACGAAGAAGGGCGCGGTGGTGTTCCCGAACGCGACCTACCGCGTGCACGCCGCCGACTGGGCGCACTTCGTCGAGTCGCCGGAGGCCGAGCCGGGGGCGGTCCGCAAGCTCTCGCCGCTGGTGGCGCAGCTGGAGACGTTCAGCGCGGACGGGCCGCTCGCGCCGGGCCTCGACGCCAGGCACACCCCCGGGCACACGCCGGGCTCCACGGTCTTCGTCGTCTCGGACGGCGAAGAGCGCGCACTGCTGCTCGGTGACGTCGTGCACTCCGTGGTCGAGCTCGGCGAGCGCGACTGGGAGGCCGTGTTCGACGTCGACCCTGAGGCTGCGCGCGCCGTGCGCAACGCACTCGCCGACGAGGTGGCCGACACCGCTGATCTCGTGGTGGGCGCACACTTCCCGGGCCTGCGCTTCGGACGCGTCGTCACCGTGTCCGGCAGCCGCGCCTTCCGAGCGATCTGAGAGAGGACGAGATGGATCTTCAGCTGGCAGGCACTACCGTGCTGGTCACCGGCGCAGGCCAGGGGCTGGGCCGAGCACTCGGGCTGGGCTTCGCACGGGAAGGCGCCAACGTCGCGTTCCACTACAACTCCAGCGCCGACGGCGCGGAGAAGGCCGCGGCCGAGGCCGCTGAGCTGGGAGTCACCGCGATCGCGGTGGGTGGCGACCTGCGCGACGCCAATGCCGTCGCCGGGATCGTGGAGCGCACGGAGACGGGGCTCGGCCCGATCGGGGTTCTGGTCAACAACGCCGCGGCGACGAAGGCACAGCGGTTCCTCGACTCGACGCCGGAGGACTGGGCGCCGCAGATCGACGTCACGGTCACAGGCACGCTGCAGATCACCCACGCCGTGGCGAAACGGATGGCCCAGCGCAAGGCCGGTTCGATCGTCAACATGATGGGAGACTCCGGTCGGGTCGGCGAGTCCGGGCTGCTCGTCACCGCCACCGCCCGCTCCACCACCATCGGCCTCACGCGGTCGCTGGCCAAGGAGCTGGCCCGTTTCGGCGTGCGGGCCAACGCCGTGTCGCTGGCCCTGGTGCGTACCGACAACCTCGACGAGCACTCGGGCGGCGCGGAGGACGAACGGATGACGAAGATCCTCTCCCAGTACCCGCTGCGGCGGCTCGGGCACCCCGACGACATCGTCCCCATGGTGCTGTTGCTGGCCTCGCCGCTGTCGTCGTGGACCACCGGCCAGGTGGTCTCGGTCAACGGCGGGTATGCCATGCCATGAACCGGTCTCTGTCGTGAAGGGGTCTCTGTCATGAAGGGGTCGGTCATGAAGGGGTCTCTGGGCACCAGCGTCCGCCGCAAGGAGGACCAGCGACTGGTCACGGGGCACGGGCGCTACGTGGGTGACCTCCAGCTGCCCCGGATGCGCCACGTCGCATTCCAGCGCAGCCCGCACGGCCACGCCCGCATCACCGGGGTGAACGCCGTCGCCGCGCTCGCAGCCGGTCACCGCGTCTTCACCGGAGCCGACTTCGCTCATGTGGTGCTGCGGGCGCAGTCGGCGCTGCCGTCCTACGTCGAGACCGACCAGCCCGTGCTCGCCCACGAGAAGGTGCGCTTCGCCGGTGAACCCGTCGCTGCGGTGGTGGCCGCGGACCGGTACCGCGCCGAGGACGGGCTGGAGCTCGTCGAGGTCGACTACGAGCCGCTGCCCTCCACGGTCTGTGCGTGGGATCCGCCGCGGGAGTCGCTGCACGCCGGAGCGCCGGACAATGTGCTGCTGGAGCGAACGTTCGACGCCGGTTCGGTGGACGACGCGTTCGCTGCCGCCGCGGTCGTGGTGGAACGCGAGCTGGTCACCAACCGGCACGCCGGCAACCCGATGGAATGCCGCGTCGGCGCCGCGCTGTGGAACGCGTCGGACCGCAAGCTCACGTTCTGGTCCGGAACGCAGGTGCCGCACATCGTGCGGAACATGATCGCCGAGCTGCTCGACCTGCCCGAAGGGTCGGTGCGGGTGATCGCCCCCGACGTCGGCGGCGGCTTCGGGGTGAAGGCCGTGCTCTACCCCGAGGACGTGGCCCTCTGCATGATCGCCATGAGGATGCCGGGGACGCCGGTGAAGTGGGTCGAGGACCGGGTGGAGCATCTGGCTGCCGCCACGCACGCCCGCGACCACCGGTACCTGATCAAGGCCGGGTTCGCTCCCGACGGCGCCCTCATGGCGCTGCAGGCCGATGTCACCTGCAACGTCGGTGCGTACTCCGTGTACCCCTGGACCGCCGGCCTCGAGCCGCTGATGGCCGGCGGGCTGCTGTCGGGCCCCTACCGTCTCGACAACTACCGCTGCACCGTGCGCGGCGTCGCCACGAATACCGCGCCGTCGGGCCCGTACCGGGGCGTCGCCCGCCCGGCGAGCGTGTTCGCGATGGAGTCCGTGCTCGATGCAGGCGCCCGCGAGCTGGGCCTGTCCGGCGTCGAGATCCGGCGGCGGAACCTGATCCGGCCGCAGGACATCCCGTACAAGATGCCCTCGCGGCTCGTCGATGACTCCGGGCACTACGACGAGTGCCTCACGAAGGCCCTCGACCTACTCGGCTACGACGAGATCCGGGCCGAGCAGGAGCGCCGCCGGAGCGCAGGGCCCTCGGGTGCGGGCGAACCGCCGATCGGCATCGGGTTCGCCTGCTACAACGAGCTCACCGGGCTCGGCCGTGCGGCCAGCGCCGGGCCGCGGATGCCGTTCCGCACCGGTCACGACGCCTGCACGGTGCGCGTGAACCCGGACGGGCGGGTCACGGTGTTCTCCGGTGTCACCTCACAGGGCCAGGGCCTGGAGACCACGATGGCCCAGATCGTCGCCGACGGGCTCGGTGTCGGCTACGACGACGTCGAGGTGCGCACCGGGGACACCGACGAGTCGCTGTGGGGCTTCGGGGCGTTCTCCTCCCGGCAGGCCGTGATCGGCGGGGGAGCGGCGCACCGCACTGCCACGGCCGTTCAGGAGAAGGTGCTCGCGCTCGCGGCCGGGCTGCTCGAGGCGAACCCGGCCGACCTGCGGATCGAGCACGGCCAGATCGGGGTGGTCGGCGAACCGAAGCCGCGGATCTCGCTCGCCGAGGTCGCCCGTGTCGCCTACCTGGAGTCCAACCGGCTGCCCGAGGGCATCGAGCCGGGCCTGGAGGCCACCCGGTTCTACGATCCGATCCGCGGCGCGTTCGCCGCCGGAGCGCAGGTGGCCGCCATCGAGGTGCACCGGGCGACCGGCGAGCTGCGGATCCTCAAGTACGTGTGCGTGGAGGACGCCGGCCACGTGATGCACCCACAGATCGTCGACGGCCAGATCGCCGGCTCCATCGCCCAGGGCATCGGCGGCGCTCTCTACGAGCACCTCGTCTACGACGACGACGGCAACCTCAGCACCGGCACCCTGCTCGACTATCTGATGCCCACGAGTGCCGAGGTGCCCGACCTGGTCATCGGGCACGTTTCCCACCCGGCGGCCAACCCGCTCGGCGTCCGCGGTGTGGGGGAGGGCGGCACGCTCGGGCCCAACGCCGTCCTCGCGGGTGCGGTCGCCGACGCCCTCGGCATCGAGATCACGACCCTCCCGATCACCCCGGCGACGGTCTGGACGGAGCTGCAATGATCGACCTGACCTCCCGCGGGCGCGTCGCGGTGATCACGCTGAACCGGCAGGAGAAGCGCAACGCGCTGAACATCGAGATGTGCCGGTTGCTGCGCGACGCGGTGCGCACGGCCGTCGACGGCGGGGCCAGGGCACTCGTGATCACCGGCGCCGGCACCAGCTTCTGCTCGGGCGCCGACCTCGACGCGGTCTACACCGCCGACTTCCGGGACGCTCTCTACGCGATGCTGCACACCGTCGTCGACGCGCCCGTCCCGGTGGTCGCCGCCGTCAACGGCCCGGCGATCGGCGCGGGCACCCAGCTCGCCATCGCCGCCGATCTGCGGGTCGTCGCTCCGGCAGCGTTGTTCGGCATCCCGACGGCGAAGATCGGGCTCGCCGTCGACCCGTGGACGATCCGCCGGTTCGCGCTGCTCGGGGGCAACGGCACCGCGCGGGCGGTGTTGCTGGCCTGCGCGCAGCTCGACGCCGAGCAGGCCGGCCGGTGCGGCCTCGCCGAGCGGGCCGGCAGCGTCGAGGACGCGGTGGGCTGGGCCGAGGACATGGCAGAGCTCGCGCCGCTCACGGTCGGCTACTCCAAGCAGGTCCTCAACGCCCTGTTCGAGCCGGAGATCGACCCGGTAGCCGACAAGGAACTGCTCACTGCCCTCGAGGCCTGCTGGACCAGCGAGGACTTCGCGGAGGGGCGCCGCGCCCGCACCGAGAAGCGGCCGCCGCGGTTCGAGGGGCGGTGACGCGATGAAATGCGCCCCGTTCGACTACGTCCGTGCCGCCACTGTGGATGACGTTGTGACGGCCCTCGCCGACGCCGACGGCGACGGCAAGATCCTCGCGGGCGGGCAGAGCCTCGTCCCGATCCTGGCGCTGCGGATGGCTCGGCCGGCCGTGCTGGTCGACGTCAACCGCATTCCGGGGCTGGGCGGCGTCCGGCCCGACGGAGCGGGTGATGGGGCGGCCGTGCACGTCGGGGCCCTGACCCGGCACAGCGCGCTCGCCGCGCAGTCCCATCACCCGCTGCTGGCCGAGGCGGCCCGATGGATCGGCCACACCGCGATCCGGTCCAGGGGCACGGCGGGCGGCAGCATCGCCCACGCCGACCCGTCGGCGGAGCTGCCCGTGGTCGCGGTCGGCACCGGAGCCGTCGTCACCGTCTCCGGCCCTGGCCGCAACCGGTCCGTCTCGGCCGACGAGCTGTTCGCCGGCGCCCTGATGACCTCGCTCGGGGAGGACGAGATGATCATCGGCATCCGTTTCCCCGTGCCGCAGCGGTGGGGCTTCGCAGAGTTTGCCCGACGCCACGGCGACTTCGCCCTGGTCACGGCCGTCGTGGCGGAGATCGGGGGGACCGTGCGGATCGCGCTGGGCGGGGTCGGGTCAGTTCCCGTCCGGGCCGCCGCCGGTGAGCAGGTGCTCGCCACCGGGGGCACGGCGGCCGAAGCCGCCGCGGCGGCGTCGGCCGAGCTGCGCCCGACCGCCGACATGCACGGCTCCGCACCGTTCCGCCAGGCGATCGCGGCGGAGATGATCCGCCGCGCACTGGCCCAGGCCCGGATCGACCGGTAAGGAACGATCATGGACGTCACCTTCAGCGTCAACGGCGAGCGCGTTCGGCTCGACGTCGAGCCCCGCCACACCCTCGCCGACACGCTCCGCGAGGACTGCGGGCTGACCGGCACCCACCTCGGGTGCGAGCACGGTGTGTGCGGGGCCTGCACCATCCTCGTCGACGGAGAGCCGGTCCGGGCGTGCCTGATGTTCGCCGTGCAGGCCGACGGCTCCTCGATCACCACAGTCGAAGGCCTCGCAGGCGAGGACGGGCAGCTGCACCCGCTGCAGGAGGCCTTCGTCGCCCACCACGGCCTGCAGTGCGGGTTCTGCACGCCGGGCATGCTCCTCAGCGCGCTGCACCTGCTCGACACGGATCCGGACCCCGGTCGCACGAAGATCCGCGAGGAGATGTCGGGGAACATTTGCCGATGCACCGGCTACCAGGGCATCGTCGATGCCGTGGATGCCGCAGCGGCGGCGCTGCGCGCCGAGGAGCCCGGCGACCTCGGATCGTGAGTGCGGCCGAGGCGAAGATGTCCCGCGCGGGGTAGTTCCGGGTCAGCCGGGCGTACAGTGAGCCGTGGTCGCGCCTTTCGCGACGCGGCATCATCCGAGACCCGTTGCGCCGGCAGCATGACGCTCCAGCGACTGTTCGCGATTCCGGCGAACACGGCGACGTTTCCTTGCTCGTCCCGCACAGACCCGGGAGCACCGTTCGCCGGGGACCGCATGATCGTCCGAGAGACAGGAACGCGGAACATGCCAGCCATCGACGCGACGGAGACCGTCACCGAGCCGGGTACCGACGACCGGTCCCACCCGGCCTGCACTGTGTGCCCCCACCCGTGGGATGCCCATGATCGCATCGGGATCCGGTACTGCACCGCGTCGGCCGCAGGCGGGCTCCAACGACGATGCGTCTGCGACGGCGACTCCGCGACGAACGGCCCTGCTCGGACCGGGGTCATGCCCTACCGGGGCCGCACTCCCTGAGCGCGGGCACGGCGGCGTGAGCGCGCCGGGTCCCGGGCTGCGCTGACCAGGATCGACCCGGCGAGCGTCGGCCGCTGCCGGTGGAAACCGATCCTCTCCG
>JAODNO010000593.1 GCA_025465235.1 Pseudonocardia sp.
CCGCGGCGTCGATGCCACGCCGACCGACCTAGCGCTGATGCGCCGGATCGTCGCCGAGGGCCCGTTCCCGAACGCGGAGATCCACCTGACCGAGTGGAACTCCTCGTCCTCCCCTCGCGACCACACCCACGACACGCTCCCGGCGGCCACGTTCGTGGTGCGCTCCGTGCTGCACTCGCTGAACACCGTCGACTCTCTCGCCTACTGGACGTTCACCGACGTCTTCGAGGAGGGTGGCGCCGGCGCCGAGATGTTCCATGGAGGGTTCGGGATGATGACGCTGCAGGGCGCGCCGAAGCCGACGTTCCACGCCTACCGGATGCTGCACGCGCTCGGCGACCGGCTGCTCGAGCAGGCCGACGGGCTCGTGGTCACGCGACACAGCGCCACGGGACGCGTCGCCGCGCTGGCCTACCACTACCCGCCGGAGATGCCCAAGTCCGTGCCGGCCTCGTTCGAGGACCGCTCTGTTGCCGAGGCCACCGAGGCGACGGGTTCTCCGCGCGATCTGGACCTCGTCGTGGACGGACTCGCGCCGGGCGCGCGCTTTGCGGTCGAGCGCCTCGACTCCGCACACGGCAACGCGCTCGCTACGTGGGCGGGGCTGGGCTCCCCGGATGAGCCGACGCGGGAGGAGACCGCGCTGATCGACCGCGGCGCCTGGGCTACCGGCGTCGGCACGGCGAGCGCCGACGCCACCGGCACGCTGCGGCTGGCCACCACGCTGCCCCCGTGGGCTGTCGTCCTCGTGCGGGAGATCTCGTGAGGACAGCGGGTCCACCAGAGCAGACGACCGCCCGGCGCGGCACCAACCTGCCGCGCATGGGCGACTTCAACGAGTCCGTGGTGCTCGACGCGATCCGCCGTGCCCCGGAGGGCGTGAGCCGCGTGGAGCTCGCGGCCGCGTCCGGGCTCTCGGCGCAGACGGTCTCGAACATCTGCCGGAGGCTGCTGGAGCGCGGGCTCGTCCGGGAGACGGGCAAGAAGAGCGGCCGCGCCGGCAAACCGCGGACCGTCCTGCAGGTCGATCCCAGCGGCCGGTACGCGATCGGCGTGCACCTGGACCCGGCCGTCGTCACGTACGTGGTACTCGACCTGCTCGGCCAGGTCGTGCACCGCATGCGCCGCCCGACGCAGCAGGTGGCGGACCAGGGCGAGACGCTCGCCGAGATGAGCGCGGCCGTCACGGCGCTCATCGAGGAGTCCGGCATCGACCGCGACCGGCTGCTGGGCCTGGGCATCGCCGTACCCGGCCCGATCGACGTGGCGTCCGGCTCGGTCGTCGACCCGCCGCAGCTCGCGGGCTGGGGCAGGGTGCCGCTCCGCGACTACCTGACCGGATCCACCGGGCTGCCCGTCGTCATGGACAAGGACGTGATCGCGGCCGCGATCGCCGAGCGCTGGGCAGGGGTCGCGTCGAACTCCGGCAACTTCCTCTTCTTCTACCTCGGCACAGGTTCTGGGATGGGCATGGTCGTCGACGACGTGGTGCTGCGCGGCTTCTCGGGCAACGCCGGCGAGGTCGGCGGCCTGGACGCCAACTGCACCACCAGGGCACTCGTCGACGAGGCGATCGTGCGCGGGGTGCTCGGCACCGACCACACACCCGTCGGCCCGCGGGACGCGGAGTCCAGCCTGCGCGAGCTGGCTGCGCTGGCTGGCGGCGGGGACGCCACGGCCATCGGGATCATCGACGCGTGGGCGCAGAAGGTCGGGCTCGGCGTGTGCGCAGCGGCCACGCTCGTGGACTCCGAGATGATCGTGTTCGGCGGGCCGATCTGGCCGCACCTCGCCGACCGGTTCCTCGCGGTGATCACGCCGATCGTCGCGGGCTCGCCCTTCGTCGAGAAGATGCACGAGACGGTGGTCGTGAGCACCGCGGTGGGTGACGACGTCGGCGCAATCGGCGCGGCGTGCCTGGTGCTGGACCAGGCGCTCTCCGCGCAGCCGCAGTCGCTGTTGCTCGCCTGAGTCGTCAGGAGCGCCGAGGTCAGGGCCGGTGAGCGCTCCCGTCGGTGCTGCGCAGGAGGGCCCACCTGTCGTGCTCCAGGGGAGCTGTCACCGGGTAGCGGCGCGCCGCCGTCTCGTCGAAGTCAACGCCGAGCCCGGGCGCGTTCGAGGGGTAGAACCTCCCGCCGACGGGCACAGGGGAGCCCGGGAACACCTCGACGGTCGAGTCGGTGAACCGGGCCGCCTCCTGCACGCCGAACGCGGGCGAGCTGACGTCGAGTGCGACGTTGGCCGCCTGCCCGACGGGGGAGACGTCGCCGGGACCGTGCGGTGCGGTCCGGACGCCGAACAGCTCGCACGCGGCCACGAGCTTGCGGGTCGGCGTGATGCCGCCGAGCGTCGGGATGCGGATACGCGCGAAGTCGATCACCCGCTGCTCCAGCAGCGGGAGGTACTGGCCGACCTCGCTGTACAGCTCTCCGACGGCCAGCGGCACGGACCCGGCCGTGCGCAGCTGCGCGAAGTGGGCGGCGTCCTCTGGCGCGAGAGCGTCCTCCAGGAAGTACAGCCCGGCGTCCTCCACCGCGCGCACGAGCTGCCGGGCCTGGGACGGGGTCAGGCGTTCGTGGGCGTCGTGCAGCAGCTCGACGCCGGTGCCTACCCGCTCGCGCACGTCGGCGAGCACGGCCGGGACGTGCCGCAGGTAGGACGCGGTGTCCCAGCTGCCGAGCCGCAGGCGCCTGCGTTCGCTCTCGACCGCGTCGGCGGGGGCGGTGCCGTAGGTGTCGGTGCCGGGTACCGAGACCTGCACGCGCACGTGCCGGTACCCGCGCTCGTGAGCCGCGAGCACGTCCTCCGTGATCTGCCCGGCGTCGTCGCCGTCCACATGGGTGTAGGCGTCGGCGTACTCCCGGGCGCGCCCGCCGAGCAGTGAGTGGAGCGGCAGCCCCGCGACCTTGCCCTTGATGTCCCAGAGCGCGACGTCGATGCCCGCCAGCGCGTTGTTCGCGATCGACCCGCCCCGCCAGTACCCGCTGTTGAGGAGCAGCCGGTGAACGTCCTCTATGTCGGCCGGGTCGCGCCCGACCAGCATCGGGCCGAGGTAGTCGTCGACGACCGAGCTGATCGCGCGGGTCCGCTGTGGGTCGCTTGCGCAGCCCAGCCCGTAGAGGCCCGGCTCGTTCGTCTCGACGCGCACGATCACATAGGGGCAGCCCTGCGGCGCACACAGGAAGGTACGCACGGCGGTGACGCGCAGCTCGCCGGACGACTCGCGCAGCCAGGGGGCGGGGGCGAGGACAGGGGCGGGTTCTCGGATCATGGGGAGCCTCTCATCGGGAGCGTTGACACGGTACATCGATTTGATTTACCTTCCACCCGGTGGTGCCGCCAAGGGCAGCCGCCCCCCGATCCGGAGGCTCGACACGTGATCCGACACCGACGTCGTACCCCACGCCCGCTCGTCGGCCTCGCGGCCGCCCTTGTCCTCGCCGGGACCCTGGCCGCCTGCGGCACCGGGAACGGCGGCGGCGGTGGGGTCGAACCGGGCACCACGCTGAAAATGTGGACGTTCAAGCAATCCCACCTCTCGGCCTTGCAGAACGCGGCGCGCACCTTCCAGGAAAAGACAGGCGTCGCCGTGAACGTCGAGGCCGTCACCCCGGACAACGCGTTTCTCTCGCGCGTGCAGGCCGCCGCCAACACCGGTGACCTGCCCGACGTGCTGGAGGTGCACACCAACGGCGACGACTTCACGTTCGGCGCCGCCGGGTTGCTGGAGGACCTCGCCGACGACGTGCCGGCCGAGTGGACGGCGAACTACCGGCCCGCCGTTGCGGCCGAGGGCACCGTGACCGATGAGTACTACAAGCAGTCGCTGGCGCCGGGGTCGAAGACCGCGGGCGTCGAGCAGGGGCAGCGGTTCAGTGTGCCGCTGACGATCGGCACATTCGGCATCGTCTACGCCAACCGGCAGCGGCTCGCCGAGGCCGGCATCACCGAGGCGCCGCGGACCTGGGAGGACTTCATCGCGGCGCTCGACGCCGTGCATCGCGTCCACCTGAAGGACGGCGGCCTGAGCCTGGGCCTGCAGTCCCCGTCCACCGCGCTCGAGTGGGTCATGCAGCCGATGGCCTACGGGATGCTGGGCAAGCAGCCGTTCGAGGCCCTCTTCAGCAACGACCCCGCGGCCAACTGGCGCTCGGCGAACGGCACACGCGTGCTCGAGACCTACGGCCAGATCACCCCGTACTGGATGCCCGGCACCCAGACCCTCGACATCGACGCGGCCGACCTCTCGTTCGCGCAGGGCCGCTCCTCGTTCCTCGTCGGCGGCACGTTCACGCTCGCGTTCCTCGCCCAGAACGGGTTCGACCTCAACAACGTCGTGACGTTCCCGATCCCGGCGCCGTCGGGAGGAGCCGTGAGCAATCTGAGCCTCGCGCCGTTCGCGCTGACCGGCCTGTCGGTGTCGGCTACCACCAAACACAAGGACGCGGCCATGCAGTGGCTCCGGCACCTCGCCGAGCCCGACGTCGCCATCCAGTTCGCGCGCGACGCGCTCGACGTGCCTCCGACCGAGCTGGGTTCGGACCCCGGCACGGTGCTCGGGCCGGTCCTCGGCACGATGGTCGCCTCCCTCGGCCAGGGCGAGTCCGCCTACAACGCGGGGTACACGGCCTACCGGCCGGGCGCCTACGACTCCGGGCGGGTCGGGGAGGCGCTGATGAACTACACGCCGCTGCAGCAGCGGGACGCGGCGGCGACAGGCCGCGACCTCGCCGACATCATCGGCTCCTACTGGTCCCAGCAGCGGTGACAGCCGGTGCCTCCGGCTCCGCGGCCGACGTCCCCCCACGGGTGCGCCCCGGCCGCGGCCCGCGCTTCCGCAGCCGGGAGACGGCGTGGGGGTACGCCTTCGTCGCGCCCGCGCTCGTGCTCTTCGCAATCATGGGTGTCTACACGATCGCGTACGGGTTCACACTCTCGTTCGTGCGCTGGAACGGCTTCACCCCGCGGTGGACCTGGGTCGGCCTGGAGAACTACGTCGGCCTGCTCGGCGGCAGCCCGGTGTACGGCCCGCCGGTGCGCGCCGCGGCGCTCAACACGCTGTGGGTGATGATCGCGGTACCGCTGCTGACGGTGGCCGTGAGCTTCCCGCTCGCGGTGATCCTGAACTCGGTCACCCGGCTGCGGGCCGTGCTGCGCTCGGTCTACTTCATCCCCTACGTGACGAGCGGGATCGCGGTGTACTTCGCGTGGCAGTACATCCTCGAACCCAACGGTGCGATCAACGGCATCCTCGGGGCGCTCGGCCTCGGCTCGCTGCAGCAGCCGCAGGGCTTCCTCGGCAACCCGGAGACGGCGCTGCCGACGCTCATCGTGGTGATGGTCTGGTCGGCGGTGCCGGTCGCGATGCTGCTGTACCTCGCGGGCCTGCAGGCCGTCGACACCTCGTTGCTGGAGGCGGCGAAGATCGACGGCGCCGGGTGGTGGCGTACCAACCGGAGTGTCGTCTGGCCACTGCTGGCCGGCACGACCGCCGTGGTCATGCTACTGAACCTGCGTGACGCACTCCAGGGCTTCCAGGTCTTCCTGATCATGACGAATGGCGGTCCCGGTGACGCCACGAACGTGCTCGGCCTGGAGACCTACCGGCTGGCGTTCCTGTCCGAGCTCGGCCCGACGCTCGGGCTCGCGAGTGCGCTCGGCTGGATGCTCTTCCTGATCGCGCTCGTGATCGCCCTGGTCAACCAGCAGGTGATGCGGAGGCTCCGATGACCGCCACGCTCGTGAACAAGCGCAGCGCCCCCACCGGGCCACCGCGCCCCCCCGACGGCCCTGGCCGCGGGCGTGCCGTCGTCGCCCGGATCGTGGTCGGCGTGCTGCTGGCCGGCTACGCCGTGGTGAGCCTCTACCCGTTCCTGTGGATGCTGTCGGCGGCGTTCAAGACCCAGGAGGAGGTCGTCGCGAACGGGAGCCTCATCCCGCAGAACCCGACGCTCGGCACCCTCGTCGACACCTGGAACCGGCTGCATTTCTTCGACTACTTCCTCAACAGCGCCAACGTCACGATCCTCACCACGCTCGGGGTGGTGGTGATCTACTCCGCCGCGGCGTACGCGTTCTCGGTGATCGAGTTCCCCGGACGCACGGCGCTGTACCGGCTGTTCCTCGTGCTGCTGTTCGTGCCGGCGGCCGTGACGCTCCTGCCGATCGTGCTGCTGGAGAACCAGCTCGGAATCCTCGGCGGCCAGTTCGGGCTGATCCTGCCATTCGTCAACGGGTCGGCGCCGCTGGCGATCCTGCTCCTGGCCAACGCCTTCGACGCCGTGCCCAACGAGCTACGCGACGCCGCCCGCGTGGACGGGGCGGGGGAGCTGCGGATCTTCGCGACGATCTACGTTCCGCTCGCGAGGCCGGCGCTCGTCACGATCGCACTGCTGACTGCGATCCCCACGTGGAACGAGTACCTGCTCACAAGGGTGTCGCTCAACGACCCCGCCCAGTACACGCTCCCGATCGCGCTGCAGGCCCTGCGGTCGGAGCAGACCATCCAGTACAACACGCTGATGGCGGGGGCCCTGATCGTCGTGATCCCGATCATCATCCTGTTCCTCAGCGCCCAGCGGTACTTCGTCAACGGACTCGTCGGAGCGGTCAAGGGATGAACGGCAAGGCAGCGGTGCGCGACCCGCGGCACGTGATCGGGCAGGGCGACGCCGTCCTCGTCACGGGCGCGGCGGGGGTGATCGGCCGGGTCGTCGTGCGAGTGCTGGCCGAGGCGGGGATGAGGGTGGTGGCGGCCGACCGGGTCGAGGCCGACGCCGACGGCGCCGAGCGGGTGATGGTTGGCGACGCGTGCGAGGCGCGGTTTGTCGAGGAGTGCCTGACCGGCCCCGAGGGCGCGGTGGACGCCGTGGTTCATCTTGCGGCGTTCCCCGCCCCTGGGCAGGCGTCCGAGGACGTGACGCTCGTGCACAATGTGCAGTCGGCCTACCTCGTGCTGGACGGCGCGGGCCGGGCCGGGGTCCGTACGGCGGTGGCGGCGTCGAGCGCTGCAGCCTACGGCTACGCATGGGCCGAGCGGGACCTCTCCCCGCCCTACGCTCCGATCGACGAGGTGCAGCCGAGCGTCGCGATCGACTCGTACGGGCTGTCGAAGGTGGTAACCGAGGAGATCGGGGCCTTCGCCACCCGGCGCTGGGGGATCCCGACGACGCTCCTGCGGTTCCCGTTCGTCGGTCACGGGCAGCGGCTCGCGGCGCGGCTGGAGCAGGTGCAAGAGGACGTCGGCGCGAACCGGCGCGAGCTGTGGACCTGGCTCGACACGCGGGACGCTGCCCGGGCCGTGCTCGCGGTGCTCACGTCGGGGCTCACCGGGCACCACGTGCTCAACATCGCGGCGCCGGACTCAACCACATCGGAGCCGACGGCCGAGCTGCTGGCGAAGCACCATCCGGACACCGCGATCCGAGGGGCGCTGGAGCCGCACGGTTCGCTCCTCGACACGAGGCTGGCCCGGACGCTGCTCGGGTTCGAGCCGGAGCACGGCTGGCGCAGTGTCAGTACCGGGGAGCCGGCGGCTTGACCGGGTCGCTCTGGGTGGGCACCTACCCGGACGGTGGCCCGGCGGGCAGCGGTGAGGGGATCTGGCGGGTGCGCGTCGACGCTTCGACGGGGGAGCTCTCCGACGCGCGGCTCGTCGTGGAGACGCCCGCGCCGTCGTTCCTCGCGCTGCATCCGCGCGGCCACACGCTCTACGCCGTGGCCGAGGTGGACAAAGGAACGGTGACGGCGTTCGCGGTCTCCCCGGACGGGCTCGCCCCGCTGGCGACGCAGGCGACGGGCGGCGCGCTCCCGTGCCACGTGCTGGCCACGGCCGATGCGCTGTACGTCGCCAACTACGGCAGCGGCGACTTCACGACCTTCGGCCTCGCGGCGGACGGGGGGTTTGCGGGTGGTCCTGAGGTCCACGGCAACAGCGGTTCCGGCCCCGACCCCGAACGCCAGGAGGGTCCGCACGCCCACTACATCGGGATCGTCGGCGACGAGGTGTGGGTGTCGGACCTGGGCACCGACGAGCTGCGGCGTTACCGCCCCCGGCCCGGGGGTGCCTCGGCAGCGGGGATCGCGGCTCGGCTTCCTGCGGGGGCCGGCCCTCGGCACTTCGTGGCCATCGGAGACGTGGTGGTGGTCGCGACTGAACTGGTCGCCGGGGTGTACGTGCTCGACCACCAGGCCGCCGCGGTCGTCGCGCGGCACGACGTGGCGGCGGCCCGCGGGCACCTCCAGCCGTCGCACCTCGCGCTGAGCCCGGACGGGTCCCTTCTGTTCGTCGCGGTCCGGGGCGTGGACGTACTCTCGACCTTCGCCGTGTCGGCGGGCGCGGTCCGGCTGAAGCACCTCGCCGACACGCCGGTCGGGCGCGGGCCGCGCCACTTCGCGGTGCTGCCGCCGATCGCCGGGACCGATGCCGCCCTGGTGGTCGTGGCGGACCAGCAGGCGTCGACGCTCACCGCGCTGCGTGTGGACCGGGAGACCGGGAGCGGCACGCCGGTGGGATCCGTGCCCCTGCCCGCACCCGCCTGCGTCCTGCCCGCTCGCTGATCACGCAGTGCATGCCCGGCCCGGCGGACCAGACCGTGCCACCGCGCTTCTGTCACCTTGTGGGTGCCCGAAACCCGGCTCGCGTTATGCGACCTGGCGATATTCGTGGATGAGCCGCCGAGCCGGTCGAGTCAGCCGACGCGGTCGGTGTCGGTTTGGTGCCGGTCTGGGAGTGCGCGTAGTGCGGCTTGTCCCAGGGGGACCATCAGACCTGACCAGGTCGGGGCCGTCTTGTGTGCTGGTGCTAGGCCTGGGGGCGGCCTTCGTCGGTCTGTGGCCTGCGGAAGCGGGCGGGCGGGATGCCGACCGTGACGTGCCCGGCTGGGCAGCGCACCATGAGGTGAGTGCCGGCCGGCACGCGCTGGTCGATCTCTACGGTGTCCTCGGAGTCGCACTCGACGCAGGCGAACGTGACGTCGGCGAAGATCCGCGACCAGTTATGTTGATCCTCGAGCGTCAGCCGGTCGGTGGGAGCGGGCCAGTCGAAGCGCATTCCCCGGAGGCTACGCGGCTGGGTCGGCCCGATCGAGGGTTATGACAGGCGGCGACTCTCCGGAGGGGTCGGCGGCGCTGCGCCGGGTGACGGCCTGGCTGGAGCACGGTGTGCGCTGGAGCGAGTCGGCGACGCGCAATCTTCCGCGCAAGATGCTGCTTGATCAACGGCTCCTGCGAGACACTGCGGACGACCGGCCCACCAGCATCTGGCCGCACAGCGATCAACGCGGGCGTGAGATTTTCCAGTCCGCCGTAGACGATGGCCGAGACCTCAGTGTCACTCCGATCAAACGTGCTGCTCGCCGATCGCGAAGAGGGCGAAGGGTGCGGCGTTGAGCAGGGCCGCCACGGCCGCCGCGTGGCCCCACGTCCGCAGGTCGCGCGGCATCGGGGCCGCTGGAGTGCGCAGACGAGGCTAGCCGATCCGTGCGAAGAGCCATCCGACGCATCGAACGGTGATGAGGACGATCCCGACGGCCAGGAGCACCCGGACACTGATCTCGGCGCTGGTCACGGCGCCCGCCCGACACGGGTCGTCGCCGGACCGTCCGCCGTGCCCGTCACATCCGGGTCCGCCACCGCAGCCTGGCCACGGCGGGCCTGCGGCCCGGGCCGCTCCGGCGTGAGCGTGCGACGAGGATGCCGCCGATCACCAGAAACCCGCCGAGGAGGTGTTCCAGCCGACTGGCTCGGCGAGCAGCAACGCTCCGACGAGCGTGGACCAGATCGGCACGACGTAGGTGACGGTCGAGGCCACGGTCGGGCCGGCGGCCCTGATGACCTGCAGGTTGAGCAGGAAGGCCCATCCCGTACCGACCGCGCTGAGCACGAGCAGCGCCATGCTCGTCGGCACGCCACATCGCCCACGTCGACGACGAACGCTGGAACGAGTACGGCCCGGGCGCGGTCGGCGTCGGCTGGGACTTGACCCTCGTGGGGCTGGCCATGGACGAGACCGAGGAACGCTTCGGCAAGGTCTATGCCGCTCGGTACGGGCACGAACTCGACGCTCTCACCATCGACCTGCCCGTCCCGGAGATGCGTGCCGGCTGGGGGCTGGTCATCGGCATGGCACGCCAGC
>JAODNO010000604.1 GCA_025465235.1 Pseudonocardia sp.
ATGGCCTACGTGCGCGCTCCGGAGGGGATCATCGTGTCCCTGGCCGAGCTGATCGCCTGACCTGTCTTCACCCGCGCCGACCTCACCGGTGACGCCCATCTACCAGCTCCCTGATCGAGGATTTCGCCCGCCACGCCGGCCATGGCAACATCCTCCGAGAACAAATCGCCGCCGCACGATAGGACCTGGGACAAGGACCGCAAACCCGAAGAGCTCTTTGGTGAGTTGGACGAGCGGCTGCAGGAGGTCGCGGATCGGCGTCGGGGTCGTTGACCAATGAGGCAGGTAGTAACGGCGCCGCAGGCGCCGCCTTGAACAAGCGCGCGCCACGTCTTCCTTGCCCTGGGATGCCGACACTGCACCTGGCGAACCCGTCATCCGCGTCCCCTGCACCGAACGCTGGCACGGGCCTCGCTGCAGTGGTCCATCTGCCGTCAAGGCCGACGCTTATGACGGCGCACAGGATGCGCTGACCCACCACAGACGAAGATCGGCACGACCGGCCATCACCGCTGACCAGCAACGGATCGCACAGCAGTGCACCGCGATTGACATGACCCCCGATCAGCGGGGTTGGGGGTTCGATTCCCACGCGGCGCACCAAACACAGAGGTCAGGGACCTGTCCCTGACCTCTGTGTGCGTTTCTGCGAGGGGTGGACGCGCCTCAAGAATCAGGTGCTCCCTTCGCGATCTGCCAGACCGACCTGCCGATGCACAAGGACGGCCGTCCCGTCGTGGCCGAGCTGAGGCGCCTGCGACCCCGATGGCCGGCCTGTCAGCAGACCGAGTCCGACGGAGCCGGAGTGCTCAGCCCGAAGAGGGCACGCCCGCGCAGTCCGACCCACGTCCCCGCGAGCGCCGCCAGCCCCCAGATCCAGCCCGAGAGGCTGCCGGACGCGATACCGGCCAGGTAGGCGCCGATGTTGCAGCCGTTTGCGAGCCGGGCACCGAGACCCATGATGACGCCGCCGATCACGGCGGCCAGGGCGGTGCGCCACGGGATCGACCGGTGCAGCACCCACATACCCGCGGACGCCGCGGCGATCCCGGCACCGATCATGATCCCGAAGTCGGTCAGCGAGGTCTTGTCGGCCAGCACCGGACCGGCCAGCATCTTCGCCTGTGCGGGCTGCTGCCAGAACGCCCAGGTCTCCGGGTGCAGCCCCAGCGTCTGGAGCAGCTTCGCCCCCCAGAGGCCGAAGGCGCTGGTGATACCCCACGCCCCGCCCGAGACGACGAGCACTCCGGCGCCGAGCACCGCCAGGACGACGGCCCCCGCGAGCATGGGCCATGCGCCCCGGACGATGCGGGCCGCACCCCGGGCGTTCGGAACCACGTCCACCGGTGGCGGGTTGCGGCGCGCCTGCACGACCCGGCTGACGAGCACAACGGCAACGAGTGCCACGATCGTCACCGCCCACGAGCCGAACCAGCCGATGTGCTCGGACAGCACGACCGCGGGCAGGGCGGGCAGATCGGCGACGAGCGGGTAGGCCCAGGTGTAGAGCACCGAACCGGCCACGAAGCCGCACAGCGTGAGCACGATCGTCCCCTGGCCGGACCCGACCGCGAACAGCGTTCCCGAAGCGCAGGCGCCCCCCAGCTGCATGCCGATCCCGAACAGGAACGCCCCGAGGACCAGCGCGATACCGAGCGGTCCGGCCGACGGTGCCGGGGTGGAGCCGAACAGGCCTGCGTTGGTCCCGATCACCAGCGCGAACAGGGTCGCGGTGGTGCCCAGCAGCAGCGCGTGCGCGCGGAGGCCGGCTCCATTGCCGACCGCGACGAGCTGGCGCCAGGCCGACGTGAACCCGAAGCGGGAGTGGAACAGTGCGAAGCCGAGACTGAGGCCGAGCAGCAGCAGGACCGCCTGCCGGAGGCCGTACCCGGTTGCGACCACGGCTGTGAGCGCGATCCCCGCCACGACGAAAGCAACGAGCGGCGCCCACCGCACGGACGGGGCGGGCCCGGGCGCCGGCCGGGGCGCACAGGTCGGGGCGGGGGACAGGACGGATCGGGCGGAGCCAGGACGAGCTGGCGTCTCGACGAACATCTCTTCCTTCGGAGTGCGTGCGTGACGGCGGCTCGCCGGACGGTGAGGGGCGGAACGCCACGCGGGATACGGACCTGTGCAGGGACGGACGGTCAGCGCGGACAGACCGCGGTGCTCGTGCGGCACAGGTCGACGTGGTACCGGCGGACCAGCGGGATGTCACGGCGCTGCGGAGCTGCGTCCACGTCGTCGTCTCCTCCCGGTGTCCACGGTCCCGACGATGTTCGCCCCTTCATCAGAGGTGTGTCGCGAGCTTGTGACACGTCTCTCGGGGCTCGGAAGCAGCAGCTCTACCGAGGTGCTGGGGTGGTCGAGAGTTTGTCGAGACTGCTCCGCGTGCACCGGTCGCGCAGGTACCCGCGACCGGGAGCTCCACGGTCACCTCCCGAGGCCGAGGCCGCGATCGCCGGCCGGCCGGTCCGTCCCCAGGCGGCGAAAGGGCTCGAGGAGGCCGTCGACCTGATCGGGCCGTTTCACCGGACCGCTGTTGCTCACCCGCACCGCCGCGCGGTGCGGCCCCCGCGCGGTCGCGACGGCGACCCAGGCGCTGGCCGCCGAAGGCGGCCTCGAGCCGGTCGAGGAGGCCGTCGAAGGTGTCGGCCAGCTCTCGTCGACGTACCGCGCTGCCGTCCGAACCCGTGGCGCGGTGCTGCCCACCGGCAGCACGCTGCCCGGCGAGCCCTCGCGCCAGAGCCGCCGTCGCCTCCCGGCATCTCCGTCCCACCGTGCCCAAACTCCTGCCCGCCCTCGCCGCCGGCCCCTGCACCCCCGCCCGCGCCGAGGTAGCCCGCGGTCCCCGGCGATCTGACGCCGCCGTCCGCAACCGCCCGATCGGGAGACCTCCCGGTCGGGCGGGCCCAAAACGCCTGGTCGGCAGCCATGCGCATATCCTGATTTGGCGTTGGGCAAATAGAGACTCGACCATCTCTTTAATAATCAAGTTCATATGCAATGGGCAGTCAGGGCGGGGAAGTTTGGCGTAACATGTGCACCCCAAAGGGGCGCAAAAACACTAGGCCGTTCGGGTAATGCTGGTGGCTCGAATTTGGACCAGATTCCAGGTGCGTTCTAGAGTTAGAACGCCATACAACGTTCGACCTGAAGTTGAAGGAGACACGAAGATGAGCGCATTCAGCAAGATCGCCTTCAAGCGGCCTACCCGGCGCCGCTGGCACAAGCCCTACTACGACCGGTTCCGCCACTACCACAAGGGCTACTGGGAGAACTACTGACCGACTGAGTGGCCCCGCCCGCCATGGGCGGGGCCACTCCCGGCTCGCGGAGAGGGCGGTATCAGCGGGTTTGTCACGGTCCTCTGTCGGTTCCGCTGATCGTCACATTTTGCCCGGAAAGTGCCACCAAGAGACCCCAGGCCCAGCCTTCGGATATTCGCCGGCGGTCGGAGGGGCCTCATCGGGCCGCAACCTCTGGCAGGCGGGAGAACGTTTTCCCGGTGCGCGTGGCCTTGTGCGTAGTTCGGGTTTTATTCCCTCGCGGTGCGACACCATGAACTGCGGGCCCCCTGCCCGGGAGGCTCACAGACTTGTCTCCAGCCGCACCCCGGCCGGGCCGATGCCGGCGGCGCCGCTACGGTCGTCCGCATGGCAGCCGAGCAGGACCCGGAGCGGGTCGGACGCTACGTGCGGATGGTCGCGCAGCCGGGCCAGGGGGCGGCACTGGCCGACACGCTGCTCCGGGTGGCCACCGGACTCCGCGACGCCCCGGGCTGCGAGCTCTACGTGATCAACCTCTCCGCCGACGAGCCCGACACCGTCTGGGTCACCGAGGTGTGGGCCGACGAGGCGGCGTCCGACCGGGCACTGTCGGCCGACCTCGGGGAGGTCGGCATCGGTGAGGTGCTGGAGCTGCTGGCGGGGCCACCGGAGCTGGTGGATCTGCGCCCCCTGGGCGGCGCAGGACTGGCGTCCGGCTGAGCGCGGTCACCCGCGCAGTCAGCATCACGCTCCGTCCCTCTCCTGCTCCGCCGCCGCCTTCCGGGCGCGCAACGAGCCTGCGTGGGCCTTCGCCTTCGGATCGGTCCTGGTCCTGATCAGGCTGGCCACGGTGACCACGACGAGCACCACTACGATCACGCCGAGACTCACGGGTGTGGAGATCTCCGGGATGTTCGGGTTGAGGTCCTCATGCGCCCAGTGCAGGATCAGCTTCACGCCGATGAACGCGAGGATGATCGACAGGCCTGTGGAGAGGTACACGAGCCGGTCGAGCAGACCCTTCACCAGGAAGAACAGCGCCCGCAGACCGAGCAGCGCGAATGCGTTGGCCGCGAAGACGACGTAGGCCTCCTGGGTCACGCCGAACACCGCGGGGATCGAGTCGAGCGCGAACAGCAGGTCGATGCTGCCGATCGCGAGGAGCACGATGAAGAGCGGGGTCACCATGAGGCGGCCGTCGACGCGCGTGACGATCCGCCCGCCCACGTACTCCTGGGTGATCGGCAGTACCCGGCGAGCGGTCCGGACCACCGCGTTGTCCTCGACGTCAGGGTCCTCGTTGCGGTGCCGGAACAGCTGCACGGCCGTATAGAGCAACAGCAGCCCGAACAGCAGGAACATGAACGAGAACAGCGAGAGCAGCGTGGCGCCGAGTGCGATGAAGATCGCACGGAGGATCAGTGCGAGAATGATGCCGTACGTCAGAACCTTGTGCTGGTGCTCCTCCCGCACCCCGAACGTCGTCATGATGATCACGAAGACGAACAGGTTGTCGACCGAGAGGCTCTTCTCGACGACGTAGCCCGCGAAGTACTGCGTGCCGGCGTCACCGCCGTAGGCCATCATGAACCAGACGCCGAACGCGATGGCCACGCCGATGTAGAACACGGACCACGCCGTTGCCTCGCCGAACCCGACGCGGTGGGGGCGCATGGCCGCCAGTGCGAGGTCGAGCGCCAGGAGCGCCACGACCAGAGCGATTGTCAACGCCCAGGTGAGCCCGCTGATCTCCAGCACCTGTTCCTCCACATCCTCGCTATTGGCATTACCGACGGTTTACCCAACGGGAGCGGCGCGAGCGCAGTTCCGCCCTCACCCCGGCGGGCCGGAGCGACATCACCGGTTCGCGGTTGATCATGCGGTCTACAAGGGTGGTCAAGGGGGTAGTCCTCGGTCGTCATCGCTGTGGTGACGGATCACTAGAGGAGGACGCAGTGGCTCTCGACGACGAGGACATGACGACGACGGCCGGCGGCGGGACCGAGGGACCTGCCGACGCCGGAGCGGGCGGCGGCACCGCTGGTGTCCACGACGGCGGCGCGGACGGCGCGGACAGCGGGGCCAAAGGTCCGGCCGACGCGGGAGCGGGCGGCGGCACGCCCGGCGTCTCCGACGGCGGAGCTGACGGAGGCGCCGACTCCGGCGCGCAGGGGCCGGCCGACGCCGGAGCGGGCGGCGGCGCACCCGGCGTCTCCGACGGCGGAGCTGACGGAGGCGCAGGCGGCGACGGTGGAGCGGATGGTGGAGCGGACAGCGGTGCCGGCTGAGGTCGCCGAACCAGCGCAAGGTGCCGGCCGGCCCGTGACGGGGCGTCCGGCACCCGCGTCGCCGACCGCACTCGCCCGCGTGACAGGTCTGGACGCGGCCACCTTCGGCGCCCAGCACTGGGGACGGGAGCCGCGGCTCGTGCGCGGCGCCGACCCCGACGCCTTCCGCGACCTGCTCGACCTCGACGGCGTCGACGAGCTGCTCTCGCGCCGCGGGCTGCGCACGCCGTTCCTGCGGTTGGCGCGCAACGGGGCCGTGGTCGACTCCAGCTCGTTCACGGGGCCGGGCGGGGTGGGCGCCGAGATCGGCGACCAGGTGCGCGACGACAAGGTGGCCGCGCTCTTCGCCGAGGGCACCACGGTGGTGCTGCAGGCGTTGCACCGTACCTGGCCCGCGGTGATCGACTTCGCGACGTTGCTCGCCGACGAGCTAGGGCACCCGGTGCAGGCCAACGCGTACGTGACGCCGCCGTCGTCGCGCGGGTTCTCGGCCCACTACGACGTCCACGATGTGTTCGTCCTGCAGCTCGCCGGGAGCAAGCACTGGACGGTGCACGCCCCGGTGCACCCCGACCCGTTGCGCGACCAGCCGTGGAATACACACGCGAAGGCGGTGGCTGCCCGCGCGCGCGACCACACGGCCGTGATCGACACGGTCCTGGCGCCCGGCGACGTGATGTACCTGCCGCGAGGGTGGCTGCACGCCGCCACGGCACTGGGTGAGGTGTCGGCGCATCTGACGCTCGGGGTGCACGTGGTCACGCGGTTCGCGCTGGTGGAGGCCCTGACCGCGCTCGCAGCCCGTGACGAGGAGCTGCGGGCGTCGCTCCCCCTC
Source organism: Pseudonocardia sp. (assembly GCA_025465235.1). GTDB lineage: Bacteria > Actinomycetota > Actinomycetes > Mycobacteriales > Pseudonocardiaceae > Pseudonocardia. The sequence continues at coordinate 6,393 of JAODNO010000604.1, forward strand.
GGCGTCGACGTCGCCGATCCCGGGCAGCTCGCCCCGCACCTCGACGCCGTCCGCTCGGCCCTGGTCGGCGCCCTGGACCGGGTGACGGCGGAGGACGTCGCCCACCGCGTCCGCGCCCGGGTCTGGACGGGTGGTCGCCCCGAACCCGTGCGGCCGGTGGCGATGGCCGCGTTCATCGAGGACCTCGCCGCCGGCGACGGCGTCCGGCGCAGGACCGGGCTGCGCCACCGGCTCGTCAGGCGCGGCGAGCACGTCGTGCTCGACCTACCCGATCGCCAGATCACGCTCCCGGCGGCGACCGAGGGTGCGGTGCGCGCACTGGCGAGCGGGGACACCCACGCCGTAGGTAGCCTCCCAGGCATGGACGAGGCCGACCAGCTCGTGCTCGTGCGCCGCCTGCTTCGGGAGGGCGTGCTGGTGCCGGCCACTCACTCGTGACGGCGACCGCGGCCTGGCCGCGCTGCTCGTTCATCGCGGACGCCGCGGACGATCCGCGCGAGGGCACGGCGCCGCCCGCGGACCGCTGGTTCCTGGTCGAGCACCCCGGGCCGTGGGGCCGGATCGCGCTCGTGCAGTCGGGCGTCCACCCTGCCGCAGTCGCGGCGATCTCGGCATGGGCTGCGGCGGAGGGCGGACGTGCCGTGCTCGTGCGCAGGCCGGGGCGGCGGCACGTGATCGACGGCGCCGGGACGCCGGTCGGTGGGCGACGGCGTTGGTTTCGGGTGGACTCGCGGCCAGGGCACGAGTCGATTCGCACGGGCACCTTCATCGACGAGTCGGAGCTGGTGGCGGCCGTCTATGCTCCAGGCGATGCGTATGCCGGTCCGCTCAGCCTGGTCTGCGCGCACGGCCGCCACGACACCTGCTGTGCGGTCCGCGGACGCCCACTCGCAGCGGCGCTGACCGCAACCGAACGCGGCAGCGTCTGGGAGTCCAGCCACATCGGCGGCTGCCGCTTCGCCCCAGCGCTGGTACTGCTCCCCCATGGCTACGTGCTCGGCGGGTTGCCGCCCGCCGAGGCGCCCGCGGTCGTGCGGGCCTACGCGGAGGGGCGAGTCGAGCCCCGGTGGCTGCGTGGCCGCTCGTCCCTGCCACCCGCCGTCCAGGCCGCGCAGCACCACTGCCGCGAGGCCACCAGGGCGATGGGTGTCTGTGCGTTGCGGGTCGTCGACGTGAAGAGCGAGCAGCAGGCGGACGACAGTCGCGTCTGGCACGTGGAGCTGAGCGACCCCGCGTGCTCGGTGCGGCTCCGCGAGCGTCGGGTCGAGACCGGCCGCCCCCTGACCTGCGCCGCCACGGCCACTGGATGGATGCGACTGTTCGATCTGATCGAGCTCACGGTGCCGGGCGCGGTGGATCACCGTTCCCGCAGCTCCGGTTGATCGACTGCCCCGTCTCGGAGAGCACCGCCAGCCGGGCGTACGTACCAGGCGAACCGCCGGGCCTGAACAGCTCGGCTCGCTGGGCGGGTCGTGGGTTCAGGACGTGCCGACCTCCGCGCGGACGGCGTCCACCGCGGCCGCGTCGAGCAGCCCGATGCTTGCGGCGTGTACGGCGATCTGGGCACTGTCGTCGACGGCCAGCATCGGCACTCCGGCCGCGGTGATCTCGGCGGCGAGGGCGTCGACCTGACCGGCGCGGACGGGGTCGATCCCGGTGGTGCGGCGGATGTACACGGCTGCCACCCGCTCGGGGACCTCGCGTGCGATCGACGCGTAGATCTCCGGATCCTCCTGCCCGCTGTCGCCGATCAGGACGAGCCGGAGGTGCGGGTGCTCGTCGAGCAGCCGCCGTACCAGCCCGAGCTTGTGGGCCTGTGCGCCGATGCGGAACAGGCCGGTGTGTGAGGGGCCCCAGTCCGTGAGCAGGAGCGGCCCGATCGGGAACCCACGCAGCGCAACGAACTGCAGGAGCATCTCGTGCAGGTTCCACGGGCTCGTGGAGACGTAGAAGACGGGCCGCTCCGGGCCGTCCGCCGACCTGACGAGCGCCCGGTACAGGGCGGCCGCGCCAGGCAGCGGCGTGCGGTCCTGGACATCGGTGAGCAGGGTGACGCGCAGGAACTCCAAACCGCGGGTGAGGCCGGTGTGCACGATCGTGTCGTCCACGTCGCTCACCAGCCCGATGTGCGCCTCGGGATCGGCTACCAGCACGCGTGCGGTCGCGGAGGATCCCGCGGGTCCGGTCAACCCGACCTCCAGCCAGCCGGGAGCGACGTCGGGCAGTTCGACCTCGTGGTCGACGTAGCCGTCGCGATCGGTGTGGACGACCACGTCGCCGCCGGGGAGGTGGATCGTCACCTCGGCCTGCGGCACCTCGATGGTGAGGAACCGTGCGACGCTCGCCCGCAGCACGGCCCGGCGCGACCGCGGCGAGGGTGCATCACCACCCGCAGCCGTTGTCAGTACGGACGGCGCGGCGGTATCGCGTCCGAGCACGAGCCGCGCTCCGACACGCGCCCGCCGGGTGGTGCCGTGACCGATGAACGGGACGATCACCGGGTGCCGCCTGCCACGTAGACGGGCGAACGCCGCGATCACCGACTCGGCGGCATCCTCCACCCGCAATGCCCCGGCGATGATCAGCTTGCCCCAGTCCGGTCCAGTCACGGGAGAAGGGCTACCGCACGTGGCACGTGACTGCCACCCCGGGGTCGCTGAGCGTCACCGGTGCCCGACCCCGCCCACCCGGCGACGAGCGGTGGCTCCGGGCCGTCCGGGCGCCGGGTCGTAGGCTCGGGCCGGTGCGCACTGTCCTGCTCGACCTCGACGGCACGCTCGTCGACTCCGCCATCACGATCACCGAGCACCTCGCGGCGGCTCTGACGGAGGTCGGCTTCCCGGTGCCGGACGCGGAACGGTTGCGCCGACTCGTCGGACCACCGTTCGAGACCGCGCTGCCGCAGCTCGGCCTCACCGACGAGCAGACCTCCGCCGTGATCACCGCGTACCGCGCCTCCTACGACGCCGTGGCCGCCACGGTCACCCCGGTCTACCCCGGCGTTCCCGCGCTGCTGGAGCGGCTGCGCGAGGCAGACCTGCGGCTGGCCGTCGCTACATCGAAGCCGGAGCAGCTCGCGCGCAAGATCGTTGCAGGAGTGGGGCTGGGCGGATACATGGAGCTCGTCGGCGGCGCCGACCACGTGGCCGGGCGGGTGGGGAAGGCCGCCGTAGTCGCGTCGGTGATCGAGCGGCTCGGCGTCGACCCGGCC
>JAODNO010000615.1 GCA_025465235.1 Pseudonocardia sp.
TTCGACTCGGGCTTCGACTCGCTCGTCGTCTCGGTCTTCGCCGCCTCGGCCACCGTGCCGCCCGCGCCCGAGCGGCTGTCGGTGCGGTAGAAACCGCTGCCCTTGAACACGATTCCCACTGACGAGAACACCTTGCGAAGGTGCCCCGCGCACACGGGGCATTCGGTCAGCGACGCGTCACTGAAGGACTGCACTGCCTCGAACCTGTGATTGCAGGCGGTGCAGGCGTATTGGTAGGTCGGCACGTGTCCCTCCGGACTGGCACTCGACGAGCTGGCACTCGAACGCACTGAGTGCCAGCATAACTCGCCGGGGTCACTCGCTGTTCCCCAGAGGACCGTTGCCCAGCCGAGTGTGACCGGCGTCGGCGAGGAGGGCAGCCGTCACCCGTCGGTCGTGCGGCTCGTCGGGGAGCTCGTCCACCAGTTCCTCGTCGTTGAGCACCACGACCAGCGGCACCCCGGGGTTCGCCTGCGGCAGGGTGCGGTCGTAGTAGCCGGCGCCGCGGCCGAGCCTGCGACCGCTGCGATCTGCGGCGAGGGCAGGCACGAGCACGAGGCGGGCTGCGGCGATCGCGGTGGGGCCGCGACGGGGTCCGGTCGGCTCCCGTAGGCCGAGCGGGCCGCGGCCGATCGCGGCCGGGCCGTCGTAGCTGGCCCAGTCGAGTGGACCGCGCACCGCGGGCACGACCGGCAGCAGCACCTCATGGCCTGCCGCGTGCAGCGCCGCCACCAGCTCGGGCGAGCCGGGCTCGGAGCCCACCGGCAGGTAGGCGCACACCGGACCACCCGTGGCGGCGGCCAGCGCCACCGCAGCCTCGGCCAGCGCCATCGCCCGCGCGGCCCGCACCTCGACCGGAAGTGCCAGGCGGGCCGCGGTGAGGCGGGCCCGCCACTGCGCCTTCGCCGCACGGACCGCCCGTTCGGTCCGATTCGCGCGTGCCGTCACGCGGCCACGCTACCGGCGCCGATAGGCTCGCCGACCATGAGAGAGGCTACGAGCGAACCATCGGCAAGAAGTGCGCTGCCGTTCCGCTCGGCCGTGGTTCCGGCCGCCGGTCTGGGCACCCGATTCCTGCCCACGACCAAGACCGTGCCCAAGGAACTGCTGCCCGTCGTCGACACCCCCGGTATCGAGCTGGTCGCGGCCGAGGCCGCGGAAGCGGGAGCCGAGCTGCTGCTGATCGTCACATCGCCGGGCAAGGACGCGGTGGCCGCGCATTTCGCCGACTCCTCGGAGCTGGAGAAGGAACTCCAGACGCGGGGCAAGGACGCGCTGGTGGCGAAGGTCCGCCGGGCCCACGAGCTGATCGCCGTGCGCACCGTCACGCAGGACGAGCCGAAGGGCCTCGGCCACGCGGTCGGCTGCGCGCGCGACGCGATCGGTGACGACGAGCAGGCATTCGCCGTCCTGCTGCCCGACGACCTGGTGCTGCCCACTGGTGTGCTCACGAAGATGGCGGAGGTGCGCGAGCAGCACGGCGGCAGCGTGCTGTGCGCGTTCGACGTCCCGCGCGAGCAGATCGCGGCCTACGGGGTGTTCGAGGTCAGCGACACCGGTGACGACGACGTCAAGCGGGTGCACGGGATGGTCGAGAAGCCCGCACCCGAGGAGGCGCCGTCGACGCTGGCGGCCGCAGGCCGCTACCTGCTCGACCGTGCGATCTTCGACGCCCTGGACCGGATCGCCCCGGGCGCGGGAGGCGAGCTGCAGCTCACCGACGCCGTCGCGCTGCTGATCTCCGAGGGGCACCCTGTACATGTGGTGGTGCACCGTGGTGGGCGACATGACTTGGGCAACCCGGGCGGTTATGCGCGGGCGTTCGTGGACTTCGCACTCGAGGATCCGGACTACGGTCCCGACCTGCGTGCCTGGCTGGCCGCTCGCCTGAACGGCTGACCTCCCGTGCGATCGGTCGACGAGCAGCTCGAGCGGGTGCTGGCGAGCGCGGTCAAGCCGGCTCCCGTGCGGGTGGCGATCTCCGAGGCGCACGGACTGCGGTGTGCGGAAGAGGTCGTCACGTCACGGCCGCTGCCCGGGTTCGACCAGGCGGCGATCGATGGTTACGCCGTGCGCAGCGTCGACCTGGTCGGTGCGACCGAGCACGAGCCGGTGTCGGTTCCGGTGGTTGGGGAGATCCCGGCCGGGTCGCGGCAGCCGCTGCGGCTGCAGCCGAGGCAGGCCGTGCGGGTGGCGGCAGGGGCGCCGCTCCCGACCCTGGCCGATGCCGTCGTCCCGGTCGGGTTCACGGACGGGGGCAGCGCGCGCCTCATGGTGCACTGCGGCGTGCCCTCGGCCGCGTTCGTGCGGCGGATCGGGGAGGACGTGCAGCCCGGGGACGTCGCGGTGCGCCGGGACGCGGTGATCGGGGCGGCGCAGGTGGCCCTGCTCGCCGCCGCCGGGCGGGAGAAGGTGCTCGTGCACCCGAAGCCGCGGGTCTCGGTGATCTCGGTCGGTGACGAGCTCGTGGAGCTGGCACGCTCGCCTGGCGCCGGGCAGGTCGCCGACGTCTGCTCGCACGCGCTCACCGCCGCCGCGCGCGAGGCCGGAGCGGAGACGTCGAGGGCGGGTCTCGTCCGCGGCGACGCCCGCGAGATCGGTGCGGCGATGCAGGACCGGCTCCCCCTCAGCGACCTCATCGTGGTGTGCGGGGCCGTCGGCGGCAACGCGGGCGCCGAGGTGCACGCCGCGTTCGCCGGACTCGGCGAACTCGACACGACCCGCGTAGCGATGCATCCCGGTTCCACGCAGGCGTTCGGTCGGCTCGGCCCGGATGGCGTCCCGACCTTCCTGTTCCCCTCGCACCCGGCCACCGCCCTGCTCCTTTTCGAGGTGATGGTGCGCCCGCTGCTGCGGCTCGCGCTGGGCCGGTCCAATCCGTACCGGCGCATGCTCTCGGCCCGGCTCACCTCACCCGTCAGCTCCACCCTCGGACGCCGCGGCTACGTGCGCGGTCGGCTGCTGCGCGAGCAGGCCACCGGGGACTACCTCGTGCAGCCGCTCGGCACGTCCGGCACGCACCTGCTGTCCTCGATCACCGAGGCCAACGGGCTCATCGTGTTGCCGGAGCACGTCACGGAGGCCACGGTGGACGAGGTGGTCACCGTGGCCTTCTTGCCGGCTCCGGCCTGAACCCGCAATGGCTCATGCCTATCCGGCGCCGATTACCGGGCGCCACCCCGGCTGGCCCGCCGCTCTCGGGGCACTCCGCGTCACCGCCGGGGTGGTGGCGCTCCGACCGGTACGGCTGCGCGACGGCGGGACGTGGTCGGCCATCCGGATCCGTGACGAGCGCCACCTCGCGCCATGGGAGCCGACGATGCCCGGCGGCTGGGCCCAGCGGCACGCCGTGAGCGAGTGGCCGGCGCGCTGGCTGCAGCTGCGGGGGGCCGGCAGGCGTGGTGCGGTGCTGCCGTTCGCGATCACCCTGGACGGGCGCTTCGTCGGGCAGGTGATGGTCGGCAACGTGGTGCGCGAGCCGCTGCTGTCGGCGTACGTCGGGTACTGGATCGACTCCGCCGTGGCCGGCCAGGGTGTGACCACGGCGGCGGTGGCACTGGTGGTGGACCACTGCTTCGGCCGGGTCGGGCTGCACCGGCTGGAGGCGACAGTGCGGCCGGAGAACGTCGCGAGCCTCCGGGTGCTGGCGAAGCTCGGATTCCGAAAGGAGGGCCTCTTCAAGCGATACCTGGACGTCGACGGCGCCTGGCGGGACCATTACTGCTTCGCGGTCACGGTCGAGGACCTCGGGTCGAGCACCCTCGTCGGACGGCTCCTCGCGGATGGTCGGGCAGAACGAGCCTGACCACGCTCCGCGACCATTTGCCTGCCATTTGGCCCCTCACAAATATCACATCCGTCCCAGGCACCCCCTACTGCTCATGAGTAAACCTCGTCGCCACGGCGCGTCGCTGCCTGCAACCCCGGTCTCGCTCACTACCGTTGGCGGTTGGGGAAGCGATCTTGGCCGGGGAGACCGGGTCGCGACCGGACTGCGCCGTGGGGAGGAAGCAGCCGTGCCGAGCTCGATGATCTTCGCGAGCCTGGTTGTTCTGTGGTTGCTGATCCTCGTCCCTGCGGTCGCGCGACACCGCCAGGAGGTGGCGCGCCCGACGGTGGCTGCGCTCTCCGGACGGGTGCTCGAGCGGCCACGGCAGCGCCATGGTTCGGATACGGGCCGCGAGCTGGAGGTGGACGTGATGGACGAGGTGGACCAAGAACTCAGCACGACGAGCGAGACCGACCGCGAGGACGGCGGGGCCGACGAGGTGGACCACGACGACCGTGGATGGGAGCGGCCCCCGCCGCGGTACCGTCCCGGGCGCGGCGGATTCGACCCGGAGGCCGCAGCTCTCGCCGCACGTGCCCGCTACGCGTTCCGGCAGCGGGTCGTGCTCGCGATGCTGATCGTCGCGTTCGCCACCGGAGTGATCGCCGCCATGGCCGTGCAGGCTCTCTGGTGGGCGCACGGCGCGGTCGACGTCGTCCTGGTCGGGTATCTCGTCTATCTGCGCCGCCAGGTGCGGCTGGAGGAAGCGATCCGGGAGCGGCGGGCGTCCAGGATGGCGGGCACCCGGCGTCAGCAGGCCGCCGATGACCCCGAGCTCGACGAGTGGGCACGACGCGGCCGCGAGATGACCCGCAGCCCGCAGGACGACGGGTACGACGGCGACCAGCACGCCGTGGACGGGCACGAGGCCGGGCTCGATGACGACACCGATCGGGACGGCGGCGCGGACGACCTCGCCCGGGATCGGCCAGGGCGTGTCCGCGGGGCAGGCGAACCGCTCCGGTCCGGACAGGATCGTTCCGCAGCCGGCGACGAAACGCTCTCCGACCCGGTCGAGGGAGAGCCCGCGCTGCCGCGCCTTCGCCCCGCGCCGCCACCGCCTCTTCCGGCGGGAACGGCGCTGGTCGACGCCACCGAGGAGGACCCCGAGCTGCATGATCTGACGGCGCCGGGTCGGCCGCGCTACCGCCGTGCGGCGGGGGAGTGAGCGGCTGATAGTCTCGTTCACGCCCACCGGGAACGGCGGGTGCCGGGGCTGTGGCGCAGTTGGTAGCGCGACTCGTTCGCATCGAGTAGGTCAGGGGTTCGATTCCCCTCAGCTCCACTCCGACAGAAGCATAGGAAGGCTGCTGCCTTTGGCCAGCGGCTTTACGGCAGTGGGTTTCCCATCGGGCCAGATCCCGGTGGTGTCCTTCCTCGGACAGCCTTTCTTGCGTGTGCTCGCCGGTCGAGGGCCTGTGCTTCCGCTCGCACCGATCGTCGGCCTCCGTGCCATTGCTCAGGGAACGCTTCCTTTGCCGGACGGAACTTTCCGGGCGTCGCCCTGATCGTTCTGCTCGATTCGCGTGGCGAACGAGAATCCTGGGAGGAAATCAATGGCAGGGACCTACCGTGCGGTCGAGTTCCGTGAGTACGGCGAATCTGACGTGCTGCGGGTGGTCGAGCGCGAGGTGCCCCGCCAGGTCAGGGCGAGGTTCGGATCGCCGTCCGCGCGGCGGGAGTAGCCCGATCGGCTGGAAGATCCGCAGCGGCGCGGTGGCCGCGTTCATGCCGGTGGATCTGCCCGCCGGTGATCGGGACCGCAGCGAAGGCAACCACGACTACCTGTGCTCACTCGGCGCGACACCCGTGACATACCGCGAAGGGCGTGCCGACCGGATCACGGCCATCGCGCCCGAAGGCGTCGACGCTGCCCTGGACGTGTCGGGGCGTGCCTCGCTGCCCGAGGTCCCCGCGGGCCTGGGCTTGTCACCCAGGCCGCCCAGGCACTACCGGTCAGGCCCATCGCGCCTGCGAAGACATCGGCGAGGTCGTGGTGCTGGCAGCCACGAACACGAACATCACCGGCACGATCATCGAGACCGACGGCGGTGCGCGCCTCGTCTCCATGACCTGACAGGCACCCTCCGCTGTGTCGGCCCACTCTCCCGGCTCCGGCTGGTCGCCGACCCGGAGTCGACCACCGCGCGACCCGCTGATCAGCAGGAGGACACGGGGTCGGGCTCCGTGCGGCGTCACGCGGTCTCGCCCGGCGTGATCGAACGGGGTCCGGCAGTATGCGTCGCGTGCCGAGACTGCGCCGTTCCGTCATCCTCGCCGTGCTCGCACTGATCGCGGGTGGGCTCGCCGCGCTGGCGGTGGCGGATCCGTTCCACCTGCGCTACGCCCGATGGTTCACGGCGGGACTCGTACTCCTCGCGCTCCTGCTGGTCACGGCCACCTTCGCCGTCGTCGCACGGCGGGGCCTCCCGCGTGTGCTGGTGCTTGCTCTGGGCGGGGTGGCCGTTCTCGGCTGGGTTGCGCTGGTGGGGGTGGCGGCGCAGCTGATCGTCGACAATCACACGGTGTCCCAGGTGGCCGACAGTGGCAGGCGGCTGGTCGTGGTCGAGGGGGCGCCGGCCGCCATCGATCCCGTCTACGCCGTGGTGCTGCAGGCGGGCGGCGGTCCGTTCGAGCAGGAGACGGTGGTCTACCAGGGGGTCGAGCAGGCACCGGCGCCTGCCGACGTCCGGTTCGTCGACTCCGACACGGTGGAGGTACGGACCAGCGGTGGGTGCCTGTACCGCTCGGAGGTGGAGGCGTTGACGCTGGCCGTGGACCCGGTGCACCGGCCGCTGCGCGCGGACGGCTGCTGATCACTGCAGCGGGGTCCCGGCCTCGGCGATGCTGGTGGGTGGGACGAGCCCGGCGTCACCGGGCTGCAGTACGACCATGACGAACCGCACCGGATCGCCGCCCTCGTCCGCAGCTGCGTCGTTGCTGTAGCGGTGTGGGGCGTGGGCCTGGAAGAGCACGGTGTCGCCGACGTTCAGGTGCTGGTCGGTGGTGCCGACGCGGAGGCCGAGGCGTCCGGACAGCACCGAGAGCACCTCGCGGGTGCCCATCGGGTGCGCCTCGCCGTCGAAGCTGTCGCCCGGTTGCAGCGTCCAGTCCCACAGCTCGACGACGTCGGGGGGGTCGGTGCCGATCCGGAACACCGCGTTGCTCCCCGCGGCGCTGCTCCACAGCCGGGCTGCCTCGGTGGCCCGGCGGATGACGACGCGCGGCTCGGCGTCGCCGTCGACGAGCGAGGCGACCCCCACCCGCAGCGCTGCTGCAAGTCCGACCAGGGTGGCGATGCTCGGGTTGCCCCGAGCAGTCTCGATCTGGATCACCGTGCCGCGGCTGACGCCCGCGGCGGCCGCGAGTGCGTCGATGGTCATCCGTCGCTGCTGCCGCAGGGCGCGGACGTTGCGGCCGACGGTGGTGGCCACGTCCTCGGGAGACTGCACGCCGGATAGTCTGCCGTACCTCATCGGATACTTGGTTGTACTTCGGGGACCGCGACACTAACGTCCAATCTGCTGTCCTGTTCGGTACATCCTAGTGAACTGAGGTTCGATGTCCGTCCCCGTCGCGTTCCCCGCCGCGCTCGCCTACGGCGTGGCCGACTTCGCAGGCGGACTGGCCGCCCGCCGCGCGCCCTTGCTCGTCGTCACCCTGGTGGCGCAGGCCGCAGGCCTCCTGACCCTCCTGCCGGCGGCGTGGTTGCTGCCCGGGCGGCCGACTGTCGCCGCGCTCGGGTTCGGGGCCCTGGCGGGCATCGCCGGCACCAGCGGGCTGCTGCTCTATCTGCGTGCGCTCGCGGTCGGCCCGATGGGCGTGATCGCACCGCTGTCCGCGGTGGTCGGCGCCGGGCTCCCACTCGTGGTCGGCGTGCTGGCCGGGGAGCGCCTCGGACCTGTCACGGTGCTGGCGATCGTTGTGGCGCTGGCCGCCATCCTGCTGGCCACCGTGGGAAGCCGGCGGGACGCGGCCGCGAGCACCGGCCTCGCTCTCGGTCTCGGCGCGGGCGTGGGATTCGGTCTGTTCTTCGTCGCCCTGGCGGCGACGCCGGACGATTCCGGGCTCTGGCCGCTGCTCGGCGGGCGCGTGACGTCGGTGACCCTGCTCGCCGCGCTGGTGCTGCGGCACCGGCTGCCGCTGCGCCTCCGTGGGCGCCCGGCGGTGCGGCACCCGGAGCCTGCCGGTCCGCCGCTGCCGGTGACCGGCCCGGCGCCCGCTCCGTTCCCGACGCGCTGGATGATCGTCAGTGGGGTCTTCGATACCGTGGCGAATGTGCTGTTCCTGCTGTCCGCCCGGCTCGGTGACCTGGGCGTGAGCGCGGTTGTCGTGTCGCTCTACCCGGTGGTGGTCGTGCTGCTGGCGCGCCTGGTGCTCCGCGAACGGCTCAGCCGGGTGCAGCTCGCCAGCGCGGGCCTCGCCCTGGGAGCGAGCGTGCTGCTGGCGACGGCGAGCTGACCCGTTCGCCCCGTCAGGCCCGCCAGGACGGCAGCCACAGCTGTGCGTCCCACATCTCCGGCGTGATCGGCTGACCGACCAGGATCGGCCACAGCCACAGGAAGTTCGCGACGACCGCGCCCACCCAGAGCCCGACGACCAGCAGCCCGGTCTGGCGACGCTCCCGGGATGCGCCCGACCTGCCGAGGATCTCGCCCATCACCAGCGTCGTGGCGAGGATCAGGAACGGCACCACCGGCGTCATGTAGAAGAAGTACATCTGGCGGTTGATGTCGGCGAACCATGGGAGGATGCCCGCCCCGTAGCCCACCAGCACGGCCGCATAGCGCCAGTCGAAAGCGGTGAACATGCGCCACAACGCGAACGCGAGCACCGGGATCGCGGGCCACCACAGCGCGGGCGTGCCGATCAGCATCACGGCGCTGATACAGGTCGGCGCACCGCAGCCGGTGATCTGGCTGCCCGAGGCGTAGTAGTAGAGCATCGGGCGCAGGCCCATCGGCCAGGTCCAGGGCTTGGACTCCCACGGGTGCACGCCGCTGGCCTGCGTCGTGAGGCCGGCGTGGAACGCGAGCACCTTTCCGCTGTAGTACCAGAGCCCGCGCAGCGCGTCGGGGACGAACGACCACGGGCCGCCGGTACCCACCTCCTCGCCGACGGCGTGCCGGTCGATCGCGGTCTCGCTACCGAACCAGCCCCACCACGCCGAGAGATAGGCCAGCAGCGGCACCAGCGCCACCGCCCAGATCGCCGGGGCGAGGTCCCGCCGGATCGTGCCCAGCCACGGCCGCTCGACGCCGGCGGCGCGCCGGGCCGTGAGGTCCCAGACCACGGTGAGCACGGCGAACGCCGCGAGCCAGTACACGCCCGACCACTTGACCGCGCAGCCCAGCCCGAGCAGCACCCCCGTGGCGAAGCGCCACCACCGCACACCCAGGCGTGGGCCGTACGGGGAGTCACCGATGCGGCCCTCGGCAATCACGATGGCCATCCGGGCGCGCACGTCATCGCGGTCGCGGAGGAGCGTGGCGAACGCGGCCAGCACGAAGAGGGCCGAGAAGACGTCGAGCATCCCCATCCGGGACTGCACGTGCGACAGCCCGTCGCAGATCAGCAGCACGCCGGCGATCCCGCCGAGCAACGTCGAACGGGTGAGCCTTCGCCCGACCCGCACGATCAGCAGGACCATCAGCGTGCCGGCCAGCGCCGCCGACACGCGCCAGCCGAACCCGTCGTAGCCGAAGGCCAGCTCGCCGAGCGCGATGAGCTGCTTGCCCAACGGCGGGTGCACAACGAGCTCGTAGCCTGGGTTGTCCTCCACGCCGCCGTTGCGCAGCATCTGCCAGGCCTGCGGCACATAGTGCTTCTCGTCGAAGACCGGGGTGCCGCCGTCTGTCGGAAGGCCCAGGCCGGCGAACCGCACCGCTCCTGCGACGACCGCCAGCGTGATCGCGACCACCCAGCCCCGCACTCGGTCGGACGGGGGTGGCGTACCCAGCCGCACCGTCGGATCGCCGGGATGGAGGCCGGGAGCCGGGGCGTCGCCGACCGGACGGCTGCCGGTGGTGGGAGTGTCGGCACTGGCCCGGGTGGCTGCGACGCCTCGCGAGCGGTCGACGCTGCGGGTGGCCACGGCTCCGATCGTAGGCTGCAACCCATGTCTGGTGAGCCCCTGTCCGGCCGTGTGGTGCTCGCGGCGACCCCGTTGGGTGATGCCAAGGACGCCTCGGCCCGCCTGCTCGCCGCGCTGGCGACGGCCGATGTGGTCGCCGCAGAGGACACGCGGCGGCTGCGGTCGCTCGCCGCAGCGCTCGGTGTGACCGTCTCGGGACGGGTGATCAGCCACTACGACGCGGTGGAGGCCGCCCGCCTACCCGGGCTGCTCGAGGATGTCCGTGCAGGCCGCACGGTGCTGGTGGTGACCGACGCGGGGATGCCCGCGGTGTCCGACCCCGGCTACCGGCTGGTCGCGGCGGCAGCGGCCGAGGGGCTCCCGGTCACGTGCCTGCCGGGGCCGTCCGCAGTGACGACGGCGCTGGTGCTGTCGGGGCTGCCCTGCGAGCGGTTCTGTTTCGAGGGCTTCGCGCCGCGCCGCGGGGGCGAACGCCGCCGGTGGCTCGCGACGCTGGTGGCGGAGCCGAGGGCGACCGTGTTCTTCGAGTCGCCGCACCGGCTCGCCGACACGCTCGCTGCCGCGGTGGAGGTCCTGGGCGCAGAGCGGGCAGCCGCCGTCTGCCGGGAGCTCACCAAGACGCACGAGGAGGTGCTGCGCGGCCCGCTCGCGGAGCTCGCGGAGTGGGCCGCGGAGGGACCGGTGCGCGGGGAGATCACCGTCGTACTGGCCGGCGCCGCTCCCACCGCTGCACCGAGCGTCGACTCGTTGGTAGGGGCCGTCGAGGAGCGGGTGGCCGACGGCGAGCGCCTGAAGGACGCGGTGGCGGTGGTCGCGCAGGCGGCAGGGGTCCCGAAACGCGACCTCTACGCAGCTGCGCTAGCCGCCCGCCCCTGAAGCCCCGCGGCCGGCTCGCGCCCCGACTGGACACGTATCTCTGTTCGGAGCGGCTCCGATTCCGCGCCGCGTGTCCATGTCGCGCGTCGAGGGGTGTGGGTGGGGGCGTCAGTTGCCTGCGGAGGGAGCCGGCGTTGTCGCGGGGCGTTTCGTGCGGGCGAAGCGGGCCGCCGGCTCGACAACCCGGGCGGCCACCGGGCCGATCATGGCCATGAGCAGCACGTAGGTGGTGGCCAGTGCGGCGAGCCGCTCGTCGATCGCCGCATAGCCGACGGCCAACCCGGCGATGACGATCGAGAACTCGCCCCGCGCCACCAGTGCCGCGCCGGCGCGAGCCCGGCCGAGCGGCCCGATGCCCACCCGGCGGGCGGCCCACCAGCCGGTGACGAGCTTCGTGAGCGTGGTGGACACCGCGAGCACGACCGCCCAGCCGAGCACCGGCGGGATCGAGGCCGGGTCGGTGTTCAACCCGAACACGACGAAGAACACCGCGGCGAACAGGTCGCGCAGCGGCTCCAGCAGCTTGCTGGCGTTCTCCGCGGTGGAGCCAGAGATCGCGATGCCCAGCAGGAAGGCCCCGACCGCGGCCGAGACCTGCATCGCCGAGGCGAACCCGGCGACGAGCAGGGCCACTCCGAGCACCTTGAGCAGGAACACCTCACGGTCCGGCGAGTCGACGAGCGCCGAGACGAACCGCCCGTAGCGCAGCGCCACCACGAGCACGACGGCGAGCACCGCCACCGAGATCCCTACCGCGGCGAGACCGCCCGCCAGGTTCACGCCGATCAGCACGGCGGTGAGGATCGGCAGGTAGAGCGCCATCACGAGGTCCTCGAACACGAGGATCGACAGCACCACCGGCGTCTCGCGGTTCCCGAGCCTGCCGAGGTCGGCGAGGACCTTCGCGATGATCCCGGACGAGGAGATGTAGGTGACCCCGCCCATCACGAGCGCGCCGACCGGCCCCCAGTCCAGCGCCAGTGCCACGGCTGCACCCGGTGCGGCGTTGAGGACGACGTCGAGGATCCCGGCCGTCCAGGACCGCCGCAGCCCGGTGACGAGCTCCGCTGCGGAGTACTCCAGCCCGAGCAGCAGGAGGAGCAGCACGACACCGACCTCGCCGGCCAGCGCCGTGAACCCCTGGATGCCGCTGAGCGGGATGATCCCGCCGGTGCCGAAGAACAGGCCGCCGACCAGGTAGAGCGGGATGGGGGACAGGCCGATGCGGCCGGCGAGACGGCCCAGCAGCCCCAGGCTGAAAAAGACGGCCCCGAGCTCGATCAGTTCCAGCGCGGTGTGGTCCACGCTGGATCAGCCTCGCTTGAGGATCTTGACAGCGTTGTCCAGCCCCTCCGACGTGCCGACGGCGACCATGAGGTCCCCGGCGGTCAGGGTGAAGTCCGGCGTGGGGCTCGGGTGTACCTGGCCCGCGCGCATCACGGCGACGACGGAGACGCCGGTGCGGGTGCGCAGGGCGGTGTCGCCCAGCGTGCGCCCGTCGAACGGGGTGCCGACGGGAATCTGGCGCGTGTGGATGCCAGGGAGGTCGCGGTGCTCCTCGGTGAGCTGCGCGACGAGCTGCGGGGCGCCGAGCAGGTTGGCCAGCGCGCTCGCCTCGTCGACGGTGAGGGGCAGTTCGGCGAGGCACGCGTCGGGGTCGTCCGACTTGGAGATGATCAGCTCGATCTTCCCGTCCCGGTGCGTGACGACGCCGATCCGGCGGCCGTTGCGGAGCGCGAAGTCCTTCCGCACCCCGATTCCGGGTAGGGGCGTGACCTCAACGTTCACGGTGTCCACGGTAACGGAACGCCCCGCTACCCTGGGCACATGCGGGTCCTCATGCTCGACGCGCCCAGGCGATGCTCGACGAGCGCCGCCGGTTGGGTCACGACGTGCGCGACGAGATGTGGGACGGGGTACTGCACATCGTTCCGCCGCCGGGCGGCGCTCACCAGCATTTCGGAGCCACCTTCCTGATGCTCGTCGGGCCGGTGGCGTGAGCACGCGGCCTGCGAGCGCAGTACGAGACACGGCTCTTTCGGACTGCCGACGACTACCGGGTTCCCGACGTCGTCTTCTTCCGGCCCGAGCGTTTCTCCGAACGGGGGGTGGAGGGTGCCCAGCTCGTGCTCGAGATCCGGTCGAAGGGGACGAGACCTACGACAAGATCGACTTCTACGGCCGGGTCGGCGTACGGGAGATGATCGTTGCGCACCCCGACGAGCGCCGGGTCGAGCTGTTCCGGGCCCTCGGCGGCCGGCTCGTCCCCGTGCAGCCCGCTCCCACCGGCGAGCTCGCCAGCGAGGTGCTCGGCATCGCGCTGCGCACGGTCGACGGGAAGCTGGAGATCACCTGGTCCGGCGGCTCCGCCGTGGTCTGAGCGCTCCCGGAAACCCGGGTGCGCCCTGGGCCTACGCTTGTCGTATGAGTTCCCCCGTGCTGACCGCCGTGGCCTGGCCCTATGCCAACGGCCCGCGGCACATCGGTCACGTCTCCGGTATCGGTGTGCCCTCCGACGTGTTCGCCCGCTACCAGCGCATGGTCGGGAACCGGGTGCTCATGGTCTCCGGCAGCGACGAGCACGGCACCCCGATCCTGGTGCAGGCCGAGAAGGAAGGCCTGACGCCGCAGCAGACCGTCGACAAGTACCACCGCATCATCGCGGAGGACCTGCGCGGGCTCGGCGTCACCTACGACCTCTACACGCGCACCACCACCGGCAACCACGCCGACGTCGTGCAGCAGATCTTCCTGGCCCTGTACCGCAACGGCTACGTGGTCCCGAAGACCACGACCGGCGCGATCAGCCCGTCCACCGGGCGCACGCTGCCCGACCGCTACGTCGAGGGCACGTGCCCGATCTGCGGCTACCCGCAGGCGAGGGGGGACCAGTGCGACAACTGCGGCAACCAGCTCGACGCCGCTGAGCTGATCAACCCGCGCTCGCGGATCAACGGCGAGGTGCCGAAGTTCGTCGAGACCGAGCACCTGTTCCTCGACCTACCCGCGTTCACCGAGTCACTGGGCAAGTGGCTCTCGACGAAGACGGGCTGGCGCCCGAACGTCCTGAACTTCACCAGGAACCTCATCGACGACATGCGGCCGCGGCCGATCACCCGCGACCTGGACTGGGGCGTCACGATCCCGCTCGACGGGTGGCGCGACCAGCCCCTCAAGAAGTTCTACGTGTGGTTCGACGCGGTGATCGGCTACTTCTCGGCGAGCGTTGAATGGGCCCGGCGCAGCGGCGACCCCGACGCGTGGAAGGCCTGGTGGAATGACCCGTCCGCCGAGATCGTGCACTTCATGGGCAAGGACAACATCACCTTCCACGCGCAGATCTGGCCTGCCCTCCTGCTGGGGCACAACGGGCAGGGCGACCACGGCGGCGAGCAGGGGCCCTACGGCGAGCTGAACCTGCCGACGGAGATCGCGTCGAGCGAGTTCCTCACGATGAGCGGATCGAAGTTCTCCACCTCACGCGGCACCGTGATCTACCTCAACGACTTCCTTCGCGGGTTCGGACCGGACAGCCTGCGGTACTTCATCGCTGCGGCCGGCCCGGAGACCCAGGACGTCGACTTCACGTGGGACGAGTTCATCCGCCGGGTCAACTTCGAGCTCGCCAACGAGTGGGGCAACCTCGTGAACCGGTCGATCTCGATGGCCTACAAGAACAACGGAGCGATCCCGCGCCCCACCGCGCCCGCGGCTGCCGACGCCGAGCTGCTCGCGCTGTCGCGAGCCGCATTCGACACCGTCGGCGCGCATCTGGCGAGGTCGCGGTTCCGGGCCGGCATCAGCGAGGCGATGCGGGTGGTCTCGGCGGCCAACCGGTACCTGTCGGACCAGGAGCCGTGGAAGCTCAAGGACGACCCGGACCGCCGCGACGCTGTTCTGCACACCGCGCTGCAGGTGGTGCAGGACGCCAACACATTGCTCACCCCGTTCCTGCCGCACGCGGCGCAGAAGGTGCACGAGGCGCTGGGCGGCACCGGGGTGTGGGCGGCCCAGCCGGAGCTGCACGACGTGCCGGACCTGGACATCCCGGGCCGGATCAACCCGATCCTCACCGGTGACTATACGAAGGAGCAGGCTCGCTGGAGGTCGATGCCGATCGAGGTGGGCCGGCCGCTGGCCAAGCCCACGCCGATCTTCGCCAAGCTCGACCCCGAGCTCGGCGAGACGGGCCCGGAGTGGGCACCGATCGAGAAGTGAGGTCGTCCGCTTTCGGAGGGACGTCGTGAGCGGCCGGCGTGAACGGCCGCCCGCGCCCGATCCGCTCCCCGCGCCGACCGTCGACGCGCACACCCACCTCGACGCATGTGGCTGCATCGACGCCGCGGACGTGGCGGCGGTGATGGACCGGGCGGCCGCCGTCGGGGTCGCGCGTGCCGTCACGGTCGCCGACGACCTCGCCTCCGCCCGGTGGGTGGTACGGGCGGCACACTGGGACGACCGGGTGGTCGCGGCCGTCGCCCTGCATCCGACGCGAACGGCGGAGGTCACGGAGGACGAGTTCGCGGAGATCGAACGCCTCGCAGGCGACCCACGCGTCGTCGCGGTGGGGGAGACGGGGCTCGACTACTACTGGGACCACTCGCCGCCGGTGGCCCAACAGGAGTGGTTCCGCCGCCACATCGACCTCGCCAAGCGCATCGGCAAGCCACTCATGATCCATGACCGGGACGCCCACGACGACGTCCTGCGCATCCTGCGCGAGGAGGGGCCGCCTGCGAGCGTGGTGTTCCACTGTTTCTCGGGTGACGCCGCAGTCGCGCGCGAATGCGCCGAAGCCGGTTACGTCCTGTCCTTCGCCGGTCCGGTGACCTTCCGCAACGCCCGTGCGCTGCAGGAGGCGGCGGTCGTCGTGCCGGAGGACCAGCTCCTCGTGGAGACCGACGCGCCGTTCCTCACCCCGCACCCGCACCGCGGCCGGGCGAACGAGCCGTACTGCCTGCCGTGGACCGTGCGGGGTCTCGCGGCGCTGCGGGGCGTCAGCGACCAGCGGCTCGCGACCAGCGCCGGGCGCAACGCCGACCGGGTATTCCGGCTCGGCGAACTGCCGCCCGTGGTGCAGTCGGCCACAGTGAGCGTCGACGGAACGCGTTCAGCGTAGCCAGAGCGCCGTTCAGCGCAATCGGTGTGTCGCGGCTCGGTGGCTGCCATCACTGTTCGTTACGGTTCCGTGATCGCTAAAGCCGGGGTGGGGAACGCTCCCCAGCACAGCGGTCGCGGTGGACCGGGGCGCTCCCCCTGATATCTGCCTCCGGGCCACCGCGACCGGTGATTCCTCCCCTGCCCGGTCCGACGAGGTCTGGATGCCAGTGGTCGAGGTCTCTACGCGCGCGCGGCATCGCGCCCCGCGTGGACGTGTCGCCCGACGCGTCGCCGCGCCCCCTGCCGCGGTGCCGACGGACGACCCCTACGCGGATTGGTACAACGGCGGGGACACCGGCGTATTCCCCGCGTCCCCTGCCGAGCTGCTCCCCTCCCAGGAGCCGGACGGGAAGCGTCGCGACGAGTCCGCGACGGAACGAACCGGGCGGATGGTGCCCGCGCGCGCCGCCCTGCGGGATGCGTTGCCGGTGATGACGCGACCGGCAGCAGGCACCACCGCCATCGACGCAGGCGCCGATCCGACCACGGGTCCGTTCGGCCGGGTCCCGGCGCAGGAGCTCACCGGTCGGATCCTGCCGTTCGACGACGAGATGACGGGCCCGATCGCGGTGGTCGCGGCGGTGGCCGCGCCTGCGGTCGAGGCCGAGCCCCTGACGCAGCCCATCGCGACGGTGGCGGCGCCGGAGGCCGCCCCGGAGACCGACGCCATCGCGGTCGTCGAGGCGCCCGCGGCAGTGCTCGACGCGCCCACTCGCACCGGGCGACGGCGCCGGGCCGCCGCGCCTCGGCGGGCCCCCGCGCGCATGCTCGTCCGCGGCACCGTCCTTGCCGTGCTCATCGCACTGGTGGGTGGGAGTGCCACTGCACTGGCGATGGACAAGACCATCAGGATCACCGTCGACGGCCAGGACCGCACCCTGCACACGTTCGCCACCAACGTCGCGTCCGCCCTGGAGGTGGCCGGGCTCTCCGCGGCGCCGCAGGACAGGGTCGAGCCTGCGCTGCCCACCGATCTGGGCGACGGCGACCACATCATCCTCAGCCGCGCCCGAAAGCTCACCCTCGTCGAGGGTGCATCGGAGCGACAGGTCTGGACCACCGCGGCCTCGGTCGGCGAGGCACTGCAGGGGCTGGGTGTCGCGGCCACCCCGATCCAGATGTCCGCTGCGCCCACCACCGACATTCCGCTCGCCGGCCTGGCGCTGAAGCTCAACGTGCCGCGTGCCGTCTCGATCACCGACGGCACCGGGGCACCGGCGCAGCTCACCACGACGGCGGGAACTGTGGCCGGGCTGCTCGCGGAGCGGGGCATCGAGCTCGGGCCGGACGACGTCTCCGTGCCGCCCGGCGACACTCCGCTCACCGACGGCGTGTCGGTGCAGGTGGTGCGCAACGGTGTCGGCGAGGTCGTCGTGACCCGGACGATCCCGCCGCCGGAGCAGCAGATCGATGACCCTGGAATGGCCCGGGGCAAGCGCGCCGTCGTCGACAAGGGCGAACCCGGCGAGCAGACGGCGATCATGCGCGTGTACGTGCAGAACGGCAAGGAGGTGCGGCGCGAGCAGGTGCGGGCCGGCGGCAGCACACCGCCGAAGCCGCGGGTGGTCAAGGTCGGCACGAACGACAACATCCCGCAGGCCCCGGCGATCTCGGACGGCAGCGTCTGGGACCAGCTCGCCAACTGTGAGGCCACCGGCAACTGGGCGATCAACAACGGCAACGGCTACTACGGCGGCCTGCAGTTCGACGCGGGGACCTGGCGCGCCTACGGCGGCACCGACTACGCCCCGCTGCCGCACGAGGCCAGCCGCGAGGAGCAGATCGACGTGGCCAGCAAGGTTCGCGACGACCGCGGTGGCTACGGCGCCTGGCCGGCCTGCGCGAGCAAGCTGGGCCTGCCCCGGTGACGCCTGACCTGCCGATGACGGCCCCGGTGACGTCGGGCCGAGCGGGCCGGTGCACCCTCCCGGGGTGACGGACGAGCAGTCGCGGTTGCTGGGGCCCGCGGAGGTGCGGGCACTCGCTGGGGAGCTGGGGCTGCGGCCCACCAAGCGGCTGGGGCAGAACTTCGTCCACGACCCGAACACCGTGCGCCGCATCGTCCGGGCCGCGGACCTGGCGCCCGAGGACGTCGTGCTCGAGGTCGGTCCGGGCCTCGGGTCGCTGACGCTGGCCCTGCTGCCGGCCGTGCACGCGGTGCACGCTGTGGAGATCGACCCCGTGCTTGCCGCGCGACTGCCCGGCACGGCGGCCGAGCGGGCCCCGGCGCTGGCCGGCCGGCTCACGGTCACGGCGGCCGACGCGCTGCGCCTGCGGGCCGAGGACCTGAGCGGTCCGGCGCCCACCGCGATCGTCGCGAACCTGCCGTACAACGTCGGCGTGCCCGTTGTGCTCCATCTCCTTGCCGAGCTGCCGCAGCTGCGGCGCGGGCTCGTGATGGTCCAGTCCGAGGTTGCCGAGCGGCTCGCCGCACCGCCCGGAAGCAAGGCATACGGGGTTCCGAGCGCGAAGCTCGCCTGGTTCGCCGCGGCCCGCCGGGCGGGCCCGGTGCCCCGGGCGGTGTTCTGGCCCGTGCCGAACGTCGACTCCGGGCTGCTGGCCTTCGACCGCCGCGACCCGCCACCCGGTGACCGGGCCGACGTGTTCCGGCTGATCGACGCTGCTTTTGCGCAACGCCGCAAGTCGCTGCGGTCGGGTCTGGCCGGCTGGGCCGGCTCGCCCGCTGCTGCGGAGGGCGCCCTCCGTGCGGCCGGTATCGACCCGCAGGCGCGGGCCGAGACCCTGGGTGTCGAGGCTTTCGCGCGCCTCGCAGCCGCCCGCCCCAGGACGTCAGCGGAATGACATCGCGGACGGTGAACGTCGGTGATGTCACGCCGCCGGGTCTCCGGGGGGCACTGACGGCGGGGATCCGCGGTGCGCACGTAGTGTGGTCAGGTGCTCGCTGCCGTCCCGCCTCCGGTCACCGTGCGCGTACCCGCGAAGATCAACCTGCATCTTGCCGTCGGGCCGCCGCGCGAGGACGGCTACCACGACCTCGTCACGGTGTTCCACGCCGTGAGCCTGTTCGACGAGGTGTCCCTCGAGCCCAGTGACGCTCCGGGGATCGAGGTGCACGGGGAGGGCGTCGCCGAGGTGCCCGCCGACGAGACGAACCTCGCCTGGCGCGCCGTCCAGCTCCTGGCCGAGCGCGCCGACCGTGACCCCGACGTGCGACTGGTGCTGCGCAAAGGCATCCCGGTAGCAGGCGGGATGGCGGGCGGGAGCGCCGACGCGGCCGCCGCACTCGTGGGGCTGTCGGCGTTGTGGAAGCTCGACCTCTCCCGCGACGAGCTGTCCGTGCTGGCCGCCGAGCTGGGCAGCGACGTCACGTTCGCGCTCTACGGCGGTACCGCGCTCGGCACCGGGCGCGGCGAGCGGATCGTCCCGGTGCTCTCCCGGCACCCGCAGCACTGGGTGATCGCGCTCCATCGCGGTGGTCTCTCCACGCCGAGCGTCTTCCGCGAGCTCGACCGGCTGCGCGGGGGCGGGAAGCCGCCGGAGCGTCCGGTCGAGCCGGTGCTGGAGGCACTTACCGGTGGTGATCCTCGTCAGCTCGCACTCAGCCTGGGCAACGATCTGCAGGCTGCCGCCGTCAGCATGGCTCCTGAGCTGCGGCGCACCCTGCGCGCCGGGGTGGGTGCCGGTGCGCTCGCCGGGCTCGTCTCCGGTTCCGGGCCGACGTGCGCCTTCCTGTGCTCCAACGCCGAGGCCGCGATCGACGTGGCGACCGAGCTGGCCGGGGTCGGCGTGTGCCGCACGGTTCGCGTGGCGCACGGCCCGGTGCCCGGTGCCCGGGTGATCGACCAGCACGAACCGCCCGGCCCGCCCACGTCATGGCCCCCGGTGCGTGCCTGATGCCCCCACGCGGCGCAGCCCAGAGATCGTCCCAGAACCTGGTGAACCTGGAGTCGGTCACCGCGCACGTCCCCGGCGACGCCTCGCGCGTACTGCTCGACGCCGTGTCGCTCGGCGTCGAGCGCGGCGAGCGGGTCGGCGTCGTCGGGCTCAACGGTGGTGGCAAGACCACACTGCTCGACATCATCACGGGCGAACGCGCTCCGGACGGCGGGCGGGTGAGCCGCGTCGGCGGCTTGAACCTGGCGCACCTCGCGCAGGGCGACACGCTCCCGGCAGGCGCCCGCGTCCGCGATGTCGTGCTCGCGGCCTGGCACGGGGCCGCCGACCACGAGTGGGCTGCTGACGCCAAGGTCCGCGACGTGCTCGATGGGCTCGGCATCGGCGACCTCGAACGCAGCGTCGAGGGCCTGTCCGGCGGGGAGAAGCGACGGGTGGCGCTGGCCGCGGCGCTCGTCGGCGAGCCCGACCTCGTCGTCCTCGACGAGCCCACCAACCACCTCGACGTCGAGGGCATCGGGTGGCTCGCGGAGCACCTGCTGTCGCGGCGGTGCGGGGTCGTGGTCGTCACGCACGACCGGTGGTTCCTCGACGCGGTCTGCACCCGCACGTGGGAGGTCGCGAACGGCCGTGTGGAGAGCTACCTCGGTGGCTACGCCGACTGGGTCTACGCCCGCGCCGAGCGCTCGCGGCAGGCCGACGCCGCGGAGGCCCGCAGGCAGAACCTCGCCCGCAAGGAGCTGGCCTGGCTGCGTCGGGGAGCGCCGGCGCGCACGTCGAAGCCGCGGTTCCGGATCGAGGCCGCCGAGGCACTGATCGCCGACGTCCCGCCGCCTCGCAACACCGTGGAGCTGCTCGGGTTCGCCACCAACCGGCTCGGCAGGACGGTGCTGGAGCTGGAGGACGCCACGGCCGAGATCGCCGGCCGCACGCTGCTCGACCGCGTCACCTGGCGGCTCGGCCCTGGCGACCGCGTCGGGATCGTCGGCGTCAACGGCTCCGGCAAGACCACGCTGCTGCGCACCCTCACCGGCGAACGCCCGCTGCAGGGCGGCCGGCTGGTCAAGGGCACCACGGTGGAGCTGGCCGAGCTCAGCCAAGAGCTCGTCGACCTGCCGAAGGACATGCGCGTGCTGGAGGCCACCGAGCAGGTGGCGAAGTACGTCCGGCTCGGCAAGCTGGAACTGACGGCGTCGTCCGTGCTGGAGCGGCTCGGTTTTCCCGCGGCCCGCCAGTGGACGCCCGTGGGACAGCTGTCCGGTGGCGAGCGGCGACGGCTACAGCTGACCAGGCTGCTCATGGCCGAGCCCAACGTCCTGCTGCTCGACGAGCCCACCAACGACCTCGACGTCGACACGCTCGCACGGCTGGAGGACCTGCTCGACGGCTGGCCGGGCACACTCGTCGTCGTCAGCCACGACCGGTATCTCGTGGAGCGGGCCTGTGACACGGTGGTTGCGCTGCTCGGCGACGGGAAGATCACGCACCTGCCCGGCGGGATCGACGAGTACCTGCAGCGGCGGGCGGCGGCAGGCCAGCAGGCCACGGGCCTCTCTGCGGCGCCCGCGGGCCCGGCAACGGAGAAGCCCCCGTCCAGCGCCGCCGACCAGCGTGCGGCGCGCAAGGAGGCCTCCAGGCTGGAGCGCCGGATGACGGCGCTGAGCAAGCGCGAGAAGCAGCTGCATGAGGAGCTCGCCGCGGCCGCCACCGACCCCACCCGGTTGCTGGAGCTCGACGCCGAGCTGAAGGCGGTGCTCGCCGAGCAGGAGAGCGTCGAGCTGGACTGGCTGGCCGCCGCGGAGCTCGCCGAGTCCTAGCCGCCCCGTGCGCGGAAACGAGTGTCCCAGCACCCATATCCGAGCACGACCCCCCGGCGGCCGGTGCTCGCGCAACGCCTGGTCGGCGCGCCCCGCGTGAGCTGGCCACCTCGACGCTCGACCCGGCGCTGTGGACGGCGCTGACCTGGCTGCTGGTGCGGTGGGTGCGCACCAGGGCCGACGGGCTGCTGCTCGTGGCGGGGCTGGTGACGGCGGTCGCGCTGCAGGCGAAGTTCCTCGTCGTCGGGTTCTGGGCGGTCGCGATCGTCGCGCTGCTGGTGTTCGGCCCGCGGGAGCTGCTGCGCAGGCCCGCGCTGTGGCTGGGCGGTGCGATCGCGGTACTCACGACGCTGCCGACGCTGTTCTGGCAGGCGCAGAACGGGTGGCCGCAGCTGGAGATGACCCGTGCCGTCGCTGCCGAAAGCGTCTACGCGGGCGGGATGATCGGGTTCCTGCCCATGGCGTTGCTGATGATCGGGCTGCTGATCGGATCGGTGCTCGCGGTGCACGGCGTAGGCCGGCTGCTGGGCGACCCCAAGTACCGGTTCCTCGGGGTCACGGCGCTCGGCATCACCGTGCTGTTCCTGGTGACCAGCGGGCGCCCGTACTACATCGCCGGGATGTTCCCGCTGCTCTGGGCCGCGTCGGTGGCCGCGATCGAGCAGCGCAGGTTGGCTGCGTGGTGGCGCTGGGTGCCGACCTGGCCCGTCTACGGGGTGACGGCGATCGCCGTCCTCGGCGTCCTCCACGTGCTGCCGATCAAGCCGATCTCCGCGCACGCCGACCAGCCCCTGCAGATCGGCAACTTCCAGCTCGACGAGATCGGCTGGCCCCAGATGGTGGACGACGTGGTTGCCGCCCATCGTGCGCTACCGCCGGAGACCGCGCGCAACGCCATCGTCGTCACGGGCGACTACTGGACGGTGTCGGCGATCCAGCACTTTGCGCCCGACCTCTCCTCGTACAGCGGGGCCAGGGGCGCGGCATGGTTCGGCACGCCGCCCGAGGACTCCGGCGCGGTGCTCTTCGTCGGCGACCCCACCGCCCTGGCCCCGGCGTTCGCTCGTGTCACGCAGGTCGGCGTCCTGGACAACGACGTGCGCGTCTCCAACCTGACGCAGGGTGCTCCGATCTTTCTGCTCGAGGGCCGCAGCAGGCCGTGGGGCGAGCTCTGGCAGAGCATTCGGCACCTCTAGCCGAACAGGTCCTCGCGGCACAGGGAGCGGACAGCCCGACTGCGCCGGCTCTCGCGGCGTTGTCGTCGCGTCCGAATCCACCGTCGCCCGTTCAGGCTGCCGAGAGCGCGGCCACCAGGTCCGGGGTGCGGCCGAGCAGCGCGGCCATGGCGATCGGGTCCATGTAGTCGTCGTAGGTGACGATCCCGCCGTCCCGCACCCGGATCACGCCCAGCGCGCGGAACCGGTAGGGCCCGCCGGTTCCGTGCGAGTGCCCGTGGTGCTCGATCTCGGCGACGACGACCTCGGGGTCGTCCGTTTCGCGGACCACGACGTCGACGCCCTCGACCTCCAGCATCCCCCGCCGCTCGGAGGCGGCGCCGTGGTAAGCCCTGATGGCGTCCCGGCCCCGCAACTCCCGGGGCATCCCCGGCATGGCGAAGGGATAGGTGAGCACGCCGTCAGCAGCGAAGAGGTCGGCAAAGGCGACGCCTTCCCCGGCCACCATGCGACGGACCTGCTCGACGACCTCTCGAGGACTGCGGCTCATGAATCCTCCTAGAATCGGAACGATGACCCCGGTTCAACGATACGGAACGACCGCCCCGTTTAGCAACCGTGAGTTCGTCCTCGGGATTCGGAGGCGCCCGCGTCGGGCCGGGGGTCCCTCCGGGGTGCGAACGGGGCACCGTGGCTGAGCGGCCTTTGCGCGCGGACGCACGCCGAAACCGGGAGCGCGTGCTGGCTGCCGCCGACGAAGCGTTCGCGGAGCACGGGTTCGGCGTTCCGCTCGACGAGATCGCTGCCGCTGCCGGTGTCGGGCCCGGTACGGTCTACCGGCACTTCCCGACGAAGGAGGCGCTGTTCGAGGCGGTCTCGCTGGCTCGAGTGCAGGACGTGGTTGACGATGCGCGGGCGCGCGCAGAGGCAGCCGATCCGGGGTCTGCGTTCGAGGGTTTCCTCGCCCGGCTCGCCGAGGAGGCGGGACGCAAGCGTGACCTGCCCGACGCGCTCGCCGGGGCAGGGGCGCACGGCATGGCCGAGGCGGTCGCCGATCTGCACGAAGCGCTGGGGGTGCTGCTGGCGCGGGGGCAGGCGGCCGGTGCCGTCCGCGCTGACATCACCGTCCCGGATCTGATCGCGCTGCTCAAGGGGCTGCTGCACACCGTTCGCGACCCGGAGCCGGGTCTACGACAACGCGTCTTCGCCGTGCTGCGCGACGGACTGCGACCGCCGGTCGACTGAGGATCAACCTTTCGACTGATCCGCTTCGCGCCCTTCTGCCCTAACGTCGTATGTGTGCGGCCGGGTCGGGGGACCCGGATGGGGGGCACCGCACTGCGCGACCGGCCCACCGCTGTTCGACGGCGGCGGCGGGCCGGTCGGCGCTTCGCCCGGGTGATCCCCGCCGGCGCTGTCAGGGGAGCTGAACGCCGGGCGCCCCGAGGGCGACTCTCGAGCCTGGATGCCCCTGGCGGATGGCGCCGATCAAGTCCTACGTCGCCATACGAGCGGCACCCGAGATCGCGTAGGTCCTGGCGGGCGCTCGGGTTAGCCGCACCTCGTTGTAGGGCCCCGCTGGCCGGTCCGCGCGCCAGCTCAACAGCTCACGCCGCACCTGGTAGCCGTGCGCCTGGCCGCTGCCGTGCACGACCCCCAGGCACGAGGATGCGGATGTCGGAC
Organism: Pseudonocardia sp.; assembly: GCA_025465235.1. Classification (GTDB taxonomy): domain Bacteria; phylum Actinomycetota; class Actinomycetes; order Mycobacteriales; family Pseudonocardiaceae; genus Pseudonocardia. The sequence goes on from JAODNO010000615.1 coordinate 24,490, forward strand.
GCGATCGTCGTTGATCAGGTCGTCAGGGAGCGAGCTCGGCGAGCAGGAGGGCCTCGGCGAGCACCGCCTTGCCGAACATGGTCAGGTCGAGGCTCTCGTCGATGCCGTGCCAGCGGCTCGCCGGGTCGCCGACACCCGTCACCAGGACTGTGGCGCCGGGGAACGTGCGCGCGAACTCCGCGATGAACGGGATCGAGCCGCCGATACCCATCTCGACGACGGGGTTGCCGTACGCCTGCGAGAAGGCCCGGCGGGCAGCGTCGTAGGCGTCGCCCGTGGTCTTCAGGGTGAACGGCTCCGCGATACCGGGATCGGGCGTGACCGTCACCCGCGCCCCCCACGGCACGTTGGCCTCGAGGTGCTCCGCCAGCGCCCGCTGCGCCTTGACGGCGTCGTCGCCGGGTGCCAGCCGCAGGCTCACGACCGCGCGGGCGCGGGGAAGCAGCACGTTCGACGCGTCGGCAACCCGCGGGGCGTCGATGCCGAGGACGGCGACGGCGGGCTTGTTCCAGGCGCGGTCCGGGATGCTGCCGGTGCCGATGAGCTCGACGCCGTCGAGCAGCCCGACGTCGGAGCGGAAGGTGGCTTCGTCGAGGTCGGGGGCAGCGGAGTTGCCGCCTGCGAGTCCCGGGATCGCGACTCCACCGTGCTCGTCGTGCAGCGCGGCGAGCCCGTGGCACAGTGCCGTGAGGGCGTCACCGACCGGACCGCCGTAGACGCCCGAGTGGACGGGCCGCTCCAGCATCGCCACCTCGATGGTGACGCTCACGAGGCCGCGCAGGCTCGTCGTCAGCGCCGGGACGTCGACAGAGGGGTTGGCGGCGTCGGCGATCACGATCACATCGCACGTGAGGACATCGCTGTGCTCGCGCAGCAGCGCGGACAATGTGGGAGAGCCCGACTCCTCCTCGCCCTCGACGAACAGCGTCACCCCGACCGGCGGACGGCCCTCGTAGGCGCGCAGCACTGCGAGGTGAGTCATCACGCCGGCCTTGTCGTCGGCGGCGCCACGCCCGTACAGGCGGCCGTCGCGCTCGGTCGGTTCGAACGGCGGGCTCGTCCAGTGCTCGTCGCCGCCGGTGGGCTGGACGTCGTGGTGGGCGTAGAGCAGGACGGTGGGTGTGCCTTCAGGGGCCGGCCAGTGCGCGACGACGGCGGGCGCTCCGCCATCGACCGCGATGATCGTGACGTCGGTCGCGCCCGCGCCCCTGGCCAGCTCGGCGACGGCCTCGGCGCTGCGGCGGGTGTCGTCGGCGCGGGCCGGATCGGCCCAGATGCTCGGGATGCGGACCAGTCGTTCCAGGTCGGCGCGTGCGCCGGGCAGAGCGGCGGCGACGAGGGCGGAGAGGCGTTCACCAGAATCATCGGGCACGGACCGATGCTAGTACTCCCCGTCGCCCCGGCATTGCCCCGCGAGTCGCCCCAGTCCGATACCGCCCATTCCCGCCGAGACGTCAGCTCTGTGCAGAGTCCGTAAGATCCTGACCATGTCCCGGTTCCTGGCGATGTTGCTCGACTCCGCCGTCCGTTCCTCCCGTGGGATGACGACCGGCGAGCCGAGAACCGCTGTCCGGTGCACCTGGCCCGAGGTGCATGCGGCCGCCCGGCGCATGGCGGCCGCCCTGCGCGCAGGGGACGGCGAGGTGTCCGGTCTGCAGCACGGTGCGGCGGTCGGCATCCTCGCAGGCGAGCCTGCGTCTATCGCGCCGGCCGCGCAGGCCGTGTGGATCACCGGCGGCAGCGTCACGATGCTCCACCAGCCCACAGCCCGCACCGATCTGGCCGCCTGGGCGGAGGACACCCTGTCCGTCCTCCGGATGATCGACGCGAAGCTCGTGCTGCTCGGTGCGCCGTTCGACGCGCTGGCACCGGTGCTCACCGAGCGCGGGGTCGCGTTCCGCACCATCGACTCCCTCTCCACCAGCGGCGAGGACATCGACCCGGACGCCGGGGTCGCGGGTGAGGACGACACCGCCCTTCTGCAGCTCACCAGCGGCTCGACGGCGGAGCCGAAGGCCGTCCGGATCACCCACGGCAACCTGCACGCCAACATCACCGGCATGGTCCGGGCCTCCGCCCTGGACGGCGAGCGGGACGTGATGGTGTCCTGGCTCCCGCTGTTCCATGACATGGGCATGGTGGGATTCCTGACGGTCCCGATGGTCACCGGGCTCGAGCTCGTGAGCGTCACCCCGCTCGACTTCCTCAGCCGCCCGGTGCTGTGGGCCGAGCTGATCTCGAAGTACGGCGGAACGGTCACGGCAGCGCCGAACTTCGCCTACGCGGTGATCGGCCGGCAGCTCGGGCGTGCCGACGACGGGTCGCTCGACCTCTCGTCGCTGCGGATCGCTCTCAACGGGGCCGAGCCCATCGATCCCGATGCCGTGGAGGCGTTCACGGCGGCGGGGAGCCGCTTCGGCCTGCGCCCGGACTCCGTGGTCGCCGCGTACGGGATGGCCGAGACGGCGCTCGGGGTGTCCTTCGCACCGATCGACACCGGGTTGCAGGTCGACCACGTCGACGCGGAGCAGCTGGAGGCGCAGCGGCGTGCCGTCCCGGCGGGTGACGGGCCACGGCGCCGCTTTCCGAAGCTCGGGCCGCCGCTGCCCGGCATCGAGGTCCGGGTGGTCGGGGACGACGGCTCGGTACTGGGCGAGCGCGAGGTCGGCGTGCTGCAGCTGCGGGGCGACTCGGTGACGCCCGGCTATCTCACCGTCGACGGACCGGTCCCCACGCAGGACCCCGAGGGCTGGCTCGACACCGGCGACGAGGGCTACGTCGCCGATGGCGCCCTCGTGGTCTGCGGCCGCCGCAAGGACGTGATCATCATGGGTGGTCGCAACATCTACCCGACTGACATCGAGCGCGCCGCGGCCGACGCCGACGGTGTGCGCGCCGGCAACGCGGTGGCCGTCCGGATGCTCACCGGCACGGATGGCGCGCGGCACCGGGAGTCGTTCCTCGTGGCGGTCGAGTCGCGCAGAGCCGGCGACCCGGAGGCCGAGAAGCTGATTCGCAAGGACGTCGCGAGCCGCGTGGTCTCCGCGGTGGCGGTACGGCCCGCCGAGGTCGTGGTGCTCGGGCCCGGCAGCCTGCCCAAGACGCCGTCGGGCAAGCTGCGCCGCGCCGCCACGGGGGAGCTGTTGAGGGCCCGGGCCTGACCGGCGGGGCCCGCGGGCCGGCCGGACAGGACGGCCTCAGCCGGACAGCGCGTGGAACCTGTTCTGCGCCGGTTCGAGACCGTCGGCGAGCAGGGCCTCGGCGGCGTCGGCCGCCAGGTCGACGGCGAACTCCAGCTCCTTCTTCTCGGCCCCCGAGAAGCGCTTCAGCACGAACTCGGCCGGGTCCTGGCGGCCCGGGGGGCGGCCGATCCCGAAGCGGACACGCAGATAGTCCTTCGTCCCGACCGCGGAGCTGATCGAGCGCAACCCGTTGTGGCCACCCTCGCCTCCGCCGCGCTTGAGCCGGACCACGCCGAATCCGAGGTCCAGGTCATCGTGGACGACGACAAGATCCTCGAGCGGCACCGAGAAGTACTTCGCGAGGCCGGCGACGGGGCCGCCGGAGACGTTCATGTACGTGCGCGGCTTCGCGAACACGACCCGACGCCCGTCGAGCCTGCCCTCGAGCACATCGGCGTTCGTCCGGTGCTTGGAGAACCGGCCACCGCCGGCCCGCGCCGCGAGCAGCTCGACGACGCGGAAACCGACGTTGTGCCGGGTCTCGGCGTAGTCCGGGCCCGGGTTGCCGAGCCCGACCACCAGTGCGGGGCCCGGCGCCACGGTCAGCTCTCGGGCGGCGCGGCAGCAGCCGCCGGGGCCTCCGGGGCGTCCTCGACGACGCCGGCGCCCTCGGTGTCCATCTCGGCCTCGAGCTGGGCCTCGGTCGGGGCGGCGACGATGTTGACCACGAGGATCTCGGGCTCGGCGCGCAGCGTGGTGCCCTCGGGCAGCGGTACGTCAGAGGCCTGGATCTGCGTGCCGACCCGCAGCCCCTCGACGGACACCTCGATCTGCTCCGGGATGTTCGAGACGTCGGCCTCGACCTCGAGCGCGTTGAGCTCCTGAGTGACGAGCGTGCCGGGCGCCGCATCGCCGACGATGGCGATCTGGACCTCGACCGCCACCTTCTCGCCCCGGCTGATGACCAGCAGGTCGACGTGCTCGATGTACGGGCGGATCGGGTGGGTCACGACGGTCTTGGTGAGCGCCAGCTGGGGCGTGCCGCCGATGTTCAGCGTCACGACCGCGTTGCGGCCCTGCTCGCGGACGACCCGCTTGAACTCCAGCTCGGGGAGCGAGAGGTGCTGCGGGTCGGTGCCGTGCCCATAGAGCACTGCGGGAATCTTGCCGGCGCGACGGGTGCGGCGGGCGGCGCCCTTGCCGAACTCCGTGCGGGTCTCGGCGTCGATACTGGCCTCGGCCACGGTACTTCTCCTCGATCAAGCGTGCTGCGACATGGACGCGCGCGGCGAGGCAGGCCGGCCGGGCCGGGGCTGCGTCGATAACGGCGGGCTAGAAGGACACCCGCCCTCGCCGCGGAACTGGCGTTCACGATACGCGATCCACAGGTGGCGCCGGTCGGCCGGGGTTGCCCTCTGCGCCGCCTGCCTCGTCGCCGGCGCTGTGCTCCTGGCCGGTCCGGCCGGGGAAGACCCCGAGGGGCCCGCCGACCTCCTCACAAAAGCCCTGACGCGTCAGGCGTTGCCGTCGAACAGGCTGGTGACCGAGCCGTCGTCGAAGACCTCGTGGATGGCGCGGGCCAGTAGCGGGGCGATGGACAGCACCGTCATCGTCGGGAACCGCTTCTCGTCCGGGATCGGGAGCGTGTCGGTGAAGATGACCTCGCGTGCCCCGCAGGTGGCGAGGCGCTCGGGCGCGGGGCCAGAGAGCACCCCGTGCGTCGCCGCGACGACGACGTCCAAGGCGCCCGCCTTGAGGAGGACCTCGGCGGTCTTCGCGACCGTGCCGCCGGTGTCGATCATGTCGTCGATCACGACGCAGAGCCTGCCCTCGACCTCGCCGACGACGCGGTTGGCGACGGCCTCGTTGGGCCTGCGCGGGTCGCGGGTCTTGTGGATGAAGGCGAGCGGCGTGCCGCCCAGGGTCGCGGCCCAGCGTTCGGCCAGCCGGACACGGCCGGAGTCGGGGGAGACGACGGCGAGCGGGTGCTCGGCGTAGGTGCGCTTGACGTGCTCGGCAAGCACCGGCAGCGCGAAGAGGTGGTCGACCGGGCCGCTGAAGAAGCCCTGGATCTGCGCGGTGTGCAGGTCGACCGTCATGATCCGGTCGGCGCCTGCGACCTGGAACATGTCGGCGATGAGCCGGGCCGAGATCGGCTCCCGGCCGCGGTGCTTCTTGTCCTGGCGCGCGTAGCCCCAGAACGGCATCACCACGGTGATCCGTTTCGCCGAGGCGCGTTTCAGTGCGTCGACCATGATCAGGTGTTCCATGATCTGGTCGTTGATGGGCGCCGAGTGCGACTGCAGCACGAACGCGTCGCAGCCGCGTACCGACTCCTCGAAGCGAACGAAGATCTCCCCGTTGGCGAACGAGTACGCCGACTGCGGGGTGATCGTCACGTCCAGGTGCTTGGCCACCTGCTCGGCCAGCTCGGGATGCGCCCGCCCCGAGAAGAGCATGAGGTTCTTCTTGGGGATTGCCGACATCGCGCTCACCGTGGTGTGCCTCCATGACCGTTGTTCGCCGGGTCGGCCGCTCTGGCAGCGGCCTCGGCTGCCGGGGTGTCGGGCCGGTTCTTCTCGACCCACCCCTCGATGGTGCGCTGTGATCCGGCGGACACCGCGAGCGCCCCCGGCGGGACGTCCTCCCGCACGACTGTGCCGGCGCCGGTGTAGGCGCCGTCGCCGATGTGCACCGGGGCGACGAACGTGTTGTCCGATCCGGTCTTGACGTGTGAGCCGACGACACTGCGCTGCTTGCGCACCCCGTCGTAGTTGACGAACACCGAGGACGCCCCGATGTTGCTGTACTCGCCGATCGTCGCGTCGCCGACGTAGGTGAGGTGCGGCACCTTGGTGCCTGCTCCGATGTCGGAGTTCTTCACCTCGACGAAGGTGCCGATCTTGCCCCGCTCGCCGAGCCGGGCCCCCGGCCGCAGGTACGCGAACGGCCCGACCGACGCGCCCGCCCCGATCGTGGCGCCGGTGCCGTGCGCGCGGACCACACGGGCACCAGCGCCGACCTCGCAGTCGATGAGCGTGGTGTCGGGTCCGACCTCGGCGCCGCCTGCCACCGACGTGGTGCCGTGCAGCTGCGTACCGGGGTGCAGGACGACGTCGGGCTCCAGCCGGACGTTCACATCCGTCCAGGTCGAGGTCGGGTCCACAACCGTGACGCCGCTGAGCATCCAATGCTCGAGCAGGCGCCGGTTCAGCTCGGCGCGGAGGGCGGCGAGCTGGACCTGGTCGTTGACCCCGCGTACCTGCCACCCGTCGATGCAGCGGACGCCGCGCACATCGACGTCGTCGTCGTGCGCGATCTTGACGAGGTCGGTGAGGTACAGCTCGCCCTGGCTGTTGGTGGTGCGCAGCCTGCCGATCGCGGTGGTGAGGAACTCGGCGCCGAAGGCGTACACGCCGGAGTTCACCTCGGTGACGGCGCGCTGCTCCGGGCTGGCGTCGGCCTCCTCCACGATGCGCGTGACGGTGCCGTCCGACTCGCGCAACACCCGGCCGTACCCGCTGGGGTCGGCCAGCTCGCTGGTGAGCAGCGTGAGCGCCGCCCCGGATGCGGCGTGCGCGGCGAGCAGCGCGCCCAGGGTGGCCGGCTCGAGCAGCGGGACGTCGCCGTAGGTGACGAGCACGGGGCCGGTGAGCGGGGTCGGCACGGCGTCCAGGGCGCAGCGGACGGCGTGCCCGGTGCCGAGGCGCTTCTCCTGCACGGCTGCCAGCACCGGCCGGGCCAGCTCCTCGCCCAGACCCGAGACGGCGTCGCTGACCTCGTGCCGGCCGTGGCCGACGACCACGACGAGGTGCTCGGGTTCGAGCGCGGCGACGGCGTGCACGGCGTGGCCGAGCAGGCTCCGGCCGGCGATCGGGTGCAGGACCTTCGGTACCGCGGAACGCATCCGCGTTCCGTCGCCGGCAGCCAGGACGATCGCTGCGGCCGGGCGGACGGGCGGGGTACCACCGATCCATCCGGGCCCGTGACTGTCGACCATGGAGCCACTCCCTGGTTCTGCTGCTCGTAGTCGGCGCGGCGAGCGGACGGCAAGCCCGGGCCGCGCGGTTCGCCGCGCCGATGCCGGCGTCGGGGACCGGGAAATCCTACGGGGTCTGCGAGCACGCCGCCGTGGACCCATCGGGTGCAGGGCGTAACCAGGACGGACGTGCCGTCGTTGTCGGGCCGAGCACTCGTCGTATTCGCCCGCTCACGGCTGTCGTACGGCTCGGGCAATTTCGAAGGACGTTCGATGATGAACACAGCAGGGGTGCCGCCCATGGCGGGCGACCCGTGCATCCACGGCCCGCGGACTTCGTACCCGATGGGGCGACCGGAACGCGTAACGACGCGAAGGCGCCCGACGACTTCCTGGCATTGACAACCCCGTAGATCTGCTTCAGGTGAACCGTTCGTCGTCGATCCTGCACCGGTCGTCTCACAAGCCGGGCTCAGGTGAATGGTTTGCACGTCTCAGGGGTTGTCCGATGACGAGGCGATCACCAACACCTCTCTGGAGGCACGTCATGCCGACGCGTACCGCACGCACGGCCTGGAACGGCACGCTCGAGCAGGGGGCCGGGCAGGTCGAGCTCTCGAGCAGCGGGGTGGGTACCTACGACGTCAGCTTCCCGAAGCGGACGGCCGAGGACGCCGGCGGCACCACGAGCCCGGAAGAGCTCATCGCTGCAGCCCACTCGTCCTGCTACGCGATGCAGCTCTCGGCGCTGATCGCGCAGGCAGGCGGCACACCGCAGTCGCTGGACGTCACCGCGGAGGTGACGCTCGGGCCGGACCCGAAGGGCGGGTTCGCGATCACGGGCATCGCCCTCACGGTCCGGGGCGAGGTCGAGGGACTCGACGCGGACGGATTCGAGAAGGCCGCTCAGGCGGCGAAGGAAGGATGCCCGGTCAGCAAGGCGTTGGCGGGCACCACGATCACGCTGGACGCAGGTCTGGAGTGAGAAGTCAGACCCGCAACGTCGCGGGGTCTCGAGGGGAACAGAGGAGTGGCATGAGGTGCACGGGGAACGGACGACCGCCTGAGCCGCCGCCGCGGCCTAACGGGCGCTCGAGCTGACGGCTTCTGCGAGCGAACGGTGCAACGACCAGGGGCGGTACCGCTGAGGCGGGACCGCCCCTGGCGTGTGTGGTCATTCGTGGTCATTCGTGATGAGACACATCAACCGTTGTCCCCGGATTTCGCGCAGTAAGGTCGGTTCCGTTTGCGGCTGCGTGTCCCCGGCCATGTTTCGCGGTATCGAGAGCGCTACCCGATTGGTCGGGATCATGGAATGGGAGTCGCGGGAGCACCATCTCTACCACGACGAGAGCGCGGCCGTCGGACGGCGCCGTGCGCGATCACACCGGCCCGAGCCGCGGGTGGTCACCGGTCGAGCGGGTGGAGCACCGGCTTGACGTCGAGGACCGGGGTGCCGTCAAGTGCTTCGAGATCCTGCACCTCCACGCCCGAGGCGCTGATCGCGCTGATCGTGACGCGATGCAGGCCGATGGGGTTGGGCCGGTCGGCCGAGCGGGTGCTGAACACTCCACGCTGCGGGTTGGTGAGATCGTCGCGGGGATGGACGACGAGCACGTCGCGGCGGGCGCGGTCGAGCCAGGTCAGCACGAGGATCTCGGAGCCGACCTGCAGGTCGCGGAGCCCGTCGCCCACCGACCCGTCGAAGACGAGCCTGGCGACGGGAGATCCCTCGCCCCCCTGCTTCGGGGCGGCGTCCTTGTCCACCAGGGGAGACTCGACCCACCCGATCGGCTGCAGGACGTATGTACCGTCGGTCACGAGCCCTCCCGGCCGGGCGGGGTGCCCGCCCTGGTCACCCTTCACCACACCTGCCGCTCCGCCGCCAGGATTCGAACCTGGACCATCGGAACCAAAATCCGAGGTGCTGCCGTTACACCACGGCGGACAGGCCTTCATCCTGTCACGCAGCGGGAGAGGGGTTGCGGCGGACCGTGGCCGGGTAGACGAGGGAGGGCGTTGTGATCCGGGTGATTCGCCTGTTGTTCCCGTTGAGGGGGCTGTGTGGTGCGCGCTGATCACCTAGCCTCCGCAAGAGATGCGGTCCGCGGTCCGTCGCGCGGGTCTGCCCGGCAAGCACCCATCCCCCACCTGCGAGGAGCCCCATGACCACAACCGTCGAGGACGCCAACGGAAGCCGGCCGACGTCCGATCCGAACCCGGTGATCTCCGGTCGGCGCACGGCGTTCCAGCATTCGATGATCTATGTGTTCGTCGCGCTGCCGATGGTCGCGCTCGCGCTGGCCGTTCCACTGGCCTGGGGCTGGGGGGTGGACTGGCACGACCTCGTCCTCCTCGGCGTGTTCTACGTTCCTGCGGTACTCGGTGTCACCGTCGGCTTCCACCGCCATTTCACCCACAAGTCGTTCAAGGCGAAGCCGTGGCTGCGCGTCGCGATGGCGATCACGGGCTCGCTGGCCGTGCAGGGCAACGTGCTGAACTGGGTGGCCGACCACCGTCGCCACCACGCCTTCTCCGACCGCGAGGGCGACCCGCACTCGCCGTGGCTGTTCGGCACCTCGCCCGCCGCCGTCGCCAGGGGCTTCCTGCACGCCCACATGACGTGGTTCTTCGACCGCGACGAAACCAACCACCGCCGCTTCATCCCCGACCTGCTGGCCGACCGGGCGATCGTCCGGGTCAGCCGCACGTTCGGCGTCTGGGTGGCGGTCAGCCTGTTGCTGCCCGCCGTGCTGGGGGGCCTGATCTCGTGGTCCTGGGTGGGTGCGCTCACCGGCTTCTTCTGGGGCGGCCTGGTGCGCCTCGCGCTCTCCAACCACGTCACATGGTCGATCAACTCGATCTGCCACATGATCGGCAGGCGGCCGTTCCGGTCGAGGGACCGATCGCGCAACTTCTGGCCGCTCGCGATCCTGTCGATGGGCGAGTCATGGCACAACCTGCACCATGCCGACCCGACCTGCGCGCGACACGGCGTCCTCCCCGGCCAGATCGACATCTCCGCCCGGCTGATCTGGATCTTCGAAAAGCTCGGCTGGGCCTACGACGTGCGCTGGCCCACCCCGAAGCGGCTCGCCCGCCTCACCAGCGCGGGATGACCCAGCGGTGGGCCAGTCAGGTGGCGGTGCGGTCCTGACCTGCTCGAACCGGACATGTTCACCAGCCGGTGGGGACAGGGGCAGGCCAGCAGGGTGACCCACCCCCGGGGGAGCGCTGCGCTGTTCGTGGAACACTGTCGCCCGTGCGCAGAGTGGAGACGCGGTCACGGGCGCGGCACGATCAGGGGGTCGCCCAGTGCTGACCGGGAATGCAGTTCAGACGGATGACGCGCCCACGGCCGTCCCGATGATCACGTGCCGGCTCTGTGGTTCCGCAGAGCTCAGGAGTTTTCTCGATCTCGGGGCCACCCCGCCGTGTGAGCTGTTCCTCACGGCCGACGCAGCGGAGCGTCCGGAGGTCACCTACCCGCTGCACGTGCGGGTATGTGACAGCTGCCTGCTCGCGCAGCTGCCCCCGCTGATCACGCCCGAGGAGACGTTCACCGAGTACGCCTACTTCTCGTCGTTCTCCACCTCCTGGGTGGAGCACGCGAGGCGCTTCGTCGACGGCGCTGTAGAGCGGCTCGGCCTGGGGCCCGACTCGTTCGTCGTCGAGGTCGCGAGCAACGACGGCTACCTGCTCCAGCACGTGGTCGAGCGGGGCATCCGCTGCCTGGGCGTCGAACCGTCGGTCAACGTCGGAGAGGCGGCCCGCGAGAAGGGCGTGCCGACGCTCACCGCCTTCCTCACCCCGGAGACCGGTGCGGCCGTCCGCGCCGAGCACGGCGGCGCCGACCTCGTCTGCCTCAACAACGTCTACGCGCACATCCCCGACGTCGTCGGGTTCACGCAGGGGCTGCGGGCGATGGTGGCCGACGACGGCTGGGTGTCGATCGAGGTGCAGCACCTGCTGACGCTGGTCGAGCGCACCCAGTTCGACACGGTCTACCACGAGCACTTCCAGTACTACACGCTGCTCACCGGCCAGCGGGCGCTCGCCGCGGGCGGCCTGACGCTCGTCGACGTCGAGTTGCTCGACACGCACGGCGGGTCGATCCGGATGTGGGCCCGACCCAGCGAGATCGCAGGCGAGCCGTCCCAGCGCGTGCGTGACGTCCTCGCAGCCGAGGAGGCTGCCGGGCTGCACACGCCCGAGGGACACGACGGGTTCGCGGAGGCGGTGTCGAAGGTGCGCGACGACCTCGTCGCCTTCCTCGTCGAGGCGCGCCGGGCCGGCAAGACGGTTGTGGGCTACGGGGCGCCCGGCAAGGGCAACACGCTGCTCAACTACTGCGGAATCCGCCCTGACCTCTTGGCGTACACGGTGGACCGCAACCCCTACAAGCACGGGCGGTTGACTCCGGGGACGCGTATCCCGGTGCTCCCCCCGGAGCAGATCGCGAAGGACCGGCCGGATTACGTACTGATCCTGCCGTGGAACCTGCGCGACGAGCTGATCGAGCAGCTGTCCTACGTCCGGGAATGGGGCGGGCAGCTGGTGTTCCCGATTCCAGCGCTCGAGGTGATCGCGTGAAGGTTGTCCTGTTCTGCGGTGGTTACGGAATGCGGATGCGTGATGGCGTGTCCGATCTGCCGAAGCCGATGCATCCGGTCGGGCCGCGGCCGCTGATCTGGCATGTGATGCGTTACTACGCGCATTTTGGGCATACCGATTTCGTGTTGTGTCTGGGGTACGGGGCGCATCACATCAAGGACTTCTTCCTGAACTACTCCGAGACCGCGTCGAATGACTTCGTGCTGCGCGGTGGCGACGTGGAGCTGTTGGGGTCCGACATCCAGGACTGGACGATCACGTTCGTGCACACCGGGCTGGACTCGCCGATCGGGGAGCGGCTGCGGCGGGTGCGCGCGCTGGTCGAGGGCGAGGAGATGTTCCTGGCCAACTACGCCGACGTGCTCACCGACCTGCCGCTGAACGACATGGTCGGCAAGTTCGCGGCCTCGGACTCAGTGGGGGCGTTGCTGGCGGTGCCGCCGCAGTCGGCGTTCCACTGTGTGGATGTGGCCGAGGACGACCGGATCTCCTCGATCACCACGCTGCAGCAGCTGCCGTTGTGGGAGAACGGCGGGTACTTCGTGCTGCGGCCGGAGATCTTCGACTACATCCCGGAGAACGGCGACCTGATCGAGGACGGGTGCGCGGTGCTGGCGCAGGAGGGCCGGATGATGGCCTATCGCCACCGCGGGTTCTGGCAGCCGGCCGACACGGTCAAGGAGCGCACCGCGCTGGAGGCGGCCTACCAGGGCGGCACCCGGCCCTGGATGCTCTGGGAGGGCCCGGCCGTGGGCGAACGCGACCCCCTGCAGGCCACCATCGCCCAGATCGGGGCCGCCGACGCCCACGACCAGACCATCTCCATCTCGGTGCCCCGGTAGGCCCCCGCCGGGTACGGATCAGACGGCGAGCCAGGCCGCCGCGTCCGGGGGCAGAGCGCCGTCGGCGATCCCCGGGCCGCTCCCGAGCAGGACCGTTGCCCCCGCCGGGAGCGGCACCGGGCTGTCCGACAGGTTCACCACGCAGGCGAAGCCGGAGCCGCGGGAGAACGCGAGCACACCGGGCCCGCTCGGCAACCAGGTGAACTCACCGTCGCCCAGGGCCGGGTGCTCGTGGCGCAGCGCCAGCGCGGCCCGGTACAGGCTGAGCATGGATGCAGGGTCGTCCTCCTGCGCCTCCACGGTGACGGACGCGAAGTCGGCGGGCTGGGGCAGCCAGGGCGTGGACCTCGCTCCGTCCTGGCTGAACCCGAACGGTGGGGCCGTTCCGGACCACGGCAGCGGTACGCGGCAGCCGTCGCGCCCCCGGTCGGTGTTCCCGGAACGCTTCCACGTGGGGTCCTGCAGCACCTCGTCGGGCAGGTCCTCGACCTCCCACAACCCGAGCTCGTCGCCCTGGTAGACGTACGCGCCGCCGGGCAGCGCGAACATCAGCAGGGCGGCGGCGCGAGCGCGCCGTCGGCCGAGCTCGCGGTCCAGCGTGGTCGCCGGGGCCAGGTCCGACAGCGAGTGGCCTGCCCCGTTCGTGACGGGCCGGCCCAACCGGGAGACGTGCCGCACGACGTCGTGGTTGGACAGCACCCAGGTGGGGGGCGCGCCCACCTCGGCGACGGTCGCGAGCGAGTGGTCGATCGCCTTGCGCAGCGCTTCGGCATCCCACGGCGTGCGCAGGAAGTCGAAGTTGAACGCGGTGTGCAGCTCGTCGGGACGCAGGTACCGCGCCAGCCGCTCCGGTGAGTCGACCCATGCCTCAGCGACGAAGACGCGGGGGTCGGGATAGGAGTCGCCGACCCGGCGCCACCCGCGGTAGATCTCGTGCACGCCGTCGCGGTCCCAGTGCGGATGATCGGTCCGCTCGACGGGAGCGAGCATGTTCTCGCCGTCCCCGCCCAGGTCGGGCAAGCCGTCGGACTTGACGAGGCCGTGGGCCACGTCGATGCGGAAGCCGTCGACGCCACGGTCGAACCAGAACCGCAGGATCGACTCGAACTCCGCCTGCACCCGCGGATCGGCCCAGTTGAGATCCGGTTGCGTCGCGTCGAACAGGTGCAGGTACCACTCCCCCGGCTCGCCCCCGTCAGTCACGCGCGTCCACGCCGAGCCGCCGAAGACGCTGCGCCAGTCGTTGGGCGGCTCCTCGCCTCCAGGTCCGCGGCCGGGCCGGAAGTGGTACAGCGCGCGCTCGGGTGAGCCGGGTGCGGCCGCGAGCGCCTGCCGGAACCAGTTGTGCTGGTCGGAGCTGTGGTTGGGGACGATGTCGAGGATCACCCGCAGCCCGAGCGCGTGCGCCTCGTCGACGAGAGCACCCGCCTCCTCAGCGGTGCCGAACACCGGCTCGACAGCGCGGTAGTCCGCCACGTCGTAGCCGCCGTCGGTCATCGGGGACGGGTACCACGGGTTGATCCACACCGCGTCCACCCCGAGGTCGCGCAGGTGCCCGAGCCGGGCGCGGATGCCGGCGATGTCACCGATCCCGTCCCCGTTGCCGTCGGCGAAGCTGCGGATGTACAGCTGGTAGACCACCGCGTCCCGCCACCAGGTGCTCCCACCGGTCCGTCGCGTGGCGACCTCGGCCGTGCCCATGCGCATGCTCCCCCCTCGAGATCGGCTGTCGCGCCCATTGGACCAACGTCGTGTCGCCGTCCCACGAGCGGGGCGGGGCGGGGCGGGTGAGGTTCCTTCGCCACCACCGTGTGCTGTGGTTGGTCAGCGGAAGCGCGAGAAGTCCGGGGGCCGCTTCTCGGCGAACGCCCGCGCCCCCTCCATGCCCTCTTCGCCGTGCGCGTACTCCTCGAGCCCGTCGAAGGCGAGGTGGGAGATGCCGCTGATGTGGTCGGTGTCGGCGTTGAACGAGTGCTTGAGGAACTTGAGCGCCGTCGGCGAGTACGAGCCGATCTTCCGTGCCCACGCCCGTGCCGTGTCGAGCAGGTCCGCGGCCGGGACGACCTCGTTGACCAGGCCCCAGCGCTCGGCGGTGGCGGCGTCGTAGCGGTCGAGCAGGAACCAGATCTGCCGCGCCCGCTTCTCCCCCACGACGCGGGCGAGGTAGGCCGACCCGAACCCGGCGTCGAAGGAGCCGACGCGGGGTCCGGCCTGGGCGAACGTCGCATGCTCCGCCGCCACCGTGAGGTCGCAGAGCACGTGCAGCACGTGGCCACCGCCGATCGCGATGCCGTTGACGGCCGCGATCACCGGCTTGGGGATGTCCCGGATGATCCGGTGGAGCTGCTCGACCTCGAAGGTCCCCCACTCCGTCTCGCCGTAGCCGCCGGTCTCCGCGCGCTCCTTGACGTCGCCCCCGGTGCAGAACGCCCGCTCCCCGGCGCCCGTCAGGATGACCGCCGCGACCCGACGGTCGGCCCACGCGTGCTTGAACGCGGAGATCAACTCATCGACCGTGCGGCCGCGGAAGGAGTTCAGCCGCTCCTGCCGGTCGATCGTGATCACGGCGTGGTTGTCGTCCTCCACGGCGTAGCCGATGTCGGTGAACTCGTCGATCCGCATGCTGCGATGTTGACGGCCGTCACCGTCGCTTGACAAGCTCGGCGGGTGGACGACGCCAGACGCTGTCTGGTCACCGGAGCGGGTCGCGGGATCGGGGCGGCGGTCGCGCGGAGGCTCTCGGCTGCAGGACTTTCCGTGGCGCTCACCGCTCGCAGCGCAGGCGAGCTCGAGGCGCTGGCCGCAGAGCTGCCGGGTCGGTCGATGGTCGTGCCGGCCGATGTCACCGCACCGGACGCCGTCGAGAGCGTCTTCGCCGAGGTGGAGAGGGCGTGGGGGCCGGTCGAGGTGCTCGTGCTGAACGCGGGCGCCGGGACGTCCGCCCCGCTGCAGCGCACCACCGACGCCGACTGGCAGCGGATGCTCGACCTCAACCTCACCGCCCCGTTCCGGATGCTGCGCCGGGCCGTGCCGGGAATGGTGGAACAGGGCTTCGGCCGGGTGGTCGCCATCGCGTCGGTGGCCGCCAAGCGGGGTGAGCCGTACATCTCGGCCTACACCGCGAGCAAGCACGGGCTGCTCGGGCTCGTGCGCTCGGCGGCAAGTGAGCTCGCGACCACCGGCGTCACCGTCAACGCCGTTTGCCCCGCCTACGTCGACACGCCGATGACCGACGCCACCGTCGCCTCCATCAGCTCCACCACCGGCCGCACCCCCGAGCAGGCCCGCGAGGTCCTGGAGCGCCGGCAGCCGATCGGCAGGCTCGTCACCCCGGACGAGGTGGCCGACGCGGTGCTGCTGTGCGTCACGAGCGGGGCGATCACCGGCCAGGGCATCAACGTCGACGGCGGGGCGGTCCAGTCGTGAGGTCGGTGCACTCGTGATCGAGCGCATCAACCCGCCGGAGCTGGTCCGGCCCTCCGGGTTCGCCCACGCCGTGGTGGCGACCGGACGCATGGTGTTCCTGGCCGGCCAGACCGCGCTGGACGCCGACGGGCGGATCGTCCCTGGCGGCCTGGTGGTGCAGTTCGAGCGGGCGTTGCAGAACCTGCTGGTCGCACTGCGGACCGCCGGCGGCGCCCCGGAGCACCTGGCGCAGCTGACGATCTACATCGTCGACATGGACGATTATCGTGCCCGCGCCCGCGAGATCGGCGCGGTCTGGCAGCGGCTGGTCGGGAGGCAGTATCCGGCGACGGCTGGCATCGGTGTAGCGCGGCTGTGGGATGTCGAGGCGCTGGTGGAGCTGCAGGGCAGCGCAGTGCTGCCCGCCGACGACGGGGCGGCCGAAGGATGAGCCGCGCTCAGCGCGCGTCCTGCTCGCCGATCTGGCCGGCCGGGACGGTTCGCAGGCATTGCTCGTCACCGAGGCGCCTGCCCGCGCTTGAGGGTCAGCGTCCCGCGATCAGCTGCCGTGCGTGCACCCGTGCCGGCTCGGCCAGCCGATCCGCGAGCTCGGCGAACAGCTCCGCCGCGCGCACCCCGTTCCAGCGCGGGGGCAGCAGGTGGAGCGGCAGCCCGGGGTCGGCGTAGGGCAGCCGCCGCCAGTCCGTCACCAGCCGCACGTAGTCGGCGAACGCCGCCGCCTGGTCCGGCGTCCGCCGCCGTGACCACCGCGCCCGCAACGGGCGATGCCGGTCGAGGAACGCAGCGTAGAGATCGCGCAGCCCGTCGAGGTCCCACCATGCGCGCACGGCCGAGGGCAGGCCGCCTGCGGCGAGGTGCTCGCCGCGGAACAGCTGGGCGTAGCCGTCGAGACGGAGCCTGCGCAGCATGTCGCTCACCTCGCCTGCCCGATGCCCCCGCGCGATCCAGACGCCCGGAGCGGCGGTTCCGAACCCGAGCCGGGACAGCTGCGTCCGCAGCGCATGCCGCTTCTCCCGCTCCGACTCCGGCACCGAGAACACCACGAGCACCCAGCCGTCGGCCTCGGTGGCGCGGCGCCGTGCGAAGATCCGCACGTCGCCGTCGTCGAGGATCTCCCGCGCCGCCGCGGTGAGCACGTACCCGGCGCTGCCGTCGCGGCGGTCGGGGGCGAGCAGGCCACGGCGCTTGAGCCGCGAGATCGACGATCGAACGGCCGGCTCGTCGACGCCCAGCCCGGCCAGCAGGCGCACCAGCGCCGCCACCGAGAGGCGTCCGCCGTCGTCGCGGGCGTAGAGGCCGTACAGCGTGACGATCAGCTGCCGCGGCTGCACGACACCCGCGACCACGGGCGCTTCCTCGACGGTGGTCACGCGCACACGATATCGGCTCGGCCTCCACCTCGCGCTCGCTTGACTATCGTCACCACAACGCCATACTCGATCCGGGTAGCATTCGCTCGGGGAGGTGCCGCCCATGGCCACTGCCCGCAGCGCCCATATCGATCCGTTCTGCCGAGAGCACCTGCCGCCCCGTGAGCAGTGGCCGCAGCTGTGGTTCGACCTCCCCGAGCCGCAGTACCCCGAGCACCTCAACGCCGCGCAGGCTCTGCTCAGCGGCCCGCCGGACAACCGGCCGTGCGTGCGGGGGTCCGGCGAGGAGTGGACGTACGGGGAGCTGCGCCGGCGGGCCCACCAGATCGCGGCTGTGCTCATCGACGATCTCGGCCTCGTGCCCGGCAACAGGG
>JAODNO010000620.1 GCA_025465235.1 Pseudonocardia sp.
GCTCGGTCAGCGGTGCGACATGCGGGCGCCACATCTGATGCGTCGAGCCCAGCGACCCGGACATCAAGAGAACGGGTGCGTCGCGCGGCCCCTCATCGAGGTGGTGCAGCCGAACCGGGCCCTGCTCGCCGCTCATGACTCTCCCGATCCGACGGTGCGCATCCCGCGCACCGTCTCCAACTCCGTGGGGTTCGGCGCGGCGGTGATCATCAGATCCGCCGACACCTGCAGCTGCCAGCCGGTCTCGGCTCGTACCTGTTCGACCGTGACGCCGTGATGCAGCGCGGTGAGCACGAGCTCGGCGGTCTCCGGGTCGGGCTCGAGGACACCGAGATCGGTGATCACCCGGACCGGGCCGGCACCGCGCAGGCCCAGGAGCTGCCGATCCATCGGACCGTTGCCGTGCCCAACCGACGTCACGAAGTCCACCTGCTCCACGAAGGCGCGTAGGCGGTGCCGCATCACCACGATCACCTCGCGGCAGGACGCGGCGATCTCGGGCGCTCCGCCGGAGCCGGGAAGCCGCACGTCCGGTTCGTCGTACTCGCCGATGACTGTGGTGTTGATGTTGCCGAAGCGGTCGATCTGGGCCCCGGAGAGGAACCCGACGTCGATCCGGCCCGGCTGGAGCCAGTAGTTGAAGATCTCCGGCACGCTGACGACCGACAGCGCCGAATCGGCGAGGATGCCGTCACCGATCGAGAGCGGCAGCTCCTCCGGGCGTGTCTCCAGGGTGCCCGACTCGTAGATCAGCACGAGGTTCGGTGCATGCAGCCTGAGGGCCAGGTTGGCTGCCGTGGACGGCAGCCCGATTCCCACGAAACAGGCCTGGCCGTCGCGTAGCGACCGCGCGGCCGCGATGCTCATCATCTCGTCGGCGGACCACCTGCTGAGGGGATCCGTCGCGCTCACCGGGTCGGTCGTGCCGGTCATGCGTCCTCCAGCGTGCGCAGCCAGCGGCTGAACGCCTCCCGGTCGCGGCTGATCGCGTCCCACTCTCGGTAGGCGGCGTTGTCGCGGTCGTAGTAGCCGTGCGCGTACGACGGTGCCGCCCCTCGGGGCGCTACCGCCACCGCGTCGAGCACCCATGCCGGGAGGACGACCGCCCCCGGCACCGGCGTCAGGTCGTCGACGATCTCCTCGACGGTGGCCAACGAGCGCCGCGCCGCGAGCACCGCCTCCTTCTGTACGCCGGTGATGCCCCACAGCTGGACGTTGCCTGCGCGGTCCGCGCGTTGCGCGTGCACCACCGTGACGTCGGGGTTGAGCGCGGCCACGGCAGCGAGGCGCTCTCCGGTAAAGGGACACTCGACCGTCGAGATGGTCGACGTGTGGGTGGGCAGGTCGGTACCGGCGTAGCCCCGGAGCACGGCGAACGGCAGGCCCGACGCGCCGGCGACGTACCGGTTGGCCATTCCGGCGTGGCTGTGCTCCTCGATCTCCAGCGGAGCGGGCCACCCCGTGGCGAGGGCGTCCCGCATCCGGTGCAGCGAGCCGACCCCGGGGTTGCCGCCCCACGAGAACACCAGCTTGGCCGCACAGCCGGCGCCGATGAGCTGGTCGTAGATCAGGTCCGGCGTCATCCGGACAAGAGTGAGGCCCCGACGCCCCTGCCGGATGATCTCGTGCCCAGCGGCGAACGGGATGAGGTGTGTGAAGCCTTCCAGCGCGACGGTGTCCCCGTCGTGCACAAGGTCGGAAACCGCCTGCGGCAACGACACGATCTTGGCCACGTGCGAACGCTAGTGGGCGCGGCGAGACCGGGCAATCGAAGGCGGGCACGACCGGTCGTCGACGATCACGGAGGTACGCGCACGAGCGCTCCCGAGGCCATGGACGGCGGTGCGGTGGTGCCCGGACCGGGACCGTAAGGTGATCGCGGCCGCCTCCGTTCGGGTGATGTCGTGAGCCGGGCGGGGTAATGCGGAGACGCCTTCGGGTGGCGACGGTCTTGTGCTGCGGGGTGGGAGGACACGTGCGAGGTCTGGGTGAACTCGAAGCGATGGTCATGGGCATCCTCTGGTCCTCGCCCAGGCCACACCGCGTGCGCGACGTACTCGAGGAGCTCACACCGCAGCGCAAGCTCGCCTACACGACGGTCATGACCGTTCTGGACAACCTGCACCGCAAGGGGTGGGTGCAGCGCGAGATGGACGGCCGGGCCTACCACTACCAGCCCAGCGCCAGCCGGGAGGAGGTCACCGCCCGCGCGCTGCGCGACCTGCTGGACGCCTCCGGCGACGTCGAAACCGTGCTGCTGCACTTCGCCCGCTCCGTCTCGGAGCGGGAGTCCGCCGTTCTGCGGGGTGCGCTCGGCGAGGCGCCGGACGTCGCGGACCGGCGATGACGATTGCGATCGCACTGCTGCTCGGCTCCGCAATCTTCGCCCTGACCGCGCCTCGGCTACTACGCCACATGGCCGCCATAGCGGTCGACCCGGTGGCCGTCATCGTGGGGTGGATCCTCGCGGTGCTCGGCGTGGCCGGCACCGCCTGCGGCGGCCTGGTGATCATGATGGTGCCGACGTACGCAGCGCTGACACCGTGGGCACACCTGGTCGGGCGCCCGTGGTGGGAAGTCGTGGAGGACGCCCCCGACTTCGCCGCGTACGACATGGCGGGCTGGGTCGCCGCTGCGGCCATCGGAGCCGCCGTGCTACGTCTCGGCTGGGTCTCTGTGCAGCACGCCCGCGCCCGGAGCAACCGCGTGCGCGGCCGGCTCGACGTGCTGCGCATGACCGGCACCACCGTCCCCTGCAGAGACGGGGGGCCACCCACGCTGTGGCTCCCCTCCGACCGGGCGCTGGCATTCAGCCTCGCCGGACGGCCGGGCACCATCGTCGTCACCGAGGGCCTGCGCCGGCACCTGTCGCCGGACGGCGTCGCGGCGGTCCTCGCGCACGAACGCGCCCACCTGCGCGGCCGGCACCACCTGATCACCGCCTGGGCCGAGGTGCTCTCCGTCGCGTTCCCGTTCGTCCAGCTGTTCCGGGCTGCCTCGCCTGCGTTGCGCGAGCAGGTCGAGGTCGCTGCCGACATCGCGGCCGTGCGCTGCTCCGGACGGGACGCGCTGCGCGCCGCGCTGCTGGACGTGAACGGTGCAGGGGTCCCGGAGGGGGCGCTCGCGATGGCCCGGGATGCCGTCGACCTCCGGTTGCGCTACCTGGCTGCCGTGTCAGGGCCGCCCTCGCGGGTCGGCAGGCTCTCGCGCTGCGGAACCCTCGGCACGCTGTTCGCCGTCACGCCGCTGTTCGCCGCTACCGTGCTGCTCGGTGTGATATCGGCGCTGGCCACCGCACTCTCGTGAGATCCGGGTGACATCACGGGAGGCGCCGATCACGAACTGCGGCGCCCGGTTCGTCACGGTGCGATGGTGACGTCGTGGTCACCCTTCATGACACCGGTCCCGCCCCCACCACCACTAGCTTCCCCCTTCCGACCGGCCCGGTGGGCCGCCTCGGTTTCGGGACGATGCGCCTCACCGGATCCGGCGTGTGGGGGCCGCCCGCCGACCCGGACGGCGCCCTGGCCGTCCTGCGCCTGGCGGCCGACCTCGGGGTCACCC
>JAODNO010000621.1 GCA_025465235.1 Pseudonocardia sp.
CGTGCTGCACAACGTCGTCGACCTGCCGCCGTTCGTGCGTGCGCTCACGGCGGCCGCCCGCAGGGGGGTCGTCGTGGAGATGATGACGCAGCATCCGACGGCGTGGCTCGACCCGCTGTGGGAGCGCTTCCACGGCCTGCACCGCCCTCCGTCGGCCACCACGGACGATGCAGTGGGTGTGCTGCACGAGCTCGGGATCCAGCCGGCCGTGCAGCGGTGGGAGCGCGTGTCGGCCCGGCGGGACGCGGCGTGGGTGGCCCGTCGGCTGTGCCTTCCCGAGAACAGGGTCGCCGAGGTCGACGCCGTCCTCGACGACCTCGACCGTTCCCGCGTCGCGGCCACGCTGTCCTGGACGGTGCACTGAGCGCAGCCGCGCGTCCGCGCCGAGCGGCGCCGGGTCAGCGGGAGGGACGGATGCGACGGTGAGCACGAGCTGCTGCTGCGTTCCGTCGTGCAGATCACGCTCGAGGCGCCTGCGCTCGGCCTCCCCGGCGTCGACGACCCGTGCGCGGCTGCACTCCAGCTCGTCGACGCGCCGTGCGAGTGCGCCGGGCACGGGGGTCCCAGCAGGGCACGGGCGATCGACACGTCGAGCGCGGTGAGGCCGCGCACCACGGTGGGAGCAGGAGCACGAGCCCGATCCCGGCGAGCGGTGCGCGGCCGCCGACGGTGTCGGCGAAGGGGATGCCGAACACGGTGGTGCCCTGCGACGGCACCAGGAAGGTGAGCACCGCCATCGCGAGCAGCGCGACAGCACCCGAAAGGAGGAAATAGGTGATCCCGGACGTCAGCACACCCAGCGGTAGCGCAAGCAGTTGGTGGGCGCCGCGTCGCCGCACGCCGGGGTCGCGCCACAGGATGCCCCCGTAGCGTGGCGGGTTCCGGTCACCGGCCGGCATCGGCTGGGGGCGGATCCGCACGCCGAGGAGCAGGCTGAGCCGGGCACACTCGATCCGGGCCAGTGCGACGCTCAGCCACGCCGTCACGATCCACACAGGCAGCCCGATCAGCGCGAACGGCAGCAGCAGCACGGTGAAGAAGAGCCCCGTGAGCAGCACGAACGCGTATGCCATGCCATGCCCACTACCGCGCCGAGGAGCAGGTGCGCGGCGCCGAACCAGGTAGACGGAACCATGAGCGCGCGCACCGGGTCGGGCCGCGTCGCGTTCATCGACCCCGTGGTGATGACCATGCGAGCAGGTGAGGGAGCACATCGGAGGGCACACCATCCTGTGGGTGCCCGGGTCGGGGTGGGGGCAGCCTTTTGTTTCCCGCCCTGTCCCCCTGCGCCAGGGCCGTCACCTGCGCCGATACCGTGTGGGGGGCGGAGGTGGGGATGGCGAGCCTGGAGGTCGTGCTCGGCGTCGTGGCCGCAGTGGTGCTGCTCGGCGTGCTCGCGGTCCGTGCTTCCGTGCGGCTGGGCCTACCCTCGTTGCTCATCTATCTCGGCATCGGCATCCTGCTCGGCGAGTCCGTGCTCGGTGTCCAGTTCTCCGATGCCCGGCTCACCGAGTCGCTCGGGCTCGGGGCGCTCGTGCTCATCCTGACCGAGGGCGGGCTCACCACCCGCTGGGAGGCGGTGCGGCCTGCGCTCCGCGTGGGCATCGCGCTGTCCACGGTGGCGGTGGCGGTGGGCATCGCCGTGGTCGGGGTGGCGCTGCACCTGCTGCTGGATCTCGACTGGCGCGCGGCGTTCCTGTGGGGTGCGGTCCTGTCCTCCACCGATGCCGCTGCCGTGTTCAGCGTGCTGCGCGGCGTCGGTGTGAGCCCGCGCCTCGCCGGAGCCCTGGAGCTGGAGTCCGGGATGAACGACGCGCCGGTTGTGCTTGCGGTCATCCTGCTGGCCTCGGCCGATTCGTTCACCTGGGTCACGCCGCTGCTCGTCGTCTACGAGCTCGCTGCAGGCGCGCTGATCGGCGCCGTGCTGGGCTTCGGTGGCGCCTGGGCGCTGCGGCGGGCCGCACTGCCCGCCACCGGCCTGTACCCGCTGGCCGCGATCGCCGTATGCGTCCTGGCCTACTCCGCGAGCCAGCTCGCGCACGCCTCGGGGCTGCTGGCCACCTACGTCGCCGCGCTCGTGCTGGGCAACGCCGACCTGCCGCACCGCGGCGGGGTGCGCTCCTTCGCCGAGGGGCTGGGCTCGCTCGCCCAGATCGGACTATTCGTGCTGCTCGGGCTCTATGCCTCGCCGCCCCGGCTGCTCGACGCGGTGGTGCCCGCACTCGTCGCGGGCCTGGTGCTGATGGTCGCGGCGCGCCCGCTCTCCGTGGTGGTGGCGACCGCGCCGTTCCGCCTGCCGTGGCGGGAGCAGGCGTTCCTGTCGTGGGCGGGCCTGCGCGGGGCCGTCCCGATCGTGCTGGCACTGATCGCGCTGATCGAGGGCGCACCGAACGCGCAGGCACTGGTCGACGTCGTGTTCGTGCTCGTCGTCGTGCTCACGCTGGTGCAGGGCCCGACCTTGCCGTGGGTCGCCCGACGGCTCGGTGTGGCACGCACCGCGGAACCCCGTGAGCTGTCCGTAGACGCCGCCCCGCTGGACGAGCTGAGCGCCGACATGCTGCAGGTACGCGTGCCGGTCGGCTCGCAGCTGCGCGGGGTGTACCTGGGCGAGCTGCGGCTGCCGCGCGGTGCCACCGTCAGTCTGGTGGTGCGTGACGAGAGGGCGTTCACCCCCACCGCGGAGACCCGCCTGCGGGAGCGGGACCAGCTGCTGGTCGTGACGACGACAGTGGCTCGGCGGGCCACCGAGGAGCGGCTGCGCGCAGTCGACCAGCGCGGGAGGCTCGCGCGCTGGCACAGTGGCCGGGGGGCGAAGGGCGGTAGGGGATGATGGAGCCGTGAGCGAGCCCGTGAGCGACCCGACGACACAATCCGCCTCCGGCGTCACCGCCGGTCCCAAGGTCCGGTTGCTCGCGCTGATCGCCGTGCTGGTGCTCGCCGCCGACATCATCACGAAGGTGGTCGCGGTCGCACAACTGGAGGACCGCGCACCGGTCGAGCTGTTGGGCGGCCTGGTCTTCCTGCAGCTGGTCCGCAACCCGGGTGCGGCGTTCTCGCTGGCCACCGGCTACACGTGGGTGCTCACGATCGTTGCCATCGCCGTGGTGGTGGTGATCGCCCGGGTAGCCCGGCGGTTGCGGTCCACAGGTTGGGCGATCGCCCTGGGCCTGGTGCTCGGGGGTGCGCTCGGCAACCTCACCGACCGGCTCTTCCGCGCGCCCGGCCCCCTGCAAGGGCACGTCGTGGACGTGGTGTCGCTGTTCACCCCCGACGGCCGGGCGTGGCCGGTGTTCAACCTCGCCGACTCCTCGATCGTCTCCGGCGGGGTGCTGCTCGTGCTGCTGGCCCTGCTCGGCCGCGAGCTCGACGGCCGACACACCTCCGGGAAGGCCGACACCGAGGACGGTCGCGTCAGTGAGTGACACGCGCCAGCTCCCCGTGCCCGACGGCCTCGACGGCATGCGTGTCGATGCCGGGCTCTCCCGGCTGCTGGGCCTCTCCCGTACCGCGGTCGCCGCGCTCGCCGAGGACGGCAGGGTAGCCGTGGACGGCCGTGCCGCCGGCAAGTCCGACCGGCTGACCGCCGGTTCCTGGCTCGAGGTGGAGCTGCCCGAGCCGGAGGCGCCCGCGGAGATCGCCGGGCCGGCCGAGGTTGTCGCGGGGCTCACCGTCCTGCACGCCGACGACGACATCGTCGTGGTCGACAAGCCCGTCGGCGTCGCCGCACACCCGAGTCCCGGCTGGACCGGACCCACGGTCGTCGGCGGCCTTGCCGCGCTGGGGTTCCGCGTCTCGACCTCGGGCGCGGCCGAGCGGCAGGGCATCGTGCACCGGCTCGACGTCGGCACCACCGGGGTCATGGTGGTGGCCACCTCGGAGCACGCCTACACGGTGCTGAAGCGGGCATTCAAGGAGCGCACCGTCGACAAGCGCTACCACGCCGTGGTCCAGGGCCACCCCGACCCGTCCAGCGGCACGATCGACGCCCCCATCGACCGCCACCCGAAGCACGACTACCGGTTCGCCGTGGTGGCGGACGGCAAGCCCAGCGTCACCCACTACGACACGATCGAGGCGTTCCGCGCTGCGTCACTGCTGGACGTCCGGCTCGAGACGGGCCGAACCCACCAGATCCGCGTGCACCTCTCGGCTTTGCGCCACCCGTGCGTCGGAGACCTCGCCTACGGCGCTGATCCGAAGCTGGCCAAGCGCCTCGGCCTTGAACGGCAGTGGCTCCACGCGCGCTCGCTCGGCTTCGAGCATCCCGCCGACGGTCGCTGGGCAGAGTTCACGAGCCCGTACCCGGCAGACCTCGCCAGGGCGCTGGACCTGCTCGCCGACTGATGCCGACCCGCCGATGACGCCTACGCGGAGGCTGACCGTGCTCGCGGCCTGCGTCGTGGTGGTCCTGCTGGCCGCCTGGTACGCGGCGGCGCAGTTCGCGCCGCCCGCGTCCCCGCCGCCCACGGGTTCGGTACGGCTCGGGCCGGAGCCGGGAGAGGACGTGGCCGGGTACCTGGCGCGGTTGCCCGCGGAGCTCCCACCACCGGGGGTCGACGCGCTCGCGCTGGTGCAGTTCGGCGCCGAGCTGACGGTCCCCCAGGCGGTCGGGGCCGCCGGAGGCACCGTGATCGACACCGCGGTCCTGCGCGTGCCGCTGACGCGGGTGCAGACCGCGCTGCGGTTCGAGCGCCTCGACCCGGGAGTGGCGCCGGACACCGCGCTCGGCACAGCCCGCGAGCGCGC
>JAODNO010000628.1 GCA_025465235.1 Pseudonocardia sp.
GGGTCGGCGACCTGCTCCCCGAAGTAGCCCAGCAGCAGCCGCCTGCGGCAGTCCGTGGTCTCGGCGTACCCGCGCATCATCTCGATGCGGGACAGCACCACCTCCCGGCGCTGCTCGGCGATCGTCACGGCGCGCTCCACGGCTGGGGCGGCGTCGAGGCCGGTACGGACGAACCGGCCGTCCGCGTCGGCCAGCGCCGCTCCGGCCTGCTCGAGCAGGTTGAGCGCCGCCGTCCGGCGGGCGGGGGACAGGCCGCTCGCGGCGCCGATCTCCTTTGGCGGCAGCGGGCGTTCGGGGTCCAGTGCGGAAAGTGCGGCGCGCAGCGCGTCCGGTTTCGGGCGGCGGGCAGTGAGGAAGCGCTGCAGGTTGAGGTCATGCGCGTGGTGGTGCAGCTCGGCGAGCGCAGGCGCCCCATCGCGACCACCGCGGCCGATCTCTTGGTAGTAAGCGTCCAGGGACGCAGGCGATGCGGCATGCAGGACGAAGCGGACGTCCGGCTTGTCGATGCCCATCCCGAACGCCGAGGTCGCCACGACGACGTCCACCGCGCCGTTCATGAACTGCTCGTGCACGTCGTCGCGTCGGGCGCGCCGCAGACCCGCGTGATAAGCGGCCGCGGCGACGCCCCGCTCCGACAGTGTCCCGGCGTACGCGACGGTGTCGTTGCGTGTCGCGCAGTACAGGAGGCCGACGCCACCCAGCTCGGCGACACGTTCGACGACCTCCGCACGACGCTGGGCGGCATCGGCGTACTCGTGACCCGCCAGCCGCAGGTTCGGTCGGTCGAAGCTCGTGAGCACCTCGCGGTGGTCCCGCAGACCCAGCCGGTTCACGATGTCGGCCCGTACCGGCGGCGCGGCGGTTGCCGTCAGCGCGACGACGGGCGGATGCCCGAGCCGCTCGACGACCTCCCCTAGCCGCAGGTAGTCGGGCCGGAAGTCGTGCCCCCACTCCGACACGCAGTGCGCCTCGTCCACCACGACCAGCGCGGGTCCCGCCGCAACAAGCCGCGCCATCACCTCGTCGCGCGCGAGCTGTTCCGGGGCGAGGAAGAGGTACTCCGCGTCGCCGGCGTCCACCGCATCCCACGCAGCCCTCGTCTCGCCTGCTCGCTGCGCCGAGTTGACGGCCACAGCGTCCGGGGCGTCGCTCTCCGCGAGGCCCTCGCGCTGGTCGCGTTGCAGAGCGATCAGCGGTGAGACGACGACGGCGGGACCGTTCCGCAGCAGCGCGGGGACCTGGTAGATCGCCGACTTGCCCGACCCGGTGGGCAGCACGGCCAGCACGTCGTGGCCACGGGCCACGTGCTCCATGGCGTCGAGCTGCTCTGGACGCAGCTCCGGCCACCCGAAGGTGTCGGCGGCGATGCGCCGCAGGTCGTCACGGATGCCCACAGGGGCGTGCTTTACCCGGTTCGATGCCCGCCACTCGTCCTTCGGGGGAACCGTCGGGTAACCCGCCGTACACCGGGTACCCGTGGGCCCATGACCTCGGCAAACCCGACAGCCGTGCGGTTCGACGAGCGCGCGCCGGCCAGCCGTCGAGCCGGTTCCGGGTGACTGCGTGCAGTAGTAGTTGTACACAAGGAGTAGCAGTTTGCTTCTCGGCGTTTGATCGTCGCGCGGGTGGCCACACCTCCACTGTGAACATCCTGCTGTGGCACGTGCACGGCTCCTGGACCACGGCGTTCGTCCAGGGCCCGCACCGGTATCTCCTGCCGACGCTGCCCGAGCGCGGGCCATGGGGTGGGGGTCGGCCCGCGGCGTGGAACTGGCCTGCAGGCGCTGTCGAGATGGCTCCCGCCGACCTCGCCGATGCCGAGGTCGACGTGGTCGTCGTCCAGCGCCCCGAGGAGCTGGAGCTCGCGGAGGACTGGCTCGGCCGTACGCCTGGGCGGGATGTGTCGGTGATCTATCTGGAGCACAACGCGCCCCGGGGGCACGCTGCCACCAGCCGGCACCCCATGGCCGACCGGGACGACATGACCGTGGTCCACGTCACGCACTTCAACCAGCTGATGTGGGACTGCGGCAGCACGCCCACCACCGTCGTCGAGCACGGGGTGGTCGATCCCGGTCACCGCTACACCGGAGACCTCCCGGCCGCCGCCGTCGTGATCAACGAGCCGGTGCGCCGCAACCGGGTCACGGGGACGGACCTCCTCCCGCGGTTCGCCCGTACCGCGCCCGTCGACGTGTTCGGCATGGGTACCGACGACCTGGGTACAGCGATCGGGGTGGACCTGTCGACGCCTGTGCGCGGCATGGGCGACCTGCCCCAGCCCCGGATGCACGCCGAGATGGCCCGTCGACGGGTGTACCTGCACCCGGTGCGCTGGACCTCGCTCGGCCTGTCGCTCATCGAGGCCATGCATCTGGGCATGCCAGTGGTGGCGCTGGCCACCACAGAGGCACCCGAGGCCGTGCCTCCCGGAACGGGATTCTGCTCGACCGATCCCGACCGGCTCGCGCAGGCGCTGCGCGAGCTGGTGGCCGAACCGGAGCTCGCCGAGCAGATGGGAACGGCCGCCCGCGCTCACGCGCTGGACCGCTACGGCCTGGACAGATTTCTCGCCTCATGGGACGAGATCCTGCGGCGATCGGCCGCCGATCGTCGCCTGTCCCGTAGACCCGCCCCGTCCGTTACGACCGGAAGGAGCTGATGCCGATGCGCATCGCGATGGTGTCCGAACACGCCAGTCCCCTCGCCGTCCTGGGCGGGACCGACGCCGGCGGCCAGAACGTGCATGTCCTGGAGCTCAGCTCGGCGCTCGCCGCGGCGGGCCACGACGTGACGGTCTGGACGCGCCGTGACCACCCGGAGCTCGCCGATGCGGTGCGGCTGCGGCCGGGTGTCGTGGTGCGGCACGTGTCGGCGGGGCTGGCCGAACCGCTACCCAAGGACGAGCTGATACCGCACCTCCCGGCGTTCACGCGCGTGTTGGAGGCGGCGTGGGCCGCCGACCGGCCCGACGTCGTCCACGCGCATTTCTGGATGTCCGGCATGGTCGCGCTGGCCGCGGCAGCCGGCCGGATCCCCGTGGTCCAGACCTTCCACGCGTTGGGCAGCGTGAAGCGTCGCCACCAGGGCAGCGACGACACGAGCCCGGAAGGGCGCGTGCGTGCCGAGTCGGCGGTGGCCCGCCAGGTGGACCGGGTGCTCGCCACCTGCACCGACGAGGTCTTCGAGCTCGCCCGGCTCGGCGCGCCACGACGGCGTATCACCGTGGTGCCCTGCGGTGTCGACACTGCCCTGTTCACCCCCGAGGGTCCGGTGGCGCAGCGGTCGGACCGGCCCCGCCTCGTGGTGCTGGGCAGGCTGGTGCGGCGCAAGGGCGTCGACGAGGTGATCGATGCGCTGCGCCGCGTCCCGAACGCCGAGCTGGTGGTAGCCGGCGGCGCGACCTCGCCGGCAGACGGGGCACGGGGCATCGACCCCGACGCCGAGCGGCTGCGGTCGTGTGCCGCGCGCTTCGGCGTAGCCGATCGCGTGCGGCTGGTCGGGCCGGTGAGCCGCGAGGACGTGCCAGCCCTGTTGCGGTCGGCCGACGCGGTCGTCTGTGTGCCGTGGTACGAGCCGTTCGGGATCGTGCCTCTCGAGGCGATGGCCTGTGGACGTCCGGTCGTGGCCAGCGCGGTCGGCGGGATGCAGGACACGGTGGTGGACCAGGTCACCGGGCTGCTGGTGCCGCCGCGCCGGCCGGACGTCCTGGCCGTTGCGCTGCGCGAGCTGCTCGGCTCGCCGACACGCGCGAGCGCCTTCGGCATCGCCGGGCGTGACCGGGTGCTGGCCCGCTACGACTGGGAGCGGGTCGCCGCGGCCACCGAGGTGGTCTACGACGAGGTGATCGCCGTCCGCAGCGGCCGGATCAGGGCGGGGGCAGACGCCGCCGAGGTCGGGACGGTCGACGCGAAGACGGCAGGGGTGGCCCGGTGACCCCCGCGGCCGCGCCGGCCACGGTTCCCGTCGACGGCCCGGTGACGCTCCTCGGCGACCACGTCGACCGACTCACGCAGGCGCTGCCCGCCCTGCGCCGGGCCAGCCCCACGCTCGCCGGCTGGGGCGGGGATCTCGCCACCCGCCTGCTGGCCGGGGCGAGGCTGCTGACCGCGGGCAACGGCGGCAGCGCCGCGGAGGCGCAGCACCTGACGGCGGAGCTCGTGGGGCGCTTCGACCGGGAACGACGCCCGTTCTCGGCGATCGCGCTCCACGCGGACACGTCGAGCCTGAGCGCGATCGGGAACGACTACGGCTACGCGCAGGTGTACGCCCGGCAGGTGCGTGGCCACGCCCGTGCCGGCGACGTCGTCATGCTCTTCTCCACGAGCGGTCGCAGCCCGAACCTGCTCGCGGCCGCCGGCGCGGCGCGTGAGGTCGGCGCAACGAGCTGGGCGCTGACCGGGCCGGGACCGAACCCGCTTGCCCGCGCGTGCACCGATGCGGTGTGTCTCCCCGGAGACACCGCCACTGTCCAGGAGATGCACCTGGTGGCGCTCCACATGGTGTGCCGGGCCATCGAGGAGGCCGTCGAGGGCCGGTCAGGACTGTCCGGCGCGGACGTGATCGGCTGAGGTCAGCCAGTCCGAGCCGGCCCTCGTCCTCTCCGACCGACCGCAGTGCCGCGGCGCCTGCCGTGCCGGGGCACCGCGCACGAGCGAGGCGACCACCCCCGCCGGCATCGAGTCACCCGCGCCTGCGGTCTGCGCGGGCTTCAGCTCAGGCACATGGATCTCCAGCACGTCGCCGTCCCCGTCCTCCTCGGCGAGGCGGGCGAGCGCCGGCTCGGACTCGCCCGATAGGCGGTGCAGGCCTCCTGCCGGCTCAGTCCGGCTCGGGCGGTTCCGACGGCGGCTGCTTCTCCGGTGGCCGATCGTCCGACTCGCTCTCGAGGTCCTCCGGCTCCATGGCGTCCGCCATGTCACCCCCCGCGAGCGGTGGGCGCGCGGTCTCGATGGGTTCGTGCTCCGTCTGCGTCATGCCGCGGGATACCCCGCCATCCCCGCCGGGACGCGTCGTCAGCGGACCAGCATGCCCAGCGCCGACGCGGCCTCCGCCTGCCGCGCGTCCCGCGTCACGAACTCGATGGGGTCGCCGGCCGCCAGCTCGACCGTCGTGCTGCCGGCCACGGCGAGGTGGAGGGCGTCGAGCGTACGGACGGCGTGGTCGAGCACGATCCGCCGGGCCAGGGGCAGGACGACCCGGGGCTCGAGCGCGAGGAGGGCGACCGGGCCGTCCTCGCTCCAGGCACGGTCCGCACGAGCGAGCAGACCGGCTGAGCGGCGAATACGCCCGGCGCGAACAGCGGCCTCCGCGGCACTCGCCAACTCGACCCGGGTCAGCTCGCTGGTGACCACCGGATCCGGGCCGTCCAGCAACAGGACGCGCAGCTGCTCGCCGTCCTCGGGGTCCTCGCCCGGCAACCAGCACCGGACCAGCGCCGACGTGTCGGCGTAGCGCACCGTCACCGGCTGTCGCGCTCCGCCCGCAGCGCGTCGAGCACCGCATCCCCGTCGCCGCGGGCGGTCGTCGGCTCGTCGCGCTGGTCGGGGACCGGCGAGGACGGTGGCAGGACTCGCAGTCCGGACGCGGCGAGCCTGCGCCGGAAGGACGCAGGGGCGTCGTCGACGGCCTCGGCGAGGACGGCGGCCACGAGGTCGTTGAGCGACCGGCCCTCCTGCGCGGCGCGCTCCTTCAGCCTGCGGTGCAGGTCGTCGTCGATCCGGCTGATCAACTGCTTCACGCCCCGATGATAGCAGCGGAACGAACTAGTGATAGCACACCGGGTCAGGACAGGTTGACGATGCCTCCGTTGGCGTCCAGGTCGATGCGGTGCGCTGCGGGGTGCGCCCCCAGCCCCGGCATGGTGCGCATGTCGCCGCAGATCGGATAGATGAACCCTGCCCCCACCGACGCGCGCACCTCGCGCACCGGCAGCCGCCACCCCGTCGGCGCCCCCGTGAGCGAGGAGTCGGACGAGATCGACAGGTGCGTCTTGGCGATGCAGACCGGCAGGTGGCCGAACCCGTTGCGTTCGTAGGAGTCGATCTGGCGGGCGGCGGGCGGGTCGTAGTCCACACCGTCGGCGCCGTAGACCTCCCGTGCCACGATCTCGATCTTCTCCCGCAGCGGTGCTGACTCCGGGTAGAGGAAGCGGAACTCCGACGGCTCGTCGGCCGCCTCGGCCACCGCAAGGGCCAGGTCGGTGGCGCCGCGGCCGCCGTCGGCGAAGTGGGTGCACACCGCCGAGCGGGCTCCCATCGAGGCCGCGATCTCGGCGATCGCGGCGTGCTCGCTGGGGTGGTCGCCGGGGAAGGCGTTGATCGCGACGACCGCCGGCACCCCGTGCAGCCGGATGTTCTCGACCTGCTTGCGCAGGTTGGCCCCGCCGACGTGCACCTCGTCAGGGTTCTCGGCGAGCAGCGCCTCCGGAAGCGGCCGGCCTGCCACGATGCGATGCTTGCCCGAGTGTGCCTTGAGCGCCCGGACGGTGGTGACGACGACCGCGGCGTCCGGGACGAGCCCCGAGGCCCGGCACTTGATGTTGAAGAACCGTTCCGCGCCCATGTCGGCGCCGAAGCCCGCCTCGGTGATGAGGAAGTCGCCGGAGTGGATGCCGATGAGGTCGGCCACCACTGACGAGTTCCCGTGCGCGATGTTGCCGAACGGGCCTGCGTGCACCAGCACTGGAGTGTTCTCCAGCGTCTGCAACAGGTTGGGCGCCATCGCGTCCCGCATGATCACGGCCATCGCCCCGGCGCCGCCGATGTCCTCGGCCGTGACCGGCTTCCCGTCCCGGGTGTAGGCGACGACGATGCGGCCGAGCCGCTCGCGCATCTCCGGCACCGACCGGGCGAGGGCGAAGATCGCCATCACCTCGGACGCCGCCGTGATGTCGAACCCGGTCTGCCGCGGCACCCCGTCGAGTCGCGAGCCCAGCCCGACGACGACGTTGCGCAGCGCCCGGTCGTTAACGTCGAGCACCCGCCGCCAGGTGATGTTGTGCTGGTCGATCTCGCTCTCGTTGCCCTGGAACAGGTGGTTGTCGAGCACGGCGGCGAGCATGTTGTGCGCGGCGGTGACGGCGTGGAAGTCGCCGGTGAGGTGCAGGTTCAGCTGCTCCATCGGCACCACCTGCGAGTAGCCACCGCCCGCGGCGCCGCCCTTGATGCCGAACGTGGGCCCCATCGACGGCTGCCGGATCGCGATGGTGGCGCGCTTGCCGATGTGCCGCATCGCCTGGCCGAGCCCGACGGTGGTGGTGGTCTTGCCCTCGCCCAGCGGGGTCGGGGTGACGGCGGAGACCACCACGTACTTGGCGCGCGGCCGGTCGGCGAGCTCGTCGATCGCCGCGAGCTCGATCTTCGCGACCTCCCGGCCGTAGGGGGTGACCAGGTGCGAGCCGATGCCCATCTCGGCGGCGATCTCACTGAGGGGGAGGAGCTTCGCGCCTTTCGCGATCTGCAGGTCGGAGGGAAAACCGGGCATCAGGCGAGCCCCGCCGCTGCCCGCAGCTCGTCGGCCTTGTCGGTGCGCTCCCACGTGAAGTCCGGGTCGTCGCGGCCGAAGTGGCCGTACGCAGCGGTCTTGGCGAAGATCGGCCGGTTGAGCTGCAGATGCCGGCGGAACGCGGCAGGCCGGAGGTCGAAATGCTCGTCGACCAGCTTGCGGATCATCGCGAGCGGCACCTGCTCGGTACCGAACGTCTCCACCAGCAGCGACAGTGGCCTGGCCACCCCGATCGCGTACGCCACCTGCACCTCCACTTTGTCGGCGAGCCCGGCGGCCACCAGGTTCTTCGCCACGTACCGAGCAGCGTAGGCGGCGGACCGGTCGACCTTGGACGAGTCCTTGCCGGAGAACGCGCCTCCGCCGTGCCGGGCGAACCCGCCGTACGTGTCGACGATGATCTTACGGCCGGTGAGGCCCGTGTCGCCGACCGGGCCGCCGATGACGAAACGGCCGGTCGGGTTCACGTAGAAGTTGTCCTGCAGCTCACCGGCCGAGTACAGCTCGGCGGGGAGCTGGGGGACGACCACGTGCTCCCAGAGGTCGTCGCGGATCTGCCGGGTCTCGACCTCCTCCGCATGCTGCGTGGAGATGAGCACCTTCTCCACCGCGACGGGAACGCCGTCGCGATAGCGCACGGTGACCTGCGTCTTCCCGTCCGGGCGCAGGTAGGGCAGCGTGCCGTCCTTGCGCACCTCCGCCAGGCGACGGGCGAGCCGGTGTGCGAGCGCGATCGGCAGCGGCATGAGCTCCGGCGTCTCCCGTGTCGCGAAGCCGAACATCATGCCCTGGTCGCCTGCCCCTGCGCTGTCCAGCTCGTCCTCGCTGAGCCTGCCGCGGTGCTCGTGGGCCACGTCCACGCCTTGCGCGATGTCGGGCGACTGCTTGTCCAGGGTCACCATCACGGCGCAGTGGTGGCCGTCGAACCCGTAGGCGCCGTTGTCGTAGCCGATGTCGCAGATGGTCCGACGAACGACCTGCGCGTAGTCGACGGTGGCCGTCGTCGTGATCTCGCCTGCGACCACGACCAAGCCGGTGGTGATGAGCGTCTCGCAGGCGACACGGGAGGCGGCGTCGGCAGCGAGCACGGCGTCGAGGATCGCGTCCGAGATCTGGTCGG
Source organism: Pseudonocardia sp. (assembly GCA_025465235.1). Classification (GTDB taxonomy): domain Bacteria; phylum Actinomycetota; class Actinomycetes; order Mycobacteriales; family Pseudonocardiaceae; genus Pseudonocardia. Next base: position 8,627 of record JAODNO010000628.1, read on the forward strand.
CCATCTTGTCGGGGTGGCCCTCGGTGACCGACTCCGACGTGAAGAGGTGCTCGTTCTCGGCAAGGCTGATCACGCGTTCTTCTCCTTCTGGATGCGGTCGCGGACGGCAGCGGCCGCGGTGGTCATCGCGCGCAGCTTCGCGCGGGCGGCGTCGGCCGGTACGTGGCGCAGGGGCGCGCGTAGCGGTTGCCACAGCAGACGTGCAGAGCCCACGTGACCCGGATGTCCTCGGCGACAATGTTCACCGCCTCCATCGCGAGCCCCACGTCCTCAGGCCGACCGAGCCGGCCGCCGCTGCCAGCTGCTGGCCGCCGCCCGGGGCGACTAGCAGCTGTGATCACCACGCGCCCACGGGTCGAGGCAGAGGCGCGATCACGGTGAGTAGTAGCGGTAACGTGGAGTAGCAGTTGTGCCGGAGGGGTTTATCGGCTCCGGGCTCGGACACTTCTTCTGCCGTGATCGTCCAACGTGCACCGGCGGCCGTCCTCTTTGACCGGGACGGCACGCTGGTCCTCGACGTGCCGTACAACCGGGACCCGGCCATGGTGCGGCCTGTTCCGGGGGCGCGCGCGGCACTGGACCTCCTGCGTGCCGCGGGGATACCCGTCGGCGTGGTGACCAACCAGTCCGGCATCGCGCGGGGGCTGATCAGCACCGAGCAGGTCGACGCGGTGAACCGGCGGGTCGAGGAGCTCCTCGGGCCGTTCGCCGTGTGGCAGGTGTGTCCGCACGGACCCGCCGACGAGTGCTCCTGCCGGAAACCGCAGCCCGGGATGGTGCTCGCCGCTGCTCAACGGCTCGGCCTTCCGCCGGATCGCGTCGCGGTCGTCGGTGACATCGGTGCTGATGTCGAGGCCGCCGCCGCGGCAGGCGCCGCCTCCGTGCTCGTTCCCACCCCGGTGACCCGACCGGACGAGGTGGCGGCCGCGCCGGTCGTCCGGGCGGACCTGGTCGGTGCCGTGCGGCACCTGCTCGCGCCCGTGGGTGCCCCGTGACCCGGCGGGTCCTGGTCGTGCGGCTCGACGGGGCCGGTGACGTCCTGCTCACCGGCCCCGCGGTCCGCGCCGTCGCCTCTGCGTCGGACACGGAGGTGTCGCTGTTGTGTGGGCCGGACGGCGAGGCGGCCGGCCGGCTCCTGCCCGGCGTCAGGCGCGTCATGGTGTGGACGAGCCCGTGGACGGTGAGCCCCGCCCCTCCCGTACGGGCGGCCGATCTGCACCTCGTGGTCGCGGAGCTCGCCGGACACTCCTTCGACGAGGCGGTGCTGCTCACCTCGTTCCACCAGTCGCCGCTGCCGACCGCGCTGCTGCTGCGGCTCGCCGGGATCGGCCGGATCACCGGCGCCTCGGTCGACTACCCCGGATCATTGCTCGACGTGCGGCTGCGACCCGGGGACGGGCCTGGCGACGACCTGCCGGAGGACCTGCCGGAGCCGGAGAGGGCACTCGCGATCGCCCGCGCGGCCGGGTTTCGGTTGCCCCATGGCGACGACGGCAGGCTCGCGGTGTGCACTCCGCCACCGGTGGGCAGGGTGCTCGGGCCGGTCGCGCTCTGCCCGTACGTCGTGCTGCATCCCGGCGCCGCGGTGCCGGCCCGGCGCTGGCCGGTCGAGCACCACCGCCGCGCCGCACGGATGCTCGAGCGCCTCGGCCTGCCGGTCGTCGTGACCGGCGGGTCCGGTGAGCGCGGCCTCACCGCCGCCGTCGCCGACGGGTGCGCCCTCGATCTCGGCGGCCGCACCGACCTGGGTCAGCTCGCGGGCGTGCTGGCCGGGGCCGTCGCGCTCGTTGCCGGCAACACGGGTGCGGCGCACCTGGCTGCGGCCGTCGGCACACCCGTGGTGTCGCTGTTCGCGCCGGTCGTACCCGCTGCGAAGTGGCGCCCGTACAAGGTGCCGCAGATGCTCCTCGGCGATCAGGCAGCGCCCTGCCGCGACACCCGCGCCCGCGACTGCCCTGTGCCCGGCCACCCCTGCCTCAGCAGCGTGGCACCCGAGGAGGTCGTGTCCGCGGTGCGCCGTCTCTACCCACTCCTCGGCAGGACCGGCACGGGCCGGACAGGCAGGACGAACGACACGTGACGGAAGGACAGACATGACGGAGACCCTCGATGCCCCCACGGCGACCGGTCGCGCGCCGCGGCCGGTTGGGAGCGTGCTCGTCACCGGCGCCGCGTCCGGCCTCGGCCGGGCGGTCGCCCACGCGGTGGCCGCTGCGGGCGGGCGCCCGTTGCTGGTCGACCGCATCGTGGTCGACGCCGGTCCGGAGCTCGGGAATGCGCTCTCGACGGTCACCGACCTCGCTGACGGCCGGGCGAGCGAGGAGGCCATCCGCGAGCTCGTCGGCGCGGCGGGCGGGCTCGACGCCGTGGTCACAGCGGCGGGCACCGACAGCTGTGGCGCGCTCGGCGACGTGCCGGCCGCCGACTGGGAGCGGGTGGTGACGGTCAACCTGCTCGGCACCGCCGCGGTGATCCGCGCCGCGCTGCCCGCCCTCAAGGCGAACCGGGGCCGGGTGGTCACCGTGGCCTCCACCCTCGGCCTGCGCGCGCTCCCGGACGCGTCGGCCTACTGCGCCTCCAAGTTCGGCGTGGTCGGGATGACCCGGGCGCTCGCCACCGAGCTTGCGGGTGAGGTTGGTGTGACGCTGCTCGTGCCCGGTGGCATGGACACGGCGTTCTTCGACGGCCGGCCGGAGCAGTACAAGCCGGGGCCCGACGCACAGCTCAACGATCCGGCCGAGGTCGCCGACGCCGTCCTGTACGCGCTGACCCGCCCGGAGGGCTGCGAGGTGCGGGAGATGGTCGTGTGCGCATCGAGCGAGCCGTCATGGCCCTGATCAATGGGGCCATGATCAAAGGGGCCCCGATCGATGGGGCCCTGATCGGTGGGGCGCTGACGGATCCAGGCCCCGGGCGCCCGGGTCCGTTCGACGCCGGCCCACCGGATCCGGCGCCCGCCGCTGCGCGCCCGCGGACGGCCGGGCTCGGCCACCCCGGCG
>JAODNO010000641.1 GCA_025465235.1 Pseudonocardia sp.
GGACCACCGGCGGCAGTTGACTCACCTGGCGTAACACACGCCCCACCATCACCCGATCAGGGGATCCCGGGGGTGCTAGGTTCCCTCCGGGCTATTCGCCCGGTACTCCGGCAGCGCAGGTGCGTCCATGGTGGTCCCGGCCGCATGATCACCACGCCGCGCGGGAGGCGTGGGTGGTGACGGAGCGGAGACTGCCGGGATGAGCACGCTGGGTCTGATCGCACTGGTTCTCGTCGTCGCCGTGGTCACGGGACTTGTCGTGCTCCGCCGTCGCAGGATCTCCGCCGCCGCAAGCCGCCCGAAGACGGTGGCCGACCTCGTCCGGCTCCGGGCCGAGAGCATGCCTGCTCCCGTCGCGGCGTTGGCGCACGCCGGCGCGGGTGCGGTGCAGGTGGCCGTGCTTCCGGACATCGCCAAGCCTGCGGAGGCCCGGGCGGCCGTGCCGGAGCCCCGCGCGACAGACACGGCCCACCCGAAGGTGGGCACGGGATCTGCGGCGGGAGAGCCGGAGGCGTCGACCCCCCCGGTGGGTGTTCCGCTGCCGGCGCAGCGGCCGCCGGAGCCATCCCCGGAGCTTGAACTGGAGCTGACCGTCGACGACACGCCGTGGGGCCGGGCCGCCCAGATGATTGCGGTGGGCGACGGCCCCGGATCATGGCAGGCGCCGGCTTCCGTGGAGATCGTCCCGCTGCAACTCGTGCCGTCGCAGGGGCCGCCGTCCGGGTTGCCCGACAAACAGGACGACTTTGCCGGATGGGCGGACTGGGCCGACGTCGACGCCGAGGAGGACGCCCGGGCGGTGCCGCCGCCCTCCGCGCCCGACCTGGGCTTCGGCGCGTCCGGCCTGAGCACCGGCGCTAGCGGGGGCGCGACGGGATCCGATCCGGCGGTGCGGGGCGGCAAGGCGGCCGGCGGTTCCGGCGCCGACGTCGTCGCGGCCGAGCCCGCTGCGGAGCCGGCGGCCGTCGCTGCCGCTGCCGCTGCCGATGACACGGGGCAGTCGGTCGCGGGTGGCGAGCCTGCCGAGGCCGCGCCGAACGCCGATCAGAAGCGCGTGGTGAAGCCCTCCGCTGCTGGACCGGTTGCCGCTGCGCCGCTTGCTCCCGTGCCGGCGGTGTCGATGCCGCCGCAGCCGGCCGACCGAGAGCGGGATCCGGTGTTGGCCACTGCCCCCACTCCGGAGCCCGAGGGGAGCTCGGCTGTCGCTGCTCCCTCCCGGGGTCGCCGGTGCTCCGTCGACCGCGCCTCCGAGCAGGCCGCCGCCGACCTGGCCCTGCTGCGCACGTTCGGATTCGCCGACCCGAGCCTGCGCCCGGACAGCGCGCCGGTGGTGTCGTTGGTCAGCCCGGACGGCCCCGCGCTGGGGCCTCCGGTCGGTGGTGCGCCGCAGCCCGTGCGGTACCAGGCCGTGCGCCGCGGAGGCGCCCCCGCGGGGCACGTCGCCGTCGCGCTGCTCGACGACAGGGGGCGGGCCGTCGCGGACGGCACGGCCGGGCCCGACGGTCGCGGTGAGGTGCTTGCTCCTGCGTCCGGGAGCTTCGTCCTGGTCTGCACCGCGCCCGGTCACCAGCCGGGAGCGGTCGCGCTGACGGTGGCGGACGCGCCGATCGAGGCCGAGGTGTTGCTGGCCCGATCGAGCTCACTCGCTGGATCTGCGCACGGCGAGGACGGTCCGATCGAGGGTGCCCGCGTGACCCTCGTGCAGGACGGCGAGATCGTCGACTCGGTCGACACCGATCACGACGGCGGGTACCGGATCGAGGACATCGGCGGGGGTGAGTACGGACTGTCCGTCGTCGCCGCCGGTTGTGAGCCGGTCGCGATCCTGCTCGACGTGCCGGACGAGATCGATCTGCGCCACGACATCGACCTTGAGCCTGCCGGCGTCCAGGCCGGGTCCGACCGGACCGACGACGACGTCGTGATCGGGCAGCTGTGACGGACGGGCTGGGGACGCCGGAGCAGCAGGTGCAGGTCGAGGGCCGGCTCGGCGGCGCGCGCGGAGTGGAGATCTACTGGCAGGGCAGGCTCCCGGTCGGGGAGCCCACCGGGGTGCTGCTCGTCTGCCACGGCCTCGGCGAGCACTCCGGTCGCTACGGCAACGTCGTGGACGTCCTCGTGCCGGACGGGTGGGCGGTCTACGGCGTCGACCACCGCGGTCATGGGCGGTCCGAGGGCCGGCGGGCGCACCTCGTCCGCTACGACGACTGGCTGGCCGACTTGGACGCCTTCCGCCTGCAGGTGGTCGCCCGCCACGACGGGCTGCCGGTCTTCCTGCTGGGGCACAGCATGGGCGGCCAGATCGCCCTGGCCTACGCGCTGGAGCACCAGGATGAGCTGCGCGGCCTCGTGCTCTCCGCACCCGCGCTCGCCAGCAGCGCTGTGCCGCAGGCCGCCGTCCCGGTAGTGCGGGCGCTCGCGAAGGTCGCACCCACGCTGCGCCCGGCCGGAATCGACCCCACGAAGATCAGCAAGGACCCCGCAGTCGTCGCCGCCTACCGGGCCGATCCGCTGGTGCACCACGGCCACCCGACGCTCGGACTGTCGGCCGCGTTGTTCGGGCAGTTCGACGTACTGCCCGAGCGTGCCCGTGCCCTGTGCATCCCCGTGCTGATGCAGTACGGGACCCTGGACGAGCTCGTCGACGCCTCCGGCTTCCGGCGGCTGGAGTCGAGCTGGGGCTCGCCCGACAGGACCGTGCACCGGTACGAGGGCCTCTGGCACGAGATCTACAACGAGCCGGAACGCGAAGCGCCGCTGTCGGACCTACGGGAGTGGCTCGCGGCGCACCGCTGATCGCCGTGAGATCCACCGATCCGCCCCGCTGAAGGCGTATCCCTCGGATCTCGCGACGATCTTGGCTGAGGGCGGAACCGCGCCGAGCTTGCTGCCGTCGGTGTGGCCGTGTCGACCGAACTGCGTTCACCGTTCCGGGGCGGGAAGACCGCCCCGGCTTGCGGGTGCGCCACGACCGGCTTCCGTTCGACGAGATCATGACCCTGCCCGACGGCATCCTGGTCACCACGCCGCTGCGCACGGCCTACGACCCGCCGATGGAGACCCGGATCCGCATCGCGATACACGCTGCCGGCCTGCCTGCGCCCGTGCTGCAGCACCCGATCGGCCCGTACCGCCTCGACATGGCGTATCCGGCGATCCCGCTCGCCGTGTGGAGTACGACGGCCGCGATCACCTCACCCCCGAACGGGCCGTGCGCGACCTCGAGCGGCAGGCCTACCTCAGCCGGCGCGGCCGGGAGGTGCTGCGCTTCCGGGCGGGCGACGTGATGCTGCGGCCGTGGTTGGTGGCGGCGACGGTCCGGCGCGCGCTCGCTCGATGATCGCCGCGCGACCCGCCGATCGGCCCTCTCCGGGGCGCAAACCAGGGTCTCGCGTTGATCAGCGGGGAACCGCGACTGCTGCCGCCATGTCGAACTCGAGGTGCTCGGCGATCAGCGTCGCCACTGGGCGCCGGGGGAGGCCGACGGCTCGCAGCTCGTCGGCCATCGGGTGGCCGGAGCCCAGCACCACGGTGGCGCCGCGGACGCCGAACCGGATACCGCCGGCCCGGGCACGCACCCTGCTGGTCAGAACGGTGTCCCCGCGCGGTGCCAGCGCGGTGAGCGCACCGGGGATGGTCAGGGGGATCCGCCACGGCAGGGTGCGTAACGAAGCGGTGAGGACGTGCCGGTCGGCGTCGTCGGTCAGGTGGCAGGTGGCGTCGCGGCCGGTGATGTCGAGCTCGGCACGGGCCAGCCATTTCGGGAGTCCCCAGAGCGCCCGGCCCGCCTCCATCGTGAACGTCTGCGTCACCGGGAGCTGGTGGATGTACGGGCCGACCCGTCCGCGATGGCGGGCCAGCAATGCGACGGCGACCTCGTGATAGCTGTCGAGGTCGCCGGCCCGGTAGGTGACGAACCCCAGGAACAACGGCGTCCGGCCGGCCACGGAAGCGAGCTCCAGGCCCGTGCCCGAGACCAGGCTGCCCGCTCGGGCGGTGCGGACGAGGTAGGTCGCGAACGCGGCGGTGGCGGCGGTGATCCGCACCGGGAACTGGAGCCTGCGCCCCTGGACATCCCAGCTGCCGTCATCGAGGAGAGTCGCCACGGACCGCAGTCTGACGCACAGCGTTGTCGGACATTTGACCGGCGCGGCGCCGCTCCTTCCCGCGCCTCGGGACGAGGTGGCATGCGAGACGTCCGGTGTGCTCAGATGTCGTCATGTCGCCTGCCGCCGTCCTCGGAGAGATCTGGGGTTGCCGTCGGGCCGACCACTTCGACCAGTGCTGTCGCACGAGCTGACATCTTCGCCCGCTCGTCCGCCGTCGTCACTGGAGTACGTCCGTGCTGCTGCACGCTCCCACGCCGCTGGTCCTCGCCGACCTCACCGCTCTGACGCGTGGGGTCGCCGACGAAGTGCACGCCGGCCGCCACGCCATCACGATCGATCCCGAACGTCGCTGGTACCGGCTGCTGCGCAGCGACAGCTACGTCGACGTGTGGCTGATCAGCTGGGCCATGGAGCAGACGGCGGAGCTGCACGACCATGCCGGCTCCCTCGGCGCGCTCACCGTCGTGTCCGGCAGTCTCGTCGAGCAGCGCTGGGTGGGCGACGGGCTGCGGGCGCGACGGATGCGGGCCGGGCGCAGCGTGGGCTTCCCGCTCGGGCACGTGCACGACGTCGGCAACCCCGCACCGACGCCCGCTGTGAGCGTGCACGCCTACTCCCCGCCCTTGACCGCCATGTCGTACTACGCCGTGGAGCCGGACCGCCGGCTGCGGCGCACCCGCAGCGTTCTGGTCGAGTCGGGATCGTCGGAGGGAGTCGGATGACCGAGCTTGCGAGCGAGTCAACGGCACAGCGACGCCCGACGGTGCAGGACCTGCTGGCCGCCGCCCGTTCGCGACTGGACCGCCCGGACCCACACCGCGCCGCCGCCATGGTGGAGCGAGGCGCGATCCTCGTCGACACCCGGCCGGGGTGGCAGCGGGAGCAGGAGGGCGAGCTGCCCGGTGCCCTGGTGATCGAGCGCAACCACCTGGAGTGGCGCCTCGACCCCGCCTCCGACGCGCGCATCCCCGAGGCCACCGACCACGAGGTGACCTGGATCGTCTTCTGCTCGGAGGGCTACAGCTCCAGTCTCGCCGCGGCGTCTCTCCAGGACCTCGGGCTGCACAATGCCACCGATCTTGACGGCGGGTATCAGGCCTGGACGAAGGCCTTCGGCCCCGTGCGCGGATAGGAGTGCCGGAGCACCCGTATCCGCGCACGATCGCCGTCAGGTGAAGGCGCCGATCCCGGTGATGTCGCGCCCGACGATGAGGGTCTGCATCGTCTCGGTGCCCTCGAACGTGTGGATGGCCTCGATGTCGGCCCAGTGCCGCACCACGTGGTGCTCGAGCAGGATCCCGTTGCCCCCCAGCAGGTCGCGGGCCTCGGAGAGGATCTTCCGTGCGGTGCGGGTGTTGTGCATCTTCGCCAGTCCGGCGACGGTGGGCGACAGCCGTCCGGCGTCGGCCAGCCGACCCAGCTGCATGCAGTAGAGCTGCATGCCGGTGAGGTCCGCGAGCATGCCCACGAGCCGCTGCTGCACGATCTGGAACGACGCCAGCGGCCTGCCGAACTGCTGCCGGGCCATGGCGTAGCGCATCGCCGCGTCGTAGCCCGCCGTCGCGTGCCCGAGAGCCATCCACGCGCAGATCCCGCGGGTGTTCGCGAGCACCCGCCCGCAGTCCCGGAACGTCCGGGCGTTCGTGAGCCGGTTCTCGTCCGGCACCCGCACCCCGGACAGCGTGATGTCGGCCTGCCACACCGACCGCAACGACACCTTGCCGGTGATCACGCTCGCGGTGTAGCCGTCGGCGGGGGTCTCGACGACGAAGCCGAGCACGTCGCCGGAGTCGGTGTCGCGGGCCCACACGACCACGAGGTCGGCGATCGTGGCGTTGCCGATCCAGCGTTTGGCGCCGTCGAGTACCCAGCGGTCGCCGTCGCGGCGGGCCGTGGTCTCCAGGGCGACGGAGTCCGAACCGTGCTGGGGCTCGGTGAGTGCGAACGCCCCGACGCTGTCCATCGTGGACATGGACGGCAGCCAGCGCTGCTTCTGCTCCTCCGAGCCGCACATCGCGATCGACTGCATGGCGAGCCCGGCGTGCACGGCGAGGAACGTGCCGAGCGA
>JAODNO010000652.1 GCA_025465235.1 Pseudonocardia sp.
CGCTCCCGGCGGTTGGCTGGTCACCCTCGACCACATCCGGCCGACCGACGAGTGGGATTCCCGGTTCCGCACGGTGCTACCGGCGTTCGCCGGCTCGAACGCCGGGAAGCCGACCCACCCGCACTACTTCCCCTTCCCCACGGTGGACGACCACCTCGCTGCGCTGACCGCAGCCGGGTTCGACGAGGTCGAGATGCCGTGGCGCGCGTTCTACACGTGTCTGTTCGTCGGTCACCGGCACTGACGTGAGAAAGAAGTTCGCGCGCAGGAGCGGTTGTGGCGTGACGACCCCGCAGTGTACTCGCGCACTTCGCCCTGCACGTCGAGTTCGGGCGGATCCGCCTGAACTGCTACAGAAGTCCCGACCGAAAAATGAAGGTCCTCCTTACCCGCAGATCTAGAAATATTGCTCCGTTTGAATGATTTCGTTTTCTCTGAGCCTTTCGATCCCGGCAGCCCGTTGCTAACCTCGCCCGAGCGCTCTCCGAACTCGAGTGAAGGGATCATCGATATATGCACAGCGGCACGAGGACCTAGATCGAGTGCTATCAGCTTCCTATCCTCCGGATGTCATAAATAATGATCCGGAACCAGGCCGGCAGAGATCACCAGGGCGAGAAACCGGCACTCGGCCAGTAGCGAACCCTCGCCCGGAGAACCGGCGACTCGTGTACCTGCCCTTGCGCAGCCACACCCGCCGCCGCGCACGGGGACGAACCACGATCAACAGAGTCACGTCCTGGAGTGCGGTCACCGCCACGGTTCTGGCGACGCTGTTCGGGACTCTGCTGGCGCAGACCGATACGTCTGCGCCGCCATCGATGGCGTCGGCCTCAAGATCCGAACGGGTGAGCCCGGGCACAGGAGGACGGCTCCCGGTGCTCCGATCGGAGACGTCGGCCGTCCCCCGCGGCCAACCGTGATCGTCTGCGCCGCTTCCACTCCCCCACCGGCAGGACATCGTGCCGGCGCGCGGCCATGACATCTACTACCACCAGGACTTCGACGAGATGAACCAAGATGTGCTCTCGGCTGCGGGCCACGCCACAGGGCTCGTCGCCACGCTGCTGCTGACCGCCACGGTGGTGCTCGGCGCGATGCATTCGGGGCGGGCGTCGAGTGCGAGCTGGCCGCGGTTCGCGCTGCACGCTGTGCACCGCAACATGTCGCTGTTGGCGCTCACCTTCGTCCTCGGGCACGTCGTCATCGCGACCAAGGCCCACTCAGAGCTCGCCTGGCTGAACGCCGTGCTGCCGTACTCCTCCGCCCCCCACCCGTTCTGGCTCGGCACCGGAGCCGTGGCACTCGACCTCATGTTCGCGGCGATCATCACCAGCGTGCTGCGGGTCAGGATCGGCCTGCCGTCCTGGCGGATCGTGCACGTGGTGGCGTACGCGAGCTGGCCGTTGGCGCTCGCACTCGGGCTGGGAATCGGGGTGGCCGACAGGAGGATCAGCTGGGTACTGGCCGTCTACATCGGCTGCGTGGTGGCAGTGGCCGCCGCGATCACGCACCGGTTGCTGGCCGCTGATCCCGACCGGGATGCGCGACGAGCAGCGCAGGCGGGTCAACGGTGACCGCGCCTGGGCCAGGGCCCCTGCCGGACCCGCCGACCGGCAGCGTGCGACTGCTCGCTGGTTCTGCCGGAAGCGGCTCCCCTGCCGGGTTCGCCGATCATCTTGCCCGCTACGGACCACTGCCGGCCGATTCTGCCGGACCGTGGGACGGGCCGGCGGGACTGATCGATGCCGTCGACCGGTCGGGGCTGCGCGGCCGAGGTGGAGCCGGCTTCCCGACGAGCCGCAAGCTGACGGCGGTCGCGACCGGCCGTGGGCGGCCCGTCGTGGTCGCGAACGGCTGTGACGGCGACCCGGCCACCGCGAAGGATGCGATGCTGCTCGAATTCGCACCCCATCTGGTGATCGACGGGGTCCTGCTCGCCTGCCGTGCAGTCGGGGCTGATGAGGCGGTCATCTGCGTAGGCGAAGGAGAGGAGCACACCCGGTACCTGCACGCGGCACTCGACGCACGGCGTCCCGACGACGTCGCGGTCCGGACGGTGGAGGTGCCCCACCGATTCGTGGCGAGTGAGGAATCCGCCCTGGTCAACTTCTTGAACAGGGGAGATGCTCGGCCCACCGTCACGCCGCCGCGTCCGGCGGAGCGAGGAGTCGGGGGCCGGCCGACGCTGGTCGACAACGTCGAGACGCTGGCCCACATGGCACTGATCGCCCGTTTCGGCCCGGACTGGTACCGCGAGGCAGGCGCTCCCGCGTCTCCAGGCACCACCCTGGCCACCATCGGAGGCGCAGTCCACAGGCCTGGCGTGCACGAGGTCGAACTCGGCACGCCGGTCGGCAGGGTACTGGCGGCGGCCGGCGGCGAGTCCGAGGCGTTGCAGGCGGTGCAGATCGGCGGGCTGGGCGGCAGCTGGGTGTCGATCGAGCAGGCACGGTTGCTGCCGCTCACACACGAGGACTGCCGGGCAGCGGGAACGGTCATGGGCACAGCTGCACTCGTGGCTCTCCCGGAACGGGCCTGCGGCCTCGCCGAGACAGCCCGTGCGCTGCGCTACCTGGCAGCTGAGTCGGCAGGGCAGTGTGGGCCGTGCATGTTCGGACTGCCGGCCATCGCCGACGACATGGCCGACCTCGTCCGCGGTGCCGACCGGTCCGGCGCCACGCTCGACCGCCTGCACAAGCGGTTGACAACCATCGTGGGTCGAGGTGCGTGCGCACACCCAGACGGCGCGGCACGACTCGCAGCCGCGGCTCTGCGTGTGTTCGCCGACGACATCGACTGCCACATCGCCGGCCTGCCCTGCCCGTGGGCGCGGTCAGCACGGTGGATGCCGGTACCCGAAGAGACCCCGTGACCGCAAAGCGCCGACCGAGCCCAGCGAGGGAGTGCGATGAGCGAGCTCGCGAGCGAATCAATGTCACAGCGCCTTCGCGCAGCGCCGACCGAGCCCAGCGAGGGAGTGCGATGAGCGAGGACGCCGGGCTCGGTATGGAGGTGGATCCCATCATGTGTCGCGCGCATGGACTCTGCGCCGAGCTTCTTCCCGAGCTGATCCTGCTCGACGAATGGGGGTACCCGCAGCTCGCATCGCAGGAGGTGCCCACGTCGCTTCAGGCCGAGGCGCAGGCTGCAGCGACCGCGTGCCCCACCCTGGCATTGCGTCTCAGTGCGGGGAAAGAAGCGAACCCACGCTCCTGAGCGGCGGTGGAGACGAGCACAACGGGCAGAAGCTGGACGAGCTGTGCGAGCACCTCGACATGGCGCGTCAATCGGTATCCCAACACGTGGCCGTCCTCGACGAGCAGAGGAGCATGCAATGGCTGACAAGCGGACTATTGTGCACGGCACCTATTTCCAGAGCACTCCGAGAAAGTGTGGCACGCACTGACCGACGCCGACCTCACCGCCGAGTGCTGGGGCCACAGCAACATCTCGGACTGGCAGGCCGGACCCAGCTGGGAGCACCGACGCACCGACGGTTCAGGTAGTGCTGATGTCGTCGGCACGGTGCTGGAGACCGTGCCCGTGACTCCGGGCCGGACCAGCAGGTCTGCCAGCGGCGGCTCGAGCCACGACGCCTAGGAACGACGTACCGGGCAACCAGCGGGCCGCGCTGCTGCTCTTCGACGTCCTCGGCTTCTCCGCCGCCGAGATCGCCACCATGATGAAAACCTCGCGCGCGTCGGTGAACAGCGCCCTGCAGCTAGCACGGGCGATCGTCGCCGAGAAGGTTCCCTCCCCCCACCCAACAGCAGACGCTGCGGGATATCGGCGACGCCCGCCTGCGGCACATCGTCACCAGGTTCTCTTCAGCGCTGGAACGAGCCGACGCCGACGCCGTGGTCGCGTTGCTCACCGAGGACGTCACCTGGTCGATGCCGCCACTACCGCGCTGGTACCACGGCCTCGGCGCCGTCACCGACTTCGCCGTGCGGGTGCTGACCGGATGCGGGCGCTGGCGGCACCTCCCCACCAACGCCAACGGCCAGGCGGCACTGGGCTGCTACCTCTGGAACGACGACGCCCGCGCACGGCTTCGGCGAGCTGCCCCACCACTCGTTCGGCAGGCCTTCGAGCTGCACCACGACCTGGTCCGCGCCCGCGGTCCGGTATTCGGTGATGCGTCGGGCGATCGTGTCGAAGTCGCCCCACACGGTCAAGGCGTCGACGAGCCGGTCCGACAAGCCCGAGATGTCGTCGTCGACGAAGCCCATGCGGCGGAAGTTGGCGGCGTAGCCGGGTAGGGTGGACAGGAACTGCAGCGACCCGCCCCGCACGATCTCGCGGGCCCGTCCCGGGTCGGTCTCGGGGACGACGTCGAGCAGGACCGCCAGTTGCGGCTCCGCCCCGGGGATCTCCCTCGCCGACGCGACATAGTCCGGCGTCACCAGATACGGATACGCGCCGGAGGCACGGTCCCGGGCCAGTTCGAGCATCCGCGGCCCGAGAGCCGAGAGGATCCGCTCGGACGCGGGACCACTGGCTCGATCTCGTCGAGGTAGGCGTTGAGCGTGGCCAGGGGCTTTGCACCGTGCGCACCGCCGAGGCCGACGACGAACCGCCCGGGATGGGTCGGCGCCAGCGCCACATGGCCGCGGTGACCTCGGAGGCCGGCACCTCGTCGACCGACAGGATCCCGCTCGCCACGCCGATCCGTGAGGTCGAGCGGACGACGTTGCCGATGTGGGTGAGGTTGTTGCCCCGGCCGCCGGGCAGCCACAGGGTCGAGTACCCCAGCTCCTCCAGCTCCTTCGCCGCGGCCGCCGTGACACCGGCTTCAGCCGTGTTGAACTCGGAACTGGCCACCGGCCAGCGGGCCGAGCTTGATCATGCCCGCACCAACCCTGCGCACGCCTGACGTGTTCTCGTCATCGGGCGGGGACGCCGCCGTTGACGGGCGAGTCCGGCAAGATGACACCGTGATCGACGCAGCAGCCCACAACAGCGAACAGGCGCTGCAGCTGCCCAGCACCGGGCCCGACCCGATGCCCTTCGACACCGCACTGGCTGCCGTCCTGGGCTACGCGCGCGGGCGCCGACCGCTGCGCTTCCGGTCCCCCGACGCGCCGCACGGCCGGTGGGTGCAGCTGCCGGCGTTCGGTTGGGCCCGGTTCGACGCCCAGCCGGTAGGCCGGTCCGGTGATACCGATGTCCTGATCAGCGAGGGACTGCACGGCAGGCTCGACCGCGCCGGCTGGGCCGACGTCCGCGACGCCCTCACCCGCGTGCGTCCGCTCGCCGACGCCGCCGCCGACCGGGCAGGCGGCCGGGCCTTCTGGGAGCTGCCCGACGAGGAGCTGTCCGTGCTCGGCGAGCCGGGCACGGTCGGCGCCGCCCTGCGCGAGATCGGGCGGACCAGCGGAGAACACCCCGAACACGTCTTCGCGGCGCTGCACCACCGGCATCCCGACCTGGTCCCGCACCTCACCCGCACAACCCGCCGCACCCTGCTCGCCCACACGGAGGAAGGCGACAGCGGCGTGGAGGCGGTGGTCCTGCGCGAGCTACGCGCCAACGACACGGCGCTCGCAGCGCTGGAGGCCGCCACCGCGGCGCTGATCGGCGACGCCCGACCGACCCGGCTACGGCTGCACGACATCCTGCTGTGGCTCTCCACCACGCTGCGACTGGCCCACGCCGTCGAGCTCGGTCGCGCATCCGACGAGTGGCACGCGCACCGCGCCGGCGGGTACGACGGAACCCAGCGGACTTCTGTCCGAGAAGCGCGCTGAGCGTAGCCGCGGCACGTCCGTGGGGCAGCCGTCCTAGTGGCTCGCTGCCACATCCGGGACCGCAGGCGTCGACCCCTCGGTGCACGCTGCCGCCAGTACGTCGCCCAGCAGGGGTGCGAGCTTGAACAGGTTCTCGCCGTACACCGCCAGGATCGACCCGTTCCGGCGGACCTCGAACCCGTCGCCCAGACCTGGCGTGGTCACGCAGTACAGGCTGTCGACGATGCGAGGCTCGACCGCGAGGTGCTCGCGCGCGTAGCCGAGGACGGCCTCGCCCGAGGCGGACATCGCCACCTCGCGACCCATCTCCCAGGCCATCAGCTCGGGATCGATCTCTCCCCCCACCGCCCACCTCCCAGGACCGCTCTGGTGCTGGTACGTGGCCAACCCGGCGGACGGCTTGTCGATCCAGCTCTGCCACGCCACCGACTGGTCGATCGGGAAGGTGAACCGTACGTGGTGTGCCAGCGCTGGCGGGGTGTAGATGCCGACCTGCGCGGCGAGCGGCGACGTCCCGGCTCCCGCCGCCAGGACAACCGCGTCGAAGCGAGCTTCGCCCGCCGGGCTCCAGACGGTTGCACCGGTGGCGGTGTCCTCGATCGCATACACCTGCACCCCGGCGACGGCACCCCGGGTCACCCCGATCAGATAGCCCCGCACCGCATCGACGTCGATCACACCACCCGCCGGGTCGAGCAACGCCCCGGACGGCGGCGTGAGCGCAGGCAGTCGCAGCCCGCCCGAGGGCGCATCGACGATCTCGTGCGGTGCACCGGCTGCAGCCATGGCTGCGGCCCACCCCTGCGCAGGGTTCCCACTGATCACACAGCCACTCGGGATGATCATCGGCGTGTCCGCGGCCTGCTCCCACCGACCGAACCCCGCCCGGGCGGCCCGCGCGAGCCTCACCAGGTCCGGGGTGGGATGAGCCAGCCGGAAGATCCGCGACGACCCAGCCGACCGCTGCGCCATCGGCGCGCCCGCCCGCTCGTAACACACCACGTCCGCGCCGCCCTGCAGCAGCGCGGCCGTGGTCGACAGGCCGACCACGCCGGCACCGACGACCGCCACCCTCACTGAACCGAGGGTAATGCCCGGGATCCTGGGCTACCCGCCGTTGGGGCTGAGGCCGTCGGGCCTGAACACCGCGCGCAGGCAGTTCTCCTTCTTGTTCTTGAACAGGTCGTAGCCGCGTGGGCCCTGCTCCAATGGCATCGGGTGGGTCGCGAGGTGCGCAGTCTTGAGCTCGCCCGAGGCAATCCGATCGAGCAGCATCGGGATGTAGCGCTCACCATGCTGCTGGGCGCCGCGCAGCGTGAGGCCCTTGTTCATGAGCGCGCCCATGGGGACGTGGTCGACCAGGCCGGCGAAGACACCGAGGACGAACACGGTCCCGCCCTTGCGGCAGGCGAGGATCGCTTCGCGCAGGGTGTGCCCGCGGTCGGTCTGGAGTACCCGGGTCTGTTGCTTGAGCTGCTCGAGACGGTACTGCGGGCCCGGGCTGTGGCACTCCAGGCCGACCGCCTCGATGCACACGTCAGGGCCGCGGCCGTCGCTGCGCTCGCGCAACACGGCGTCGACGTCGACCTTCTCGTAGTTGACGACCTCGGCTCCGACGTGGCGTTGCATCATGTCCAACCGGTAGTCGAAGCGGTCCATGGCGATCACGCGCTCCGCGCCGAGAATCATCGCCGAGCGGGCCGCCATCTGCCCGACCGCTCCGCAGCCCCAGACGGCGACCACGTCTCCGGGTTGCACGCCGCCGAGGTGGGCGCCCATCCAGCCGGTCGGCGCCGAGTCGGAGGCGAAGACCGCCGACTGGTCGTCGACGCCGTCGGGAACCGTGAACGCCGTGTGGTCGACGAAGGGGATACGGACGTACTCGGAATGGCTCCCCTTGAACCCACCCATCGCATGCGAGTAACCGAAGATGCCTCCCGGAGCCTGACCCCACATGCTTTCGGTGATGGCCGGGTTGGTGTTGCTGTTGTCGCAACAGGAGTACAGCTCATGCTCGCAATACCAGCAGCGACCGCACGCGATGAACGAGCAGACGACCACCCTGTCGCCGGGCTTGTGCTTGCGCACCTCCGGGCCGACCTCGACGATCTCGCCCATGAACTCGTGGCCGAGGACGTCCCCGGCCTTCATCGCGGGGATGTAGCCGCTGATCTGGTGCAGGTCCGAGCCGCACACGGAGCTGAGCGTGACCTTCAGGATGGCGTCCTGCTTGTTCAAGATCTGCGGGTCCGGAACCTGCTCGACGGAGACCTCGTTGACGCCTTCCCAGCACAGCGCCTTCACAGTCGTCCCTCCGCTCGCGCGTGCCGTGTCGCCAGTTCGAGTGGCAGGTTCGTGAGGGTCAGCCGCGTCGAACCCGGCTTGTCCGGGCTGAGCACCTCGCCGGTCTCGACGAGCTGCTTGGAATGCCGTAACGCGGTCCGGACAGCCTGGCGCGGGTCGGTACCCAGGATGCGCGTAGTGGCCTCGCTGAGCCCGGCGGGCACGGGCGTCCGCACCCGCGCGGCAAGCGCCGTGCCCCGGTCACCGGCCGCCCGCCGGACCTGGACCTCGACCGCGTCTCCGAGTTCCGCGAGCGGAGCGGGCAGTTGTCCATCGGGCGCCACCGCGTCCTGAGGGCGGTTGACGAACACGACATGCCATCGGTCGACCGTCGGGTCGTCGTGACGGCCGTGGATCCTCCGGGGATCCAGCTTGCGCCGCGCGATCACGGCACCTCCGCCCGCGGCCAGAGCCCCGAGAATCAAATTCCTCACGCTCATGTCTCCCTCCATGGCCAGCGCGGCCGCGCCGGTCCGGGATGAGGTCCCTCCGTGGCTGCGCTGCGTGACGACGAGCTGGACCTCGACGGGCCACGGTCGTTGTTCTGCCGTTGACATCCGGCCCATGGCGGTTCTCCAGCACCATTGCGGCTCGCCGCCGTGCCCGCGTCCTCCTGCGAGGTCCAAACCTGCGCCCGGACTCCCGCCCAGGGGGCCGGGCCGCCGGGTCGTGCCGCCGCGTGGCCGGTCCGGCAGGTTCGGGCTCTCCCCCTGCCGGGCGTCAGAACTGTGGCGCGCACCATTCGAGCCGCGCCATCACGCTGATGATGTCAGGGCGCTAGTCCCTACGCGCCGTCGCGGCGATAGCGACACCGAGGCCGACCATGGTGATCCCGCCGACCCCGGAGTTCATGATCGCCGAGGATGCGCTGTACGGGGCTGGTCCCCGCGCCCAGCGGCGCCCACCATGGGGTCATGTGTGACGGCAGCGGCGCGCCCGCCGAGGTCGCCGCAACCCTCCCGCGCCCGGCGGAGGGCACCGCGGTTGACCCCATCGCCCTGGAGCCGGTCGACGAGGTCGTCGTCACGACGCTCATGGACAACAGCTACGACGCGCTGATGGGCGACACCGGCCCGGCCCGCCGCACGCCGTTCTCCCGGCTGCCCCAGGTCCCGGCCCCGCAGTTCGAGGAGGGCCGCACGTTCCCGGGGCTGGTGGCCGAGCACGGCTTCTCCGCGCTGGTGACCACCCGCCGCGGCAACACGACACACACGGTGCTGTTCGACACCGGGGTGTCCCCGGGCGGGATGGCGCTCAACATCGAACGGCTCGGCCTCGACGTGGCCGCGATCGAGGTCGTGGTGCTCAGCCACGGTCACGTCGACCACGACGGCGGCTTCCCGGGGCTGGCCCGGTTGCGGGGCCGAAACGGTCTGCCGCTCACGGTGCACCCGCTGGTGTGGAGCCGGCGGCGCTTCGCCCTGCCCGACCAGCCGCCGTGGGAACTGCCGACGCTGAGCCGTTCCGCCTTGGAGGCCGAAGGCCTCGAGGTGATCGAGCGACGGCAGCCGTCGCTGCTGCTGGACGGTTCGGTCCTCATCAGCGGGGAGGTCGATCGCACCACCGAGTTCGAGCACGGGCTGCCGAACCACGAGGCCTGGCGCGAGGGGCGCTGGGAGCCCGATCCGCTGATCCTCGACGAGCAGGCGCTGGTGGTGCGCGTCCGCGGACGGGGACTCGTCGTCCTCACCGGATGTGGGCACGCCGGCGCGGTGAACATTGCGCGGCACGCGATGCGACTGACGGGGGTGGACCGGCTGCATGCCCTGCTCGGCGGTTTCCACCTCACCGGACCGGGCTTCGAGCCGATCATCGAACCGACCGTGGCGGCGTTCGGAAAGATGGCGCCCGACGTGCTGGTTCCGGCGCACTGCACGGGCTGGAAGGCCCAGCACCGGCTGGCCGCGGCGTTGCCGGAGGCATTCGTGCCGAACGCGGTAGGCACGTCATTCACCCTGGCCGGGACCGCGCCCTGACGGCATTTCGCAATCGCACATGCC
>JAODNO010000665.1 GCA_025465235.1 Pseudonocardia sp.
TGACCGCAGCCTCGAACGCAGGGTCGTCCACCGTGGAGCCGGGGCTCGTGAACATGACGACCACGTCGGCTGCGTAGCGGCCGAGCGGGCCGGCGAGGATCGCGTTCGCCTCCGCCGACTCGCTGCCGGGATCGTCGAATCCGGCGCCGCCGCCTAACGCACCGAAGGCGCCCGCGCCCCAGAAACCCGCGAGCGCCACGAACACGACAGTGCCGAGCACCACCGCCCACCGCCGACGTGCGGCCGACCTGCCGAGTGCCGCGAACATGGCCTCTCCCTCGCTCCTGGATAGCGGGGCGCTGCGGTATCGGTATAGACACTATCCATAGTTGGGGAGCGGGGCAATGCCGTCGACCCTCGGTGTTAGGCTCAGGCCAGCAGGCAGCCGATATTCCTGCTATCCATGCGGGGCCGCAGAGTCGCGAACCGGGAGGTCACCGTGCGCATGGCGGAGCTGAGCGCCCGCACCGGCGTGCCCATCCCCACGATCAAGTTCTACCTTCGGGAAGGCCTGCTGCCGCCGGGCGAGCGCACCAGCCCGAACCAGGCGCAGTACGGCGAGGAGCACGCCCGTCGACTCAAGCTGATCCGGGCCCTCGTCGACGTCGGAGGCCTGTCGATCCTCGCGTCCCGGGACGTGCTCGGACACCTCGACTCCGTGGGCGTCGGCGCGCTGGAGACGCTGGGCAAGGTCCAGTACTCCCTCACCCGACGGCGGGAGCGCGAGCCGGACGACGACGAGGCGTGGCGCACCGCCGGCGAGCAGGTGCAGCAGCTGCTCGATCGCCACGGCTGGAACGTCCGCCCGGACAACCCGGCGCGCACCGGCCTGGCCGAGGTGATCGCCACCCTGCTCCGGCTCGGCCAGCACGACGTGCTCGATCTGCTGGACCGCTACGCGGACTCCGCCCACGAGCTGGCCGCAGCCGAGGTGGACGCCGTATGGCGGCGCACGTCGCTCGAGGACCGCGCCGAGGGCGTCGTGATGTTCGCCGTACTCGCCGACGCCCTCATCGCCGCCTTGCGTCGGCTCGCCCAGGAGGACCTGGTCGTGGGCACCGCAGTCGAGGGCGGAGCGGGGCCGGGCGAGCGGGCTCCGGCCTCGACCGCGGACGGACATGGCGGGTCCGCGGCGGCGCAACAGGCGTGACCTTCGGGCGCCATGGGATCGTTTTCTTGCATCGGTCGGCGCGGCACCCGGCGTCGCCGCTG
Source organism: Pseudonocardia sp. (assembly GCA_025465235.1). GTDB lineage: Bacteria > Actinomycetota > Actinomycetes > Mycobacteriales > Pseudonocardiaceae > Pseudonocardia. The sequence continues at coordinate 1,213 of JAODNO010000665.1, forward strand.
CCGCTCCTCGGGACGCAGAGGGAGGCGGGGACCATCACCGACACCGAGACCTGGACCAGCGACGAATGCGCGCGGGCCTGGGGTGTGAAGACCCCGACCTGGCTGGGCTACGTGTCGCGGGGACAGGCACCGCAGCCCCTCGACGGCAGCGACGAGCAGGGACGCCGGCGCTGGGACGCCGACGAGGTCCGGGGGTTCCCCCGCCCGGGCGCCGGGCGGTCCCGCTCGGGCGCTGGGCCGGAGGCCGAGGCGCTGCTCTCGGAGATGCGCGAGGTCGCCAACCGGATCGAGGAGCTGCGGGCCCGGCAGCGGGAGCTCCTCGGGGCAGGCAAGCGGCAGGGCCTGGAGGTTCTCGCGATGTCCCGCGCCCTCGGGATCTCGCGGCAGACGGCCTACAGCTGGCTGGACGGCAGGTAGCTCCGCCCGACCCCGGCACCCCGTCCGCCCGCATCGCATCCGACGCCTCTGCCTGTCGACCGGTCGTCGGCCGGGGCGGGGAAAGTCGATCGCCTCGGCCCGCTGCGCTCCCTAGTCTCCACACCATGTCCGCCGCCACCCTCCTCGTCGCAGAGCCCGTCGCTCTGCCGGTGTCGGCCGCCTGCTTCGCGGCTTCAGCCGCCGGCGGCGCACGACGCTGACCCCTCTCCGTCCCACCTCCGGAGAACCAGCGGAGGGGGTGGAATGCGCGTTCCAGGCGCGGTTCTCGCCGTCACTGTCCACGAAGGACGAGAGTCATGACCGAGCACCTCCAGCAGCGCCCCAAGCCGCACCTCAACATCGGCACGATGGGCCACGTCGACCACGGCAAGACCACCCTGACCGCCGCGATCACCCGCGTGCTCGCGGACCGAGGACTCGCCAGGGCCGTGCCGTTCGACGGCATCGACCGGGCACCGGAGGAGCGCGACCGCGGCATCACCATCAACATCGCCCACGTGGAGTACGAGACCGCAACGCGGCACTATGCCCACATCGACATGCCGGGCCACGCCGACTACGTGAAGAACATGATCACGGGCGCCGCTCAGATCGACGGGGCGGTGCTGGTGGTCTCCGCGCAGGACGGGGCGATGCCGCAGACGCGTGAGCACGTGGTGCTGGCCCGGCAGGTCGGCGTCGAGCACATCGTGGTGGCGCTGAACAAGTCCGACATGATCGACGACCCTGAGCTGCTCGACCTCGTCGAGCTGGAGCTCCGGGACCTGCTGTCGGAGTACGGATTTCCCGCTGCGGAGATCCCGGTGGTCCGGGTGTCCGCACTGAGGGCGCTCGAGGGCGACCCGCGGTGGGTCGCCCGGATCGGCGACCTGCTGGCCGCGATCGCCGCGTATGTGCCGGTGCCCGGCGGGCGACAACACCGCGATGCTGTTGCGCGGCGTGCAACGCAGCGACGTCCGGCGCGGCCAGGTGGTCAGCACCCCGGGCGCAGTTCGGCCGCGTACCCGGTTCCGCGCGGTAGTCCGGGTGCTGAGCGCAGCCGAGGGCGGACGCAGCCGGCCGTTCTCCACCGGCTACCGCCCGCAGTTCCACTTCAGGACGACGGACGTGGTCGGCCACGTGTCGCTGGACGCCGGCGACATGCGCTGCCCGGCGACGCCGTCGAGATGACGGTGGAGCTCGGCAGGTCGGTCGCCATGACCGAGGGCCTCGGCTTCGCCGTCCGCGAGGGCGGCCGGACCGTGGGCGCGGGGACGGTCATCGAGCTGCTCGCCTGATCGGAACCGCCGCCTCGGCCGTCCGGGGTCCCGCTCAGGCGGGGGTGTATGGCCGCTGCGCCTGGGCGGTGGCGATCTCGGTGAACTCGTGGATGAGGGGATCGGTGCGGTTGTTGACCCAGGCGAGGCACACGTGGTTGGGCCCGATGTCGTCGATGGGAACCCAGGTGATGTCGGGGCGGGTGGAGAAGGTGGCGGTGGAGAGCGCGAGGACCACCAGCCCGCGGCCGGCCGCGACGTGCTCGAGTTTCTCCTCCACCGTGCGGATCGGCGGCGGCGGTTCTC
>JAODNO010000673.1 GCA_025465235.1 Pseudonocardia sp.
GGCTCCCGAGTCGGCGTCTGGCGGATCCTCGACATCTTCAAGCGCCACGACGTCAAGAGCACGTTCTTCGCCTGCGCGGTCGCGTTCGAGCACGCCCCAGACGTCGCGCGCGCAGCGGTGGAGCAAGGACACGAGATCTGCAGCCACGGCTACCGGTGGGAGGAAGTCTTCCGGTTGAGCGAGGACGAGGAGCGCGAGCACATCCGACTCGCGGTCGAGTCGTTTGAGCGAGTGTGCGGTAAGCGGCCCGTGGGCTGGTACTGCCGCTATGGACCGAGCACGCGGACGCGTAAGCTGCTCGTCGAGGAAGGCGGGTTCATTTACGACTCGGACTCGTACAACGACGAGGTCCCGCACTTCACAGAGGTCGAGGGCCGTCAGCACCTGATCGTGCCCTACACGCCCGATGCGAACGACATCACATTCTGGCTAGGCAACGGCATGGCCACGGCCGAGCAGTTCGAGACCTACCTGCGCGATTCGTTCGATGTACTGTACGCCGAGTCCGAGCGCTATCCACGGATGATGTCGATCGGACTGCACTGCCGAGTGATCGGACGGCCGGGCCGCTCGCCCTCGCTCGACCGGTTCATCGATTATGCAAAGAGGTTCGACGGAGTCTGGTTCGCCACGCGCGAAGAGATTGCCCGCTCGTGGCTCCGGGTGCACGGCGGAAACGCACGCTCGGCGGCGGGAGACGTCACAGCAGGAAGGTCTAGACCATAACTACACCCGCTTGGTGAAGAATGGGCGTTACGTGCTGCGCCGTGGCAAGAGTCGGGCGGTCGTCGCGGTCGCTCGCTCGATGCTGGTCATCGTCTGGCACCTGCTCAGTGATCCCGACACCCGTTTCCACGACCTCGGCTCCGCCTTCTACGACACCCGTATCAGCCCGGACCGCAAGAAACGCAACCAGGTCCACCAGCTCGAAGCCCTCGGCTTCAAGGTCACCCTCGAACCCGCCGCCTGACCACGGCTCGCCCGTCCCCGCTCCGTGTCATCGCACCGCTGACACGGTGTACCCGGCTGCCCGTCGCCGACTTGATTTTCGGGTCAGTGGTGCAGTCGCCGCGCGTCGTCACCGCTGACGTGCACACCGGGCAGCTCCGGTAGCCGGACCGGCGCAATTACGGCTAGCAGGTACGCCCAGGTTCCAGATATCGGGGAAGGCAGATGGCCGTTGCCCGTATCGACGTGGGCCCGCCGGAATGAAAGTCTCGTGGTCATAAGTGATCCGGCCACGCCCGTTCGGCAAGCGCCCGAACATCCGGCATCGCAGCCGATGTCCCGATCACATCCTCCGGCCAGCACCGGCCGGTCAGCACAAACACGATCTCGGCATCGAAGGCGTCGAGATCTTCAGAAGGGCGCGACATGATGACGGTCCGCCCGTTCACGCCGCGCTGAACCGGAACCCCCGGATTCCATCCATGCAATTCAAGGAGACACGGTATGACCAATACGCAGCCCCACCCGACGACGACTCTGGATGCGCAGCACGAGCTCACCCCGGAGCAGGCCAGCAGACTGGCGGTGCAAGCCCTTGCCGCCGACATTGAGTACTGGGCGCACGCCACCTCGGTCGACGGGCACGTCGCCGTCGACGACCTGACACGCACCCTCGACATCGTCCGCCAGACCGCAATCCCCCAGCCCTGAATTCCCAGCCCCGACCAGGTAGGTACCCCGACCCGACTGCCAGCCTGCGTCGTTGTGGTGCACCAGGCCGTCGAACTCGGTGATGCCGGCCTGCCGGCGGGTCCAGATGGCTTGTTCCAGGGCGTCGAGGACGAGGACCGTCGTCATCGACGTTGCGGCTCGCCAGCCCACGGTTCGCCGCGAGCAGGTCGGCCAGGCGGTCGCTCGGCTCTCCCATTAGGTGAAGCACCGGTGGTTGCGTGACCGAACGCGGACCGCGCGACTAGAGACGACACCCGGGGCGAGGTCCGCGGCTGCGCCATGGTGATCGCATTGGCTGACGTGGAAGCCCGAAGGCCGCGAACAGCCGGCAACCATCCAGGTCGCCGTGACGCAATCGAGATCACGGGCGTGGGATGGACCGCAGGTTGCTCCGGGCGAGGTCGATCATTTTGCCGACGCCGCCGTCGAGCACGGTGCGGGTGGCGGCGAGGGCGAAGCCGCGGATCTGGCTGGCGGAGATGTGCGGTGGGATGGACAGCGCATTGGGGTCGGTGTGGACGTCCAGCAGGTACGGGCCGGGAGCCTGCAGCGCCGTGTGAAGTGCCTTGGGTAGCTCGACCGGGTCGTCGACGGTGATCGCTGGGATGCCGCAGGCGGTGGCCACGCCGGCGAGGTCGGCAACGCCGTGGTCGGTCTGGAACGCCGGGTAGCCGGAGACCATCATCTCCAGTCGGATCATGCCGAGGGCGCCGTTGTTGAACGCGACCACCTTGATCGGCAGGTTGTGCTCGGCGACGGTGAGCAGTTCGCCGAGCAGCATGGTCAGCCCGCCGTCGCCGGACATGGACACGACCTGGCGGCTGGGTTCGGCGTAGGCGGCGCCGATGGCGTGCGGCAGCGCGTTGGCCATGGTGCCGTGGCGGAAGGAACCGATGATTCGCCGGCGGCCGGTTGGGGTCAGGTAGCGCGCGGCCCACACGTTGCACATACCGGTGTCGACGGTGATGATCGCGTCGTCGTCGATCGCCTCGTCGAGTTGCGCCGCAACGTATTCGGGATGGATCGGTCGCATCGTGTCGACCTTGCTGGTGTAGGCGGCGACGACTTTCTCCAGCTTCTCGGCGTGGCGGCGCAGCATCCGGTTGAGGAAGCTCCGGTCGGACTTGGCCTCGAGGAGCGGCAGAACCGCGCGCAGGGTGGCACC
>JAODNO010000020.1 GCA_025465235.1 Pseudonocardia sp.
CTTCGCGGTGCACGTTCCGCACTACCTCGCCCGAGCCGAGTATCCGCAGGCAGCGCGCGTCCTGCTGGACCACGTCGGGCTGGCCGCCGGGCTCTACCTGCCCACCGAAGGGCTGTCGAAGGCCGCCGAACGTGCCGAGGCGGAGATCGCCGAGCAGGTGGAGGGCTCCGAGGAGGTACGCCAGGTCGTCCAGGCGCTGGAGCAGCAGTACGACACGGTGTCCACCGGTCGCGGCGAGCGGTCGGGCCTCGGGCTCTCCGGGGCGCTGCCGAGTGCCGACGAGCTCGCCGCGGAGGTCGAGCGGTTCCTCGCCGGCCATGGCGACGAGCGCAACAGCGACGACGAGGGTGACGGCAACGGCGACGAGGGGCGCGGAGGGGCACAGCCCAGCTGACCCAACCCTGTGGACAACTCCTCGCCGGCGCGCGGCGCACGCCCGTCGCCGTCGGTGGTCACGGTCATCGTGGCCCGGTCGGAGTCGACCGACCGAGGAGGAACCGATGTGCTGGATGTGCGACAACCCCACCCGCCGACCCGAGCAGTACATGGAGCACACGGCTCGGCTGATCGAGGAGCACGGGTGGGTGGTGCAGGGTGTGTCGGGCCTGCGCGACCGCCCAACGTGGTCGTACACCGTGGGCCTCACGTCCCACGACCGGCCCGAGCTGGTGGTCACCGGCCTGCCGGCGCCCCGGGCCGCCACGCTGCTGGACGGTGTCGCGTCGCACCTGCTGCACGCCACCGAGCCCCTGCCCGGTGAGCAGACGCGGCTTCTAGGTGGGCCGCTGGTCGAGTTCGTCGCGGTCGAGCATCCCGACGTCCACCTCGTCGTGGCCCAGGTCCTGTACGGGCCGGCCGTGCGCGCGCTGCAGGTGGTGTGGGCCGACGATCGGGATCACTGGCCATGGCACCCCGGCTTCCGCGGCCGCCGCGGCGGCCAGCCGGTGCTGGGCCCCCGGGCGAGCTGACCGTGCCGGGTCCGGAGCGAGACGAACGCGGACGATCGGGATGGGCCGGGTCAGGGAGCCAGGTCCAAGGCCGCGCGGACGATGCTGTCGGCGTCGAGGCCGTGGTGACGGTAGACGTCGTCCAGGTCGCCGGACTGCCCGAACCGGGAGACGCCGAGGTGCGCGGCCCGCACCTGGTTGATGCCGGCCAGGAAGGCCAGTGTGTGCGGGTGCCCGTCCAGCACCGTGACCATCGGCGTCGCGCGGCGGGCCGGGAACGCGGCGTCGAGGATCCAGGTCTCCGCGTCTCCGTGCCCGCTGCGGGCCTGCAGCGCGTCGAACAGCAGCCCGGCGCTCGTCACGCACACGACGTCGGTGGGGCAGCCGAGCGCGTCGAGCCGCTCGGCTGCCGCGAGAGCCTCAGGCACCACCGCACCCATCGCGGCGACGGTCAGCGCCGGCTCCGTGGCGGTGCCGGTTCCTGCCCGGCCCGTTCCTGCCCGGTACAGCGGGTAGGCCCCGGCCACCACCTGTCGCCGACGACGGTCCCGCGCGGCTTGGTCGGTGGGCACGTCGGCAAGTGTCTGGTCCACCGGCCGCGTCGAGAGCCGCAGGTAGGCCGAGGTGCCGTCGGGGCGCCCGAGCCGGGCCAGCGACGCGAGCAGTGTCCACTCCACGTCGATGGCGAAAGCGGGGTCGTAACTGATGCAGCCGGGCTGCTCCAGCCCCACCGACGGTGTGCTGATCGACTGGTGCGCCCCGCCCTCCGGCGCCAGCGACACGCCAGATGGCGTGCCGACGAGGATCGACTGACCGCCGGCGTAGATCCCGAACGACCAGGGCTCGAGCGCGCGCTCGACGAAAGGGTCGTAGAGCACCCCGATGGGCAGCAGCGGCTCACCCCAGCGGCTCCAGGTGGCGCCCAGCTCTCCCAGCAGCCCCACGAGGTTCGTCTCGGCGATGCCCAGCTCCAGGTGCTGGCCCGTGGGCCGTTCCCGCCAGTGCAGGATCGTCTCGGGATCGTCGGCGAACCAGTCCACCCGCTCACGCGCCGACCACACGCCCACCTTGTTCACCCAGCCGCCGAGGTTCGTCGACGAGCTGACGTCCGGGCACAGGGTCACCACCCGTCGGGCCGCCTCGGGCGCGGAGCGGGTGAGGTCGAGCAGCGCGCGGCCCAGCGCCGCCTGGGTCGTGGCGGTTCCCGCCGGGGTGCGGCCGATGTCGGCCGGGATCGGCGCCACGGCGGCCGACGCCACCGGTTCCCGGCGCAGCCGCGTGGCCACCGACTCGCACACCTCGGCAGCCGCGGACCCGTGGGGGAAGCGCGCCCACGGATCGTCGAGGGATGCGCCGACGGCCCCGGCGAGCTCGGCCATCTGCTCGGCGGTGAGCAGCGACGAGTGGTTCTGCGGGTGCCCCTCGCTTGCCAGGCCGTAGCCCTTCACCGTGTAGGCGAAGACCACGGTGGGGCGGGCGTCGTCGATCGCCGCGAAGGCGTCGCGGAGAGCCGCGAGATCGTGACCGCCGAGGTTGCGCACGGCGGCGTGCAGGGTGGCGTCGTCGAGCTCACCGATCAGTCCCATGAGCGCCGGGTCGTCGCCGGGGAGCCGCTCGCGCAGCTGGTCCGGCGTGCAGCGCAGGAGCCGCTGGTACTCCGGG
>JAODNO010000022.1 GCA_025465235.1 Pseudonocardia sp.
ATGAACCAGAGGGACCCGTCCGCCTGCCACCGCGGCTCGGCGACCGACTCACCAGGGCCGCCGGCCACGACGGTCACCTCCCCCGTGCCGAGGTCGCGGACCACCAGCTCCGTGTCGTCCCACGGCATCGACGGATGGTTCCACTGCAGCCAGGCGAGCAACCGCCCGTCCGGGCTGAGCCGGGGCGCGGCGACGAAGTCCGGGCCGGTGACGAGCACCTCGGGCTCCGATGGTGCATCAGCCGCGAGCCGGACGATCTCGTTCTGCACGTCGATGGCCGATCCGCCGGCGTGACGCTCCCGAACGCAGACGATCGAGGTCCTGTCGGAAGCGAGGTCACCGTCGGCGAAGCGGTCGGCCCGAGGCGTGGCCGGCTCCGGGGTGAGCGGTTCGGGCTCGCCTCCGGGGGCGAGCCGATACAGCCGCTGGTCGGCCCAGTCGGTGAACCACACAATCCCATCGCATACCCACCAGGCCGCACCGCCGTACTCGTGGACCGCGGTGCGGGCGTCCCTTCCGGCGGGCAGCAGGTCCGTCGTCGGGCCGTCGGGCGCTCGACGGACCAGCTGCGTGCGGCCTCCCTCGGCGGGCCGGCCTTCGGACCAGATGATGTCCGCACCGTCGACGCGTACATCCGAGAGCCGCACCGCGGCGGTGATCACGAGCTCCGAGGTGATCGGCGTGGGCCATGACCCATAGGGACGCTCCGTGATCGGCACGCTGTCACGCTAGTACGACGGCCCATGAGAGGGGCCCTACGCCGGGCAGGCGGGCGACGGGTGGGTGGTACGGCGCGTGGGCCCGCGGCGCACGCTGACGCCTCAGCGGGTCCGCGCGCGCAGGGCGGCGCTGAGGAGGGCGATCGCTTCCCGCAGCGCACCTCGTCGCACGACGGGCAGCACAGCGATCGCTCCGGACAGTCCCGTCCACCAGCGCACGGAGCCATCGCGACGCACCGTGCCGAGCGCGGGGGCGGCGCAGGCGCGCACCGGAGCGGGCAACGCGGGGTAGCTGACGGCAAGCTGCGGATCGCGGCAGGACCGGACCCGCACCGGCACCCGCAGCAGGTCGGGGAGCTCTCGTGCGATCTCCGAGCAGGCGGGGCAGGAGACGTCATACACGACGACGACCTCGGCGGTCCTCATGCGGCGAGCATGGCAGCGGTGAGAGTGCCCGCACAGGTCAGGGCCAGCAGCGGTCGGACGACCCGCTCCGACCGCGCCCACAGCGTCGTCCAGGCGCCGTCGTCGCTCCAGGCATTGGACAGCAACGGCATCGCCAGCCGCCCTGCCGCGAAGCCCGCGGCCAGGGCGAACGCGGCCGCGAACGGGACGACGAGCACGATTGCGACCAACGCGAGGTGCGGCAGCGCCGACGGCGAGTAGGTGCGCATCCCCGTGCCCATCTCGAACCCGAACTGCAGCGCACCCCATTCCCGCAGGTGCTGCACGTCCTCCGGCACGAGCCGGGCGTTCTGTGGCACCGCGAACCGCAGCAGCCCGCACTCCCGCAGCAGCACCGGCAGCGCGACCAGCGCGAACAGCACCTCTCGGGCGGGTGCGGGCACCACCGCCTGCGGCAACGCGCCGAGCACGCCGGCCGTGAAAGCGACCAGCACCGCGCCGAGCAGCAGGCCACTCCCGAAGTACCGGATGACCGGTGTGTCGCGCCAGACCGACGCGCTCAGCAGGAACGCTGAGTTGTGGCTTCAAGTGCTGCCCGAGTTGGCGAACCCGGCGGCGGCGCCCGCTACCGCAACCAGCAGCAACAGCGCGCCTGCGGCCGCGAGGTCCCGGGTCGCGGTCGCGGCCGCGAACGCGGCGAACGCCCCGGTGAGCAGCAGCAACCCGGCCGCGCTCAGCGGGTGCAACAGCCGGCTCGGACGCGTCACCGCGCCCACTGGCCGAGACTGAACAGGGCGGCGTACGCGTCCGTCTCGTTAGTGCCGCCTCCCCCGGTGCCGCCTCCCCCTGTGCTGTCTCCCTCGGTGCTGCCTCCCCCGGTGCCCCCCGGCAGCTCACATGCCGCGATCGTCACACCGCGGTAGGTATTGCCGTCGTGGTATGTCACGTCGGTGATCGCATCGGAGCAGCGGTAGCCGTTCCAGCGCCAGGCATTCTTGCCTTCGCAGTTCGTCGTGAGCCGGGTCGACGCGTATGCGCCGTCCTCCGCGTCGTACGTGCCCTCGCGGTGGTAGCCCTCCGAGCACGGGTACGAGCCACGCCGCCACCCCCCGTAACAGACCGCAGGCCCGGTCGCGGGCCAGTTGTTCGCCTCCTCGTCGTACTTCTCCGGCGCACAGCTCAGGTGCTCGGACATGTCGTCGGGGTTGCCGCCGTCCTGTGCCGCCGCATCGCGGCGGGTGAGATACCAGTCCAGAGGGACCAATGCCGCCGCGGCAGCACCGATCACCAGCCCGCGCAGCACCGCCCTCCTGCTGGGCCGGATCGAGCGGATGCGGGCCACCACTGCGCTGGGCCGGGCGTGTGCCGGCGGCGCGAACGCCGTGGGGATGTCGTCCAGGCGCGTCATGCGCGGGTCACCTCTCGTCCTCGGGAATGGTGCGACCCGGCGTGTTGCTGCGTCAGGTCGCGTACGAGCGCACGCAGATCGGTGTCGGCGTAGACGAAGCTGCGGTGGGTGACGACGCCGGCGGCGTCGATGGCCAGCAGCGTCGGCGAGTAGCCCTCGAACAGGTCGGCCCTGGCGTCGACGTCGACCAGCAGCTCAGCTCGACCGTCGGGGTGGGCGAAGCCCTCGGGCCGGTCGACGAGCGCGACGAAACGCGCAGCCGGATCCTCGTCGCCCGTCGCGAGGGCATCCCAGACGCCATGGCAGAGCGGACAGTCGGCGTCGAGTACGGCCACCACAACGACCCGCTGCCCCGCACGGGGCCGGACCACGGCAGGCGCGGGGCGTCCGACGAGTGTGGCGTAGCCGGAGAGCTCGGCCGCGCGGCCCGCCTCCAGGAGGCGTAGCCGCGCGTACACCGCGACGACCGCCGCCAGCGCGAACAGTGCGACGAGCAGCGCAAGCAGCGCCAGGGCAAGTGCGACCGACACGACTCAGCCCGTCCAGCGGCCGGTGAGAGCGGCCAGATGGCCGACGACCTGGTCCTCGCCCATCTTGAGAACCGGGCGGCCCGACTCGGGGCCGTGCAGGACGAGGTCCATCGCGACGCTGTCGCCTGCGAGCAGGTACCGCCACTCGTGAGGGGTCCCTGCCACGCGGGACGCATCGCGGGCGCCGAGCATCCGGCCGGCGCGCCACAGCTCGCCGCCCGGCAGCGCCAACCCGGCCCACTCCGGCAGCGTCGGCAGCACATCCGTGGAACGGCGCACGATCAGCGTCGACCGCTCGTTGCGCCCGATCAGCGCCACGTCGCTCTGCTTCACGAGCAGGTCGGATGCCGGTGTGAGGGTTGCGCCCGCCGGTGAGTCGGCGAAGCGGAACGTGCCCAGCAACCCCGCCAGTCCTGCGGAGTCGGGAGCGGGCCCGCCGAACCAGGTGGTGGCCTCGTGGTGCGGTCCGGCGAGCACGAGCGCGGAGTCGGTGCGGTCCGGCGCCTCGAACACGACGGCGTCGAAGCCGCGCATCGACTGCCGGCGCTCCCGCGCCCCGGGCAGCACGTGCGTGGGGATGATCCGGTGCTCCCCCGCGGGCGCGAGGAAGAACTGCCGGGCCATCCGGGGGCCGCTGAACCGCGTGTTGCCGTACCAGCCGTACTCACCGAAGGCAGTCGGGAGAGTCAGGTCGACGGGTGCGCCGGAGGGCGCGATTCGCGCGACCTGGGTCCGTCCGGTGGACTGGACAGGTAACGCCGTCGGGGCAGCCGTCATGCTCGGGATAACGAAGGGACATCCGTTGCGTTACGCGATTTTCCGACTGCGAAGCGTGACCATTCGGGTGAACACGGGGGCGTAGCGTGCGAAGTTGTCCGCCAAGGGAGGGAAGCGTGTAATGACTGATTCGCCCGATAGTTCGAGCGGGGACCCGGGTTCCCCCGATCGACCGCGTCAATCGCCGCCGGCGATACCCATTCAGCCGCTTGATGCCGAGCTCGTGACCGAGCCTGAGCCACGCACGGCCCAGCCGGACTACGACGAACGGGGCGTGCCGAGTCTGGACTACGTTCGCGACAAGATCGAGAGTCGCTACGCCACCTCCCTCGGCGCGGCCGAACTGGCAGAGGGCACGGCGGAGGGCCGGACGCTGGAGGAGCAGGAGGCCGAGCGCGAGCAGGCGGCCAAGGCGAAACTGGACGAGATCCGCCGCTCGCTGGGCCGCTGACCCGGCTGCCGCTGCCCCAGCCGTGACGCAGAAGAGCCACGCTCACGCGATCTGCATCGTGAACGTGGCTCCTCGCGACCGGAAAGCGGGCGGCTCCGGATCAGGCGCCGGCGCGCTTGAAGATCTTGCTGCCCAGCCACACCAGCGGGTCGTACTT
>JAODNO010000024.1 GCA_025465235.1 Pseudonocardia sp.
CGCCGGCGCGGCTCTCACGCCCGGCATCGCTCCGAGCCCCACCGAGCCCCCGCATGTACCGTCGGGCCCGCCCGGAACCGGACCGATGGTCTCCTTCGCCCGCAGCGGCCTGGCCGCGCCGTGGGACCCAGGGCACGGAACCCTGCTCGAGTTCGCCGAAACATGCAACGTGCCCACACGCTGGTCCTGTCGCACCGGCGTCTGCCACACGTGCGAGACCGGGCTGCTGTCCGGTGCGGTCGCCTACTCGCCCCAGCCGGTGGAGCCACCCGGGGACGGCAACACCCTCATCTGCTGTTCTCAGCCACGAGACGACGTCGTACTCGATCTATGAGAAAGCTCTGCCCCCGCCACTTCCTCGTGAGTGGAAAGGTTCAGACAGATCTCACGAGTTCATCCTCCTCGCTGTCGGAACGCTGATCCAGGCAGTGCCTGGCCGCGGCGACGCCGGCCGGAGGTAAACCCGTCTGCACCGGGGATTGTCCCGCGCATCAGGGGGAGAACACCTTCGTCGAAGGCACGCCGTCAGCGGCGCACACGACCGGTCTGGCCGACCTGCGGTGCGGACGCGGGCCGGGTGCGCAGCAGCGCAGGGTCCATCGGTGGGAGCCGGGCCGGATCGAAGGGCTCCAGTTCCGTGCTCCGGGCCACCCCGTCGACCACGAGCTCGGCGATTGCTTCCCCGGTGGCCGGGGTGTTGAGCATGCCCCAGACGCCGTGTCCGCTGGCGACGTACCCGCCCTCTACGCCCTGCAGCGCGCCGATGACGGGCAGGCCGTCGGGTGTGGCGGGCCGGATACAGGCAGGGCGGGCGACGACGCGCTCGGCCGTGAGCAGGGGCGAGATCCGTTCGCACGCGGCCTGGAGCCGTTCGTGCGCCCCCGGGTCGGGGCCCGACGAAGAGCGCATCCGGCACCTCCCCGCCGGTGGCGAAGATGAGGCTGTGCCCCTTGTCCGGGTACACAGCGGGTACCGGGAGCCAGCGCGCGGCCAGCACCGACCACGGCCCCATCGCGACGACCACGGCGTCGGCATTGAGAACCTCGACCTCGACCCCGGTCACGACGACGCCCTCGGCGAGCCAGGGAAGGGCGGGGGGCCGGCAGTGCCCGCCGTCATCGGGCTCGACGTACGCCGCGTACGTCGTGACCCCGTGATACCCCCAGTCGCCGTCGATCTCGTCGGGCAGGCGGGCGTGCAGCCAGAAGCTCCGCCGGGCCAGCGGGTGAGCGGTGTGCCCTTCGCCCAGTCCAGGGCGAGGAAGGCGCCCGACCGGCCGGATGCCCCGGACGCGACGCCGGTGCGCTCGACAACGACGACATCGGCCCCCCGCTTGCCGAGGTGATAAGCCGGGGGGCTGGCGGGAGCGGGTGCCAGCATCATCGACGCCGACGCCGACGCCGACGCCGACGCCGACGCCGACGCCGACGCCGACGCCGACGCCGACGCCGCTCTGGGCTGGGCACACCCGAGCCGCCTGACCGTCTACTTCGCCCACGACTGGCTTGCCGTCAGCCTGTCCCGACAAGCCACCCGACTAGCTCCGCTGTTCACCCGAGCCGCCGCCACCGCACAGGCCGATGTCCATCTCGCCGAGGCGGTCCTCACCTTCGCAGACAACGGACTGTCCCTCGCCGGCGCGGCACGCGCCCTGCACCTGCGCCCCAATTCGCTGTCATACCGGCTCGACCGATGGCGCGAGCGCAGCGAATGGGATCCCCGCACCGGCGACGGCCTGGTCGCCTCCCTCGTGGCACTCCGCCTCTACCCAGCACGAGACCGGTGAAGCCATCAACCGCGCACACCCGCATGCAGCAGGCGCCGCGCGCTGTCCTGGCCTGGCTGCCGACGATCGGCCGCGACGACCTGCGAAACGCCGCGGGGCCGGTCACCCTTCCTGTTCGGTCGGGCGGATCAGGACCTCATTGATCGCGACGCGACGCGGGCGGGTGATGATGTAGCTGATCACGTCGGCGATGTCCTCTGCCTCCATCCGCTCCATGTCGCGGAACCGTGTCATGAGCGTCTCCTGAACCTCGGGGCGGTTGTGGCCGGCGAGTTCGGTGGCCACCGCGCCGGGCTCCACCAGCGACACCCGGACGTGCCGCTTGGTCACCTCTTGCCGCAGCGCTTCGCCGAACGCGCCCACTCCGTGCTTGGTGAGGTTGTAGACGCCGCTGCCGTTGCGGGCGACTCGGCCGGCGACGCTGCTGATGAGCACGAGATCGGCGACCCGCCGCGGTTCGGAGGAGGCGGCGTGGAGCAGATGCGGCAGCGCGGCGCGCGAGGTGTAAAGCAGCCCCATCACGTTGATGCCGACCATCTGCTCCCATTCCTCGATCGGCGCGTTCTCGATCGGGCCGAGCAGCATCACACCGGCGTTCGCGATGACGGTGTCCAGCCGGCCGAATCGCTGCACCGTCTGCTCGACCGCACCGCGCGCCGCCGCTTCGTCGGTCACGTCGGCCTCGACCACCAACACGTCGCTGCCGTCGGCCTCAAGACGCGTAGCAAGCTCGGCCAACCGGTCACGTCTCCGTGCAACGATCGAGACCCGAGCCCCTTGCCGCGCGAGCTCGACCGCCGTTGCCTCGCCGATGCCGCTGCTCGCGCCGGTGACCAGCGCGACGGTGCCATCAAGTCGGTCGCTCATGAATCCATTCTGCCCCGCGACCGACGTCGACGACGGCGACGTGCACGCGGAGACTGTCCGGGGCGTCCACGGTCGCTTGAACCGTGCGCCCTCGCCTCGGCGGTCAGTCCCGCAAGTCTGGCCAACGAGTTGAAGCCGCCTGGCGCGACAACCTCCCTACCCGGCTGCAAGAGGGCGCGGGGCTCTATGCCGCCGGGGATGGCGCTGATCTCGCTGTCGGCGGGCGCCTCGGCCTGCTGGTTGCCAAGCGCTTCTGTCAACTCCTCAATAGCGGCCGCGCGCTCGTCGACGTACGCGCGCTCCTCAACCGAATCGGGCACTCGGCGTTGCAGAAGAGTCGCGACATCTAGCACGGCGCTGTGCCCGGCAACCATCGCGGAGCGCCGGCACAGACACCGGGCGTGCCGGCCGAACCGCAAAGGGCGTCATACGCGCGAACCAGCCTCGACATGCTCGGGTCCGAAAGCCGCATTGGCACACCACGAGCGAGAATCTCCGACCGACCTCGAGCATGACGCGTCCGCCGGACGTGCCGCCACGCCAGGGACGCGCCCCATCCGAGCAGGCCAAGCCCGCCACTAAAAATAGTGACATCAAACCAACCCACCGGTTTGTCGACGTCGCGACGGAACTCATTCACCAACTCGTCAAGCTCATCTCGGTCGCGGCCGCTCGCGCCCTTTAAATGAGTCAACGGGCCGGGACGTTCGGGCACCACGACGTGTACGCCCTCGCCGGCCGGCCCATCGGACCGTTCAGTCACGGCTGCACCCGCTCTGCCACCCAACCGTCATGCGCTCTCATGCACTGCGCCCCTTGCCTCCACGGCCAGTCTGAGGTGGAGCATCGTCGCGGCCGGGACATGGCCGGACAAGGGTGCAAGCCACAGCCTCGGAGGGTGCTCCCCCCCGGCAGGAGCACCCGATGGAACGGCAAGGGCGACGAGGCACCAGAGCGCGCAAGTCGACTCTGATGGATCACTCCGCGTCTGGCCGGTCTCACCGCTCCGAGATGTCCCGGGCGATGCCCCGCAGATGTCCCGGACTGCCGTCGCTGTTCCGGCTTCCGGTCACATACAGCCGCTGAATGAACCCGTCCGGGCAGACGATTCGGAAATCCGCCGTGAGCGGCTCACCGTTGGTCAAGCTGGCGCGGACCTCGCGGTGCACTCGGTGGCGGTCGGCGACGTGCACCCGCTTCAGAAGCGTTCGGCACGTGACCGGGCGCGCGCCTGACTGGCCGATGAAACCGGCCAGCTCGGGGGAGGAGGTGATCGTGTCCGCGGGGATGTCCCAATCCCAGACGCCCGCACACACCTTTGGGTTCGGCTGATGCTGCGGGGCGGTGAGGGCAGCGCCGATGGCGCAGAGGAGATGCTCGTCGGGCACCGCGTACGTCTTCCAATGGGTCCAACGATAGGTGCCGTCCCGGTACAGCATGCGTACGTCCGTGTCGAAGTCCGCGCCGGAATCGGTCATGAGCCGTTGCCGGCTCTCGACCACGGGGTGCTGGTCGTCGGGATGGATGAACTCCCAGAACGGGACGGACCTCAGCTCGTCGACGGACCAACCGAACGCCTCCCGGTAGGCGGGGTTGGCGTCCTGCAGATAGCCCCAGTGGTCCCACACGCCCAGCAACGCCGACGATCGCTCCCAGGACTCGTGCCCGCTCGCGCCGGGCGACAGCAGCCCCACCCGCGCGAGGAACACGGCCGCCCGCACCGGCCCGTTCCGGCTTGCCGGTCCCATCGCCACTCCCTACCGCTCGCGGCTGTCCAGCACCCCTGGCACGCAGGCGAAACATGCCAGATGTCGTCGCGTGGTACCGCTCGGAGCAATCTCCCTCATTGTCCTCTCGTGCCTCCGGCCCGACAAGGCGGGCTCGCCCCGGGCCCAGCTCCGGGTCGCGCGACTGGCCGTCGAT
>JAODNO010000054.1 GCA_025465235.1 Pseudonocardia sp.
CCGGGCGGACCAGCAGGCAAACGTCAGATGGCCAACAGCTGTCTCCCCCCAGGGAGGCCGAGGCGGGGCGGGGCCCAACGGTTGATCGCGCAGGTCACGCGGGGTGCGCGAGCTCTAGCCGTCCGTAGCGCTTGCCGACCGCCACATGATCAGCGGTCCGGGCGAGCACGGGGTTCGATCATGGCGCCGCGATGAGGATGGTCGCGGTGAGAGCTGCGACGAGGCCACCGCTCTGGTGACGGGTGAGACGTTCGCGAAGCACGGTGATGCCGAGCACGACGGGGATGACGGGATGGAGGGAGGACAGGACGACGCGACTGCGACCAACTGCGTCCTGGTGGCGAGTAGGTAGCAGACGAGTGCGAGTCCGGCCAGTGCGCCGGCGAGCCCGGCAGCGAGGTCGAGTCCGAGACGCCGGGCGGCCGCAAGTCCTGCAGGCAGGCCACGGGCATTGACTTACTTGGGGATCTCTACCGCACCTCGTCGACGCATCCAGGTGCTGCGCTCGGGCGACCGCGGCGCTCGAGGTAGCTGCTGTCCGGCGGGCCGAACCCGTGGCGCTCGTACAAGGAGTGGGCATCCTTGGTGTGCAGGGCCCAGCGGAACATCCGCCCAGGACCGCCGTCGACCATGAACCGGACGAGTTCGACGCCGAGACCGCGGCCGCGCATCGACGGCTCGACGAAGACGTCGGCCAGGTAGGCGAACGACACTCCGTCGGAGATCGCCCGGGAGAAGCCCACCATGCGTCCGATGGTCTTCTCGTATGCGCCAACGACCCTCCACGCACCGTCTACCTGCCGCTCGACATCGCCCCGCTCCCGCCACCGAGCCCAGTACGCCTCGGTGGACAGGTACTGCCACACCGCGTCCCGGTCGACCCGGTCACGGTTGTCGTCCAACTCGAACGCCCCGAACTCGAAGATCACCGGCGGACTGTGGCACCCCCTCATCGAGTCCAGCAAGAGCATGCGGATCACAGTGATGTACAGGATCCTTGGGTCTCCGCCCCCAGGAAGTGAGTGCTGCGGTGGCGGTTGGCGGCACGCCGCGCTTTACCTCTTTCTATCGGGGACGACCCCTTCACGTGATTCCCCGACGAGCAGCACCGTCGCGTCGTGGACGGTGGGCGATATCAGGAGTCTCCAGTCGAGCCCGGTGAGGGTGAGGATGCGGTACACCGGTCGAGCTGCAGCTCGGACAGCCGGCTCACCTCGGGCAGACGTCGGAGGCGGCCGCCCTGCGGGACCGCGTCAAATCCTACGCGGTCCCGACCGCTTGGCCAGGTGGTTGTGGGATGGTGGACGGGTCGGAGGCAACCCGAGCCCGTCGGACACGTGGCGAGCCGTCTTTGATGTGCCGTTACCGGGAGCGCCGCTTCCAGACGGGTTCGCCGCAATGCCCGACCAGAGCAGTACTCCTGTCACCTCAGCCGCAGCCGCCGAATTGCAGCAGCTGCTGTTGGCCACCGAGAACATCAGCGAGTTCCTCGAGGAGCTCGCCATCCTCACGGCCTCCGTCCTGCCCGGCGAGGTGTTCTGCGGCATCACGGTGCGCCGCGACCACCAGCCGGCGACGGTCGCCAGCAGCGACGCGCGGGCCAGCCAGGTCGACGAGATCCAGTACGGGCATGCCCAGGGTCCGTGCTTGACCAGCCTGGACACCGGCGTCGTCGTCCTGATCGAGGATCTCGTCGACGACGACCGGTGGAGTGCTTACCAGGTGCCGGCGCTGGCCCACGGCGTCCGCTCGTCCCTCTCGCTTCCCCTGCAGAGCGATGGCCAGGTGCTCGGCGCCCTCAACATCTACGCCACCGAACCACACGCCTTCGGGCAGCACGAGCAGCTCGCGGCGGGACGGTTCGCGGAGGAGATGTCCAGGGCGCTGGCGCTGGCGGTGCGGTTGGCCGAGCGGACGGAGATGTCCCAGCACCTGCAGAATGCGCTGGCCTCCCGGGCCGTCATCGACCATGCCCTCGGTGTGGTCATGGGTCAGAACCGCTGTACAGCAGACGAAGCGTTCGATGTCCTCCGGGCAATCTCTCAGAATCGCAACGTCAAGCTCCGCGACGTCGCCGCAGAGATCGTCACCGCGGTGAGCGGGCAGCCCCCGGCCACCGAGGCCCGCTTCTCCTGATCGCTCCGACTCGTCCCGCCGGGCCCCGGAGGGATCGGCCCTCGCTGCGCATGATGGCGGCTCGGGTGAGACGGGGGTAGCGTCCTCGGTCGGTCCCGCAGTGCGCCTCTCCTCGATGCCCCGTGTCATCGACGACAGGACGAGCAGATGCTGCTGACGCAGGCCGATATCCCGCACCTCGAGCACGTGTTCGACGAGAGAGCCCGACTGCCTCCCGATGATCCGCACCGGCACGTCCTGCGCGAGCAGTTGATCACCGGGTACCTGCCGCTGGCCCACGATGTGGCCAGAAAGCATGCCTACCGCACCGAGAACGTCGACGAACTCGTGCAGGACGCCACTCTCGGGCTCATCAACGCTGTCGACCAGTTCGAACCCGAGCGGGGCGTCAGCTTCCTGTCCTTCGCGATCCCCACCATGACCGGCGAGGTGCTGCGCCATTTCCGCGACCGCAGCCACACGATCCGACTGCCGCGCCGGCTTCTGGAGCAGCAGGGCGTCCTGCACCAGGCCGTCGCCGAGCTCAGCCAGCGCCTCGGCAGGGCACCCCGGCCCACCGAGATCGCCGCTCACCTATGCCTGGACGTGGAGTCCGTCATCGAGGCGATGGAGGCTCACCACACCGCACGCTGCTCCTCGCTGGACGAGCCATCGGATGAGGAAGCCGGCATCGGCAGCTGCTCCGAGTCCGTCCTCGCATGCACCGACCCCGAGCCTGACCTCATCGAGTTTCGCGAGTCACTCGGGCCCCTCCTCGACGCACTTTCCGACCGCGACCGGCGCATCCTCCTGCTGCGGTTCTTCGGGAGCATGACCTTGAGCGAGATCGCCCGGCAGGTCGGGATCTCCCAGATGCACGTCTCCAGGGTCCTGGCGGCCACCCTCGCGAGGCTCCGAGAGCGGCTCACCAGGGAGCTCTGAGCAGCCACTCGACGGACAGCCGATCACCAGGACGCCGCCGACCCGCGGGTCGAACGTCCGCGCGCACCTGCTGGACCTCGCCGGTGATCACCAGGCAACACGCGCCTACTGCGAGCTGGCAGCACGTCGCACGCTGAGCAGCGCTACCTCGAGTCCCGCGCCGCACGGCTGGCGCCGCCGAGCCCGCCACGACGGGCCTGCCGCGAGTAGCAATGGAGCTGGTCATCGGCACGGGCGACAGCGTGAACGCAGGCGCATCCTTGTCCGATGACGGAGTCCCGGGACGACGAGTACTCGGCTGATGTGCTCGGTGTCCAGGCCACGGCCGATGCACGCGATGAACCGCGCCATGCAGTCCGCCGACTCCTGACCCGCACCATCGGTAGTGCGTGGGCCGACGACATCTTCAGCGAGTCGGCCGCGGCGGCATTCTGGCAGACACTGTCGCTGCCGCCGCTGCTGCTCGGACTCTTCGGTGTGCTCGGCTACGTGGGCGACTGGTTCGGCCCCGACACGGTCACGGCCGTCCAGCACCGGATCATCGACCTCACCAGTGGCGTGTTCAGCCGCAACGCCGTCGACGAGATCATCGCCCCGACGGTTGCCCAAGTCCTCACGACCGCCCATGGCGAGGTCGTCTCGCTCGGGTTCCTCCTCAGCTTCTGGTCGGGTTCGTCGGCGATGGCCGCCTTCGTCGACGCGATCACGCGGGCCTACCGTCAGGACCGGCTGCGCAACATAGTCTGGCAGCGGGTTCTCGCCATCCTGCTGTACCTGGTCGGCCTGGCCATCGGGATCGTGTTCCTGCCGATCGTCGCTCTGAGTCCCGTCCGCCTGCTTCCCCTGCTTCCCGATGCGTGGGAGCCCGCTGCTGCGTTCGTGTTCGGGTCGCTGTACTACCCGCTGATCGGGCTGGTGCTCGTGCTGGCGCTCACCACGCTCTACAAGATCGCGCTACCGCTCAAGCCGCCGTGGTACCGGGGCCTGCCCGGTGCGCTGCTGGCCGCCGTCGTGTTTCTCGTCGGTGTGACGGGCCTGCGCGTCTACCTCGACTGGATCACCGGCACCGGTTACACCTACGGCGCGCTGGCAGCGCCCATCGCGTTCCTGCTCGGCACCTTCTTCATCGCCCTAGCGATCGTCATCGGTGCGCACTTCAACGCAGCGGTGCAGGAGCTGTGGCCCGCCCCGCTGTGGCGGCGGGGCAGACGCGTGCCCGGGTCCGACGACCCGGAGCGACACGCGCCGGTGGATCTCGCCGCTGCGATCCGCCGCCATCCCGAGGCGGCCGCTGTGGTCCTGGAACGCCTCGAGTACGTCATCACGCGCCCTGTGGTCACCACGGCGGTCGGCACGGCAGGCGATCGACAGCGCAGCCGGCCGCCCGAGGCTCCCGACGGATCGTAAAGTTTGGCGCACGGCGAAAGCCCATAAGATCGAACAACTGTTCGAGTTATCCACCGAGTTGTCCACAGCTGTGGAGGCAGTGGAGCACCGGGCCTGCGACGCAAGACAGGATGGGCGGTATGAGCATCGTCCGCTGGGGAGTGGTGGGTCCGGGCCGGATCGCGGCGAAGGTGGTGGAGGACTTCCCGCACGTGCCCGGAGCGGAGGTCGTCGCGGTCGCGTCCCGGTCGGCGCAGCGCGCCGAGGCCTTCGCCGGGGCCCACGGGATCGGCCGCGTCCACGACTCCTACCGGGCGATCGTCGAGGACGACGCAGTCGACGTGCTGTACATCGCCACCCCGCACCCACACCACCGGGCCGTCGCGCTCGCGGCGCTCAAGGCGGGGAAGGCGGTGCTGGTGGAGAAGGCGTTCACGGTGACGCCCGCCGCCACCCGGGAGATCGTCGACGCGGCCACCGACGCACGGGTCTTCGCGATGGAGGCGATGTGGACCCGCTTCCAGCCCGCCGTCGTCCGGATGCGGGAGCTGATCACCGACGGGGCGATCGGCGAGCTCCGCGCCGTCCAGGGCGAGCTGGGGGTGCACGCCCCGACCGACCCGCTGGACCGGTACTACAACCTCGCGATCGGCGGCGGCGCCCTGTTCGACCTCACCGTGTACCCGATCTCGTTCGCCCAGATGGTGCTCGGCACACCGGACACGGTCGCCGCCCACGGCACGCTCGATGCCACCGGCGTCGACATCGAGGAGGCCGTGCTGCTCGGCTGGGCCGACGGCCGTAGCGCCTCCCTCTTCACCTCGCTCCGGTGTGCCACCCCCGGGCAGATGCGCCTGTTCGGCACCGGCGGATGGATCGACCTCCTGCCGCGTTTCCACCATCCCGACACGTTCGTGCTCCACCGCAGCGGCCGCGACGCGGAGGAGGTGACGGTGCCGCACATCGGTGGCGGCTACGCCCACGAGCTGCGCGAGGTCACCGACTGTGTCCTCGCGGGGCGGACGCAGAGCGAGGTCATGCCGCTCGCCGACACCGTCGCGGTGCAGGACGTGATGGGCGCGGTAGCCGACCAGCTCGGGATGATGCCGCAGGAGGGGCCTGCCGAGCTCTGACCGCGAGGCCGACGTCCCGACGCTGCGAGCGCTCGCCGGGGGGCCTCGCCGCTCCGTGGGCCATGGGCGCGTCAGGCTCAGCGCAGGGGCCATCATCGCCGCAGTGCAGATGCGGATCGATCTGGTCACCGTCGTCGTCGAGGAGTACGACCCCGCGATTTCGTTCTTCGTCGACGTCCTCGGCTTCGAGCTCGTGGAGGACTCGCCATCGCTCACGAAGGACGGACGGCCGAAGCGGTGGGTCGTCAGTGGTGGTTGGTGGTCCACGTGCGAACGCGGGAGCCGGTGTTGCTGCTCGACGGCGACCGCTGCCTGCCGGTGTTCCTCCGCCGCCCGCACGCCGAGGTCATCGCCGTGGGTTGGCACGGACGCCCGCCTGATCAGCAGCTCCGCGACTTCGGG
This sequence comes from Pseudonocardia sp., assembly GCA_025465235.1. GTDB lineage: Bacteria > Actinomycetota > Actinomycetes > Mycobacteriales > Pseudonocardiaceae > Pseudonocardia. The sequence goes on from JAODNO010000054.1 coordinate 5,979, forward strand.
GAGTTCCTCGACGAGGTCTCACCCGATGACTTCGACACTCCTCGCGGCTGATTCCCGCCGGGCGACGACCGCACCCAGAGCAGCCGCGACGAGACAGGCCACCGCACCGAGCGCCAGCCCCGCGCGTCCTCCGAAATGCTGGCTGACCAGCCCGGCGATCGGACCGCCGATCGGCGTCGACCCGAGGAACGCGACGGCCCACAGCGCCATCACGCGCCCACGCATGTGCGGGGCGGCGGCCAGCTGCAGCGTGCTGTTGCCCGCGGACTGGAACGCGACGCTCGCCGCGCCCACCAGGCCCATTCCCACCAGTGCCACCCCGAGAGTGGGTGAGAGTGCAGTCGCCAGCAGCGCCAGACCGAACGCGGCGGATCCGACGACCAACGACCACATCCCGGTGCGTCCCCGTGCGGCCATGTAGAGGCCGCCGACCACGGCGCCCGCGCCCATCGCGGCGGTCAGGAACCCGTAGGTCCGCGCGTCACCCGCAAACGTCTGGCTCGCGACGACCGGCAGGACCACCTGGAACTCGTACGCCAGGCACCCGACCAGTGCCATCATCAGCAGTGGGATCGCGAGCCTCGGCGTCCGACGGACGTAGGTCAGGCCCTCGCGCAGTTGCCCAGGAGCGCGTGGCGTCGGGTTCGAGGGGGAGAGCGCCGAGACGTCGAGCCGGAGGAGCGAGGTGACGACCGCGACGAAGCTCGCCGCGTTGATCAGGAAGCACAGGCCGATGCCGCCGGTGGCGATGACGAGGCCGGCCACGGCCGGGCCGACCGCGCGGGCGACGTTGACGAGCACCGAGTTGAGGCTCACCGCGTTGCGCAGATCGTCGGATCCGACCATCTCCAGGACGAACGACTGGCGGGCCGGATTCTCGAAGCAGTTGTTCAGGCCGAGCACGAAGGCGAGCACGTACACCTGCCACAGCTGCACGATGCCGGTGATCGTCAACAGCCCGAGCGCCAGGGCGAGCACGCCCATCACCGACTGGAGGCCGATCATCAGCCTGCGCTTGTCCATCCGGTCGGCGATGACACCCCCGTAGGGACCGAGCACGAGCGTCGGCAGCGTCTGCAGCGCGACGACGAGACCGAGTGCGGTGCCGGAGCCGGTGAGCTGCAGGACGAGCCAGGACTGGGCGATGGTCTGCATCCAGGTGCCGACGAGCGAGATCGACTGGCCGGTCAGGTAGCGGCGGTAGTTGCGGTTGGAGAGGGAGGCGAAGGTCTGCCGGCGCAGCGCGTCGAGCGGGGCGAACGCACGCTCGCCGAGCAATGTCATCTGTTCTCCTTGCGGGGGGTGCCGGGGGCGAGCTGGTCGGCGAGGGATTCGAGGGCCGGCAGCGCGGCGAGCAGCTCGGCCGCGCGGGCCGCGGGCATCGCCGCGAGGCGGGCCGTGAGCAGCTGGGCGCGTTCAGCGCGCATTCGCAGGTGCTCCGCGCTACCGGCATCGGTGCACTCGACGCGCGCAGCACGCCCGTCGTCGGGATCGGGGCGCCGCCGGAGCAGGCCACGGTCCTCCAGCTTCGCGACGATGCGCGAGAGCATCGTCGGGTTGACACCCTCGAGGTCAGCGAGCTCGGACAGGCGTATCGGCCCGCAGCGCGAGACCGTGGCCAGCACGGATGCCTGAGTGCCGGTCAGCGAGTCGCCGCGGGACTGCCGATCGAGCAGGCGCGAGATCCGGGCGAGTGCAACGCGGAGCCGGGTGACGTCCTCGCCGTCGAAGCTGTCCACCATGCCGTCCTCCCAGATATTTGCCTGCCAACAAGCAACTATACGCCCCTTCTCCCGGCAGGAGCGTTGGTTGCGGCGGTTGTGTGGGTCACGGTCGACACGACGTGAGCCTCAACCGCCGTTCCGGCCATGGTCCGTATACGACGACCAACGGGACAATCGGGAAGTTCGAAAACGTCCGACGCCCCTGCCGAGCACGGGGCGACTCGGGGGCCGGAATCGGGCGACTCGCGGGGCGGGTGGGAGTCACCCGGACCTGACGCGCCCTGACGTCCGCTCCCCCGCCGTGGAGGCTGCGTCAGAAGCGGCCGCCGCCGCCGCGGCGCCCGCGCGTTGCGGAGCCGCCGAAGCTGCCCGGCCGCCGGTGACCGCCGCCGCTGCGGTAGCCGCTCCCGGCGCCGGAGAGGATCCCACCGAGGATCAGGCTGCCGAGGTCGACGCCGAGGTTGCCGGCTCCGACGGTCGCCGACCGCGGGGCGGACCATCGGGAGACGTCCGCCTGGGCCAGCAGAAGGGCCTCCTGCGCGAGGGCGTCGGCCTGCTGGGCCTCCCGGAGTGCGACGACGGGGTCGCTGCCGTTCGCCTGCTGCAGATGCCGCTGCGCCTCGGCGAGCCGCGTGCGCGCTTCACTCCCGACGGCGCCGCGGCGCGTTGCGATGAAGTCAGCGGCTGCTGCGACGGCGGAGCGGGCGGTGAGCAGGGCCTGGTCGAGGGCGCCGGCGGCGCGACGGCAGCGGTCCTGGTCGGCTCGCGCCTGGTCGAGCCCCCGGTCCAGCGCGGTGCCGGCCTCGTCGAGCAGCCGGAGTGCCGCGATCGGGTCGGGTTGCGCCGCAGCCGCCGCCTGGTCGGCCGCGGTGACCGCGGCCTCGGCCCTCGCAACGACGGGCGCCAGCCCTCCGGGATCGGCCGTTGCAGCCAGCGCCCTGGCCTCGGCGAGGTCCTGCACCACCTCCGCGCGGGCACCCGGAACACGAGTGGCCGCGTAGCGGAGCTCGGCCTCCAGCCGAGGTACCCCGTCGAGCAACGTCTCGGCCTGGGTGATCGCGTCCTCCGCGGCACGTCCCGACACCACGGCAACGGCGGGTCCGGGCCAGGCGAGATCGGCCCGTGCCCCGGCAAGCTCCGCGCCTGCCGCACCGAGCAGTTGCCGCGCCTGTTCGACGTTGCCGGACACCGGCGTCAGCGCGGACGGGGCGTAGCGCCCCTGCAGCCCCGTCCACCCCGTCTCGGCCCCCGGCAGCCGGGCCGTGATGGAGTCGAGACGGCTGCCCAGGCCGGTGACGTACTCGGGCGCCCTCGCCTCCAGGTCGCGCAGCCGGTCGAAGGCCTCGGCCTGCGCGTCCAGCCGCTCGTCCGCGGTTCGGCAGGCGCTGATGATGTCGCCGTACATCGACCGCTTCGTGGGCTCGTCCTCGGGTTGGTCGTCGTCGAGCCGCTGGCGGGTCTCGAAGGCTGCCAACATGTCGGCTCGCGACTGCTCGAGCGCGGCGGAGAACTCGGCCACGGCATCGTCACCGAAATGCGCGCGGGCGGCCGACAGCTCCTGTTCGGACGTCCGCACGGCGTCGTCGACCTCGATGAGCGCGGCGCTCGCGCGATAGGCCAGGTCGTCGGTGGTGACGCCGCCGAACCGGTCAGGAGGGGTCGGCCCGGTGTCGGCCGGTGCGCCTGCCCTCCTGCGGCGTCGCCGGTTCTGCATGTACACGCCGCCACCGACCATTGCGGCGCCGCCGACGATCAGCACGCCGATGGGCACACCGCCCACCGCCCCGCTGCCGCGCGCACTCTCGCCCGTGCGTAGCCCGTTCGCCAGGACGATCGCGGCGCCTGCCCAGTCGTTCGCCGCCAGCCGCGGCTCGACGTCCGCACTCCGGATGCTGTCGCTGGTCGACGCCGACAGCGGGAAGCTGTCGGCGATCGAGACGTAGTAGGCGCGGTCGTGGAGGGCCACCGCGAGAAGGACGTCCTCGCTGCCGAGCTGGGACAGTTGCGCGGTCGACTCGGCCCACTCCTGCGGGGCGGCGCCGCCGAACGAGTCGACGTAGATCACGAAGAGGTCGATGCGGTCCTCGGCACGCAGCCGCTCGATCGCCTCGTTGACCTGCACGATCTCACCGGCGTCGAGCGCCCTCGCGTGGTCGGTCACGCGATCGACCAGACGCGACGTCGGTTCGGCCAGCGCAACGCCGGCACCACCCAGCAGCAGGGCCGCCAGCACAGCCGTGATGGTGCAGAACCTGCGCACGACGACCTCCGCTGCTCGGGAACGTCGCTATCATGTCTCGTCACCCCATTTGCCGGGGTCCACACACCCCGAATTGGTTATGGCCGCTGCCGCAGGACCACCGAGGATGACGGCATGGCCGTCGTCGATCTGCGCCCGCTCCCCGTCCACCGCGACCCGGCCAGACGAATCCCGCAGCTGTTCGCCGGGCTCGCCCTCTACGGCACGAGCATGGCGATGCAGATCCGCGCGGCGCTCGGGCTCAACCCGTGGGACGCGTTGCACGAGGGCCTCGCCGAGCAGACGCCGCTGAGCTTCGGGCTGATCACTGCCGTCACCGGTGTCGTGGTCCTCCTGTTGTGGATCCCTCTGCGTCAGCGCCCCGGCCTGGGCACGGTCGCGAACGTCGTCGTGATCGCGGTGGTCGTCGACGTGGCTCTTGCGGTGATTCCGTCGCCGGTGGGTCTGCCCGCACGCATCGGCCTGATGGTGGGCGGCGTCGTCCTGAACGGCGTCGCGACGGCGGCCTACGTGGGGGCCCGGCTGGGACCCGGCCCGCGGGACGGGCTGATGACGGGCCTCGCCGCGCGCACCGGATGGTCCGTGCGCCTGGTCCGAACGGGGATCGAGGTGACCGTGCTCGCCGTCGGGTGGCTGCTCGGCGGCACCGTCGGTGTCGGGACCGTGCTCTACGCGCTGGCGATCGGGCCGCTGACCCAGGCGTTTCTCCCACTGCTGGCGGTGCGGGGCCGAGACGTCAGCTGAGCTCGTGGACAACGGCAAGCGCAGGTGCCGGCGCTTCCTCCGGTGTCAGTGCGTGACGGCCGGCACCGCCACGGCCGCAGGCTCGATGTCGTCCAGCCGCCACGGCCGGACGACGGTGACGAGCACGAGCATCGACAACACCAGCCCGCCCGCAACGACCGTGCTCATCCCCACGGCGTTGTTCCCCAGCACACCCACCAGCGGCGAGACGAGCGCGCCCACGCCGAACTGCACCGCACCCAGCAGCGCGGCGGCCGTGCCTGCGGTCTCGCCGTGGCGGGAGAGTGCGACGGCAGGTGCGTTGGGCAGCGCGAGCCCGACGGCGAACAGCACCAGCCACAGCGCGAGCAGCACGCCGATCAGTCCGTCGAGGTTGAGCAGGGCGATCCCGAGCAGGAACAGACCTGCCACCGAGCCCGCGATGACCGCACCGAGCAGGATGTTCCGCGGCTCGAAGCGGCGCAGCAGCACGGGGTTGAGCTGCGTGGCGGCGATCAGCCAGATCGCGCCACTGCCGAAGATCAGACCGAACTGCTGCTGGGTGACGTGGTACTGCTCCTGGAAGACGAACGAGGCGCCGGAGACGTACGCGAGTACCGCCGCCAGCGCGAGCCCGGCGACGAGCACGAGCCCGAGGAACGTGCGGTCGCGCAGTAGCCCGCCGTAGGTGCGCAGCGTCCCGAGCAGGCCTTCCGTCCGGCGGTGCTCGGGCTGCAGCGACTCGGGCAGGGCGCGCGCCGCGACCGCGATGAGTACCAGCCCCAAGACCGCCAGCAGCGCGAAGATCCCGCGCCACGAGGTGAACTCCAGGATGAGCCCGCCGAGTGTCGGCGCGATCACCGGCGACACGCCCATCACCAGGATCAGCCGCGACAGCAGCGTCGCCGCCGCGCGGCCGGTGTAGAGGTCGCGCACCATCGCCAGCGCGATGACAGCGCCCGCGGCCGCGCCGAGGCCCTGGAGCACCCGCAGACCGCCGAGCACGGCGATGGTGGGCGCGATCAGGCAGAGGGCCGAGGCGAGCACGTGCACCGCGGTACCGACGAGCAGCGGCATGCGTCTGCCGAGCCGGTCGGACAGCGGACCGACGATCAGCTGCCCCAGCCCCAGCCCCAGCAGCGTGCCGGTGAGCGTCAGCTGGACGATGGTCGACGACGCCTGCAACTCGGCGCCGATCGTCGGCAGCGCGGGCAGGTACATGTCGATCGTCAAGGGCCCGAGCGCGGTGAACGCACCCAGCACCAGGACGAGCCGGAGCCGTTTCCCCCGGGTGTCCGGTACGGCCGTCGGGACACGGTCAGGAGTCAGCGTCACGAACGACTGAAAACGCCCTGCCACTCGCGGTGTTCCCGCCGACGATCAATTGTGCCTCACGTCATCGTCTTCGTTGTCAGTAGCGCCAGCGGAGCCCGGCCAGCACATCGTCGGCCCCATGGCGCTCCCCGGCAGCGGCGTCGGAGCGCCGGACTGCGAGGAACGCGCCCAGCAGCTCGTCGCCGAGTACGGCCGGGATGCGCGGGTTGCCCGTCAGGGCGGCCTCCTGCTCCGCCTGCGTCGCGGGAAGCGGGGCGATACCGCGTGCGGCGCGCTCGTCCGGGTCCCACGACCCCGGGTCGGACTGGACCGGCGGATCGAGCCGCAGCCCGTCGGCCACCCCGGCCGCACCCGCGGCCAGCATCACCGCCAGCGCCAGGTAGGGGTTGGCCGAGGCGTCAGACGTCTTCAGCTCGATGTTCGCGTGGTCGCTCCCCAGCAGCGGCGAACCCGGGACGAAGCGCAGCGGCGCCTCCCGGTTCTCCACGCCCCAGAACGCGAACGCGCCCGCGAAGAAGCCGGGTCGCAGCCGGGCCATCGACCCGATGGTCGGCGCAGTGATCGCCGCGACGGCAGGCAGGTCGCGCAGCAGCCCGGCGATGTACGCCGCGCCCTCGGTGCCGGGACCTTCGGGCCCGCCGGCGAGCAGATTGCGCCCGTCACGCCAGATTGAGGAGTGCACGTGCCAGCCGTTGCCGGCGGCCGCCAGGGCCGGGAGCGGTGCGAAGCTCAGCCGGAGCCCGTTCCGGTGGGCGGCCGCGCGCAGCGTCTGGCGGGCGAGCAGCTGGCTGTCGGCCATGGTGAGGGGATCCGTGGCCGCGAGGGAGAGTTCCATCTGGGCGGGGCCGTACTCCGCGTGCAGCTGTCCGATCTCCAGGCCGTTGGCGGCGAAGTCGCGCAACACATCGGCCACGAACTCGTCGATCGGGACGAGCGCGTGCGGGCTGTAGGCCGGGCCCTGATGGGCAGGCACCAGCTCGTCGGGGCTCCCGTCCGCGTAGACCCCGAACTCCATCTCGTACCCCACGAGCGCGCTCAGCCCCGCCCCGGCCATCGCGTCGACCTGCCGCTCCAGCACCGTCCGCTGGTCGTAGGGCCACACGTCGCCGCCTGCGGTGACCAGCCGGCCCGGCGCCCAGGCCAGCGCGGGCTGCCCGGCGAGCTGGACCACGCCCTCGAGCACCGGGACGAGCCGGACGTCGCCGGACGGTGTCGACATTCCCTCGTGGGCGAAAGTGATCGCGTCTGAGCTGTCGAACACCGCGAACAACGTCGTGACGCCGACGCCGACCTCGGCCACCCGGGGCAGCGCGCCGACCGGGACCATGCGCGAGCGCGGGATGCCGTTGTTGTCCGCCCAGCTGATCGTCACACCAGCCACGCCGGCCGCGGACAGATCGGCGGTGAGCTCGTGGACGTCGATCGGCACGTCGAGCGCGGTCATGGCGGTCAGAATGGCCCCCGCGCCGCCCTCGGGTCCAGGCTCCGGCCTCCCCGGCTAGCGTGGCGATCATGCGGATCGACGAGCTCACCACGCCCGCACTGCTCGTCGAGCAGGCGGTCCTGGACGCGAACCTCGACACCATGAGCGCGGCGCTGCCCGGCCCCAGGCTGCGGCCCCATGTGAAGGCGCACAAGTGCACAGCTCTGGCCCACCGGCAGCGCGCGAACGGCCATGTCGGCTTCACCTGCGCGACCATCCGCGAGTGCGAGGTGATGGTCGCCGCCGGCCTCGGCGAGGACCTCCTGCTCGCCAACGAGGTGCTCGACGCGCGCAGGCTCGGGACACTCGTGCGCGACGGGGCGCGCGTCACGGTCGCCGTCGACTCGGCGGAGACGATCGCAGCGGCTGCGGCGGGAGGTGTGCGCGAGGTGCTCATCGACGTGAACGTCGGTCTGCCGCGCTGCGGCTGCCCGCCCGAGCGGGCAGGTGACCTGGCCGGTGAGGCGCGGCGCAGCGGGCTGGAGGTGCGCGGTGTCATGGGCTACGAGGGCCACCTCATGCTCGTGGCCGACCCGGCCGACCGTGCCCGGTCGACCGGGGATGCCATGGCGCTTCTCCTTGCCGCAGCCGCGGACGTCGGCGGCGCGCTGATCAGTGCGGGCGGCACCGGCACATACGCCGACAACACCTGGGCCACCGAGATCCAGGCGGGCTCGTACGCGCTCATGGACACGGCCTACGGCGCGGTCGGGCACCCGTTCGGGCAGGCGTTGTCGGTGCTCGGCACCGTCGTCTCCGCAGCGCCGACGCATGCGGTCGTCAATGTCGGGCTCAAGTCCCTCGGGATGGACCACGGTCTCCCGGCGATCCCCGGCGCGCAGGTGTGGTTCTGCTCCGACGAGCACACGACCTTCGCGCCCGAGGAACCCGTCCGGGCCGGCGACCGCGTCCGGGTGCTGCCGGCGCACGTCGACCCGACCGTGGTGCTGCACGAGCGGATGCACGTGGTGGACGGGGACCGGATCGTGGAGACCTGGGGCGTCGACATGCGTGGGTGGTGATCCGGATCTCGCACCGCCGCGGCTGGTTCACCGCGGCGTAGCAGGGCCGGCAGCTAACGTTCCCTCATGCTGGTCGAGCGGATGCGCCCTCATACCTCGACGATCTTCGCCGAGATGTCAGCCCTCGCCCTCCGGGTCGGCGCGATCAACCTCGGTCAGGGCTTCCCCGACACCGACGGCCCGGCCTCGCTGCTCGGCGACGCCGCGGCGAACATCCAAGCCGGGATCAACCAGTACCCGCCGGGTATCGGTGTCCCGGAGCTCCGGGCCGCCGTGGCCGAGCACCAACGCCGGTTCTACGGCCTGGATGTCGACCCCGACACGGTGCTCGTCACCACCGGAGCGACTGAGGCGATCGCCTCCGCGGTGCTCGCACTGTGCGAGCCGGGCGACGAGGTGGTGACGTTCCAGCCCTACTACGACTCGTACGCGGCCACCATCGCGCTGGCCGGAGCGCAGCTCCGGGCGGTGGCGCTGCGGCCCCCCTCGTTCGGGTTCGACCCCGACGAACTGCGCGCCGCGTTCTCCGACCGCACCCGGATCGTGCTGGTCAACACCCCGCACAACCCCACGGGGACGGTGTTCGACCGCGAGCAGCTCACGCTGATCGGCGAGCTGGCCGCCGAGTACGGCGCGGTGATCGTCACCGACGAGGTGTACGAGCACATGATCTACGACGGGCGTTCCCACGTGCCGATGGCGACCCTGCCGGGGATGGCCGAGCGCACGCTGACGATCTCCTCGGTCGGCAAGACGTTCTCTGTCACGGGATGGAAGGTGGGCTGGGTGCACGGGCCGGCCGAGCTGGTGAACGCGGTGCGCGCGGTGAAGCAGTTCCTCACCTACGTGAGCGGAGCCCCGTTCCAGCCCGCGATCGCCGCCGCCCTCGGGCTGCCCGGCTCCTTCTACACGGCGCTCGCCGGCGACCTGCAGCGCAAGCGCGACCTGCTCTCGGACGGGCTCCGCAAGTCGGGCTTCACCGTGTTCGACACGGCCGGCACGTACTTCGTCGTCACCGACGTCACACCGCTCGGGTTCGCCGACGGCGCCGAGTTCTGCTGGAGCCTGCCCGAGCGGGTCGGGGTGGCGGCGGTACCGGTCTCGGTGTTCTGCGCCGACCCCGACCTTGGGCGCTCGCTGGTGCGCTTCGCGTTCTGCAAACGCGACGAGGTGCTCACGGAGGCCGTGTCCCGGCTGGCCGCACTGCGGACGTCGGTGCGGGCATGAGGGCCTACGGCGTCACCGCCTTGGGCGGCCCGGAGAACGAGGCGATGCTCGATGTGCCGGTCCCCGAGCCGGCACCAGGCGAGCTGCTCGTCCGGGTCCGTGCCGCGGGCGTGAACCCGGGCGACTGGAAGCTGCGGGAAGGCGGGTACGGCGATGTAGCGCTGCCCGCGGTGCTCGGCCGGGAGGTGGCCGGCACCGTCGTGGCGACCGGGCCGGGCGTCGAGGGCTTCGCCGTCGGCGACGAGGTGTTCGGCGGTACCCCCGGCATGGTGGGCGGATGGGCCGAGTTCGCGCTGGTGACGGCGTCGTTCGCTGCGCACCGGCCGGAGCGGGTGGCTCCTGCCGACGCTGCGACGCTCCCGGTGGCACCCGCCACCGCTTACGACGCGCTGACCGGGCTCGACCTGGAGCGCGGTTCGACGTTGCTGGTCAACGGGGCCGGCGGCGGGGTGGGAGTGGCCACGCTGCAGCTCGCGCGCGCCCGTGGGCTCGTGGTCGTCGGCACGGCGAGCCAGGGAAAGCACGACCTCGTGGCCTCGTACGGCGCCACGCCGGTGGTCTACGGGGACGGCGTGGCCGAGCGCATCCGGGCCGCTGCGCCCCATGGCGTCGATGCCGTGTTCGACACCGTGGGCGGCGAGGCGCTGCGAGCGGTTGCCGAAGTGCTCCCCGACCGGTCCCGGCTGGTGACGATCGCCGACCGCCCGCTCGCGGCCCGGCTGGGTGGTAGCGGGGTCGAGCGCGACCGCAGCACCGCCGTCCTCACCGCGCTCGCGCAACTCGTTGCCGAGGGTGAGCTCGACCCGCTCGTCACCGAGATCCGTCCCCTCGACGAGGCCGGTGCCGCGCTCGCCACGGTCGAGGCCGGGCACACGCGCGGCAAGGTGGCGATCGAGGTCGGCTGACCTGCCGCGCGGAGGTCACCGCGCTGTCGGGACGGTTCGGGCCCGATGACACCATCCGGATCGATGCCCCTCGACGACCACGACCTCGGAGGCCGAGACGTGCCCACTGACCAGCTGACCGTGCGCGAGCGGGCCACCCTGCTCACGCTGATGGCCGAGGCGCGCGAACTCACGAACGCCGAGCTGCGCGCCGTCGCCGGCTTCACGCTCGACGGCCAGCCACGACGCCGCCTGAACGAGCAGAAGCTGGTGACGTCCCGGAAGGTGGGACGCAGTCTCGCGCACGAGCTGACGGACGACGGGTGGGCCTGGTGCGCCGCGGAGCTGTCCGCGGATCGCCCGGCGCGGACGGGCTATCTGGGTGGAGCGTGCTACGCCTTGCTGGCCGGGCTGGGTCGGCGGTTCGCCCAGAGCGGGCAACAGCTCTCCGACCTCTTCCAGCCGGATGTTGAGCAGCAGATCCGGTGCGCGTACCGCCAGCTGGTGAAGGCGCCCGGTGAGTGGGTGGGCCTCGCCGACCTGCGGGAGAAGCTGTTCGGCGTGCCTCGGGAGGCAGTCGATGCCGAGCTCGAACGCATGGCGAGCAGCCAGGGTGTCCACATCCAGGCCGAGTCCAACCAGAAGGCGCTCACCGAGGCCGACCGTGCTGCGGCCGTCCGGTTCGGTGGCGACGAGCGGCACCTGCTGATGATCGAGACCGGATGACCGACGAGGAGCGGATGGCGCTCGCCGCCGTCCAGTTCAACTGGGCCGTCGCGCCCGACGACGTGTGGAGCCCCGTCACGCACCACGTCGACGGCCTGCACGAGCGGGTTGCGCGGTCGGTGATGGACTCCGTGCAGGCCGCGCGGGCGAGCGGTGGGGCGAGCCCGATCGGTGTCGTCCTGCAGGGCGAGCGCGGGGTGGGCAAGACCCACATGCTGCGCTGGGTCCGTCAGCAGGTGCAGGAGACCGGCGGCTACTTCTTCCTGGTGAAGCTGCTGGAGGGTCACGAGTTCTGGCGCAGCGCCGTGCACGGGATCATCGATGGCTTCGACGCCGGGCAGGTCGACCAGCTCACCCCGCTGCTGCGCCGACTCGCCGAGCTCGCAGGGATGTCGCCGCTGGAGCAGGCGCGCATCGCCGGGACCATCCCGGTCTCCCGGGCCGACCTCGACGCTCTCGTCGCCGGACTTCGCAGGGTCGACCGGCAGGTCGGGTCGGACTGCCAGAACACCCTCCGGGCGCTGGTGCTGTTCCGCGCCGACCATCCGGACGTGCAGGAGATCGGGTACGGCTACCTGACCCTCGACGGTGACGTTGAGGAGGCCGCGCGTGAGGCCTGGGGCTTCCGGCGCGGCGCCCGGTCTCGTCAGCTCGTGCTGCGAGACCTGTCCCGGCTGCTGGCGGTCACCGCGCCGACGGTGATCGCGGTCGACCAGATCGACGGGCTGATCAACCAGTCCGACGAGGGGACGAAGGACGTGGCTGCCGCGCAGGCGAAGCGGCACGCGCTTGTCGGCGAGATCGCCGACGGGCTGATGGAGCTCCGCGAGGCGACCCGCCGCACGTTGTCGGTCGTCGCGTGTATCCCGGCGTCCTGGGAGACCATCAGGACCTACGCCGTCAACTCTGCGTCCGACCGCTTCCGGGTAGCGACCTTGCAGGGCGCGATGCCCGACTCCGCAGTCGCGAAGGCGCTGGTGGGGCAGCACCTCGGTGGGTGGTATGCCGAGACCGGGTTCACGCCGCCCTACGACACGTGGCCCGTCCGGCCGTCGGCCTTCGAGGGAGCGAGCGCACGCAACTTCACGCCGCGGCGGCTGCTGCAGCGCGTCGACACCCACATCCGCGAGTGCCTCGACTCGGGTGACCTGCGCGAGCTGGACGATCTCGCCGACAGGCCGACTGCGGTGTCCCACGGCACGCAGGTCGACGAAGCCGCGTTGCAGGCCATGGATGCGTGGTTCGCCCGGCTGCGCGAGGAGGCCGATGTGGTCGCCCCGCTGGACCAGGACACCGAGGACGAGCGGATGCCGGCCTTGCTGACCGCTGGGTTGAGCGCCTACATCGCCGAGCTCGGTGACGGCGGGCAGATGCTCGCAGTGGACCAGACGCGCGGGAAGAAGCCCCCGCTGCACGCCCGGTTGCGGCGGACCGTTCACGAGCAGACCGAGGACGAGGTCCACTACGCATTCCGCGGGATCGCTCACCGGCACGCCCGTGCGGTGCAGAGCCGCGTCAGCTCGGCGTGCACGGAGTCAGGCCTGCGGGCCGGCGGGGACAAGCGCAAGCTGGTGCTGATCCGCAACACGGACTGGCCCACGGGCCGGGTGACAACCCAGACCGTGGCCGAGTTCGAGGAGCTGGGCGGGATCGCCATTCCGATCACCGAGGCGGACCTGCGTACCTTCGCGGCACTCGAGGTCATGCAGCGGCCGCAGCGGCCGGGGTTCCTCGAATGGCTCGCTGCCCGCAGACCGGCGGGATCGACCGAGCTGTTCCGGCGCACGCTGGACAGCTCACGGCCGGACATTCCGGCCGCCGTCGCCTCACCGGCGCCGGACACGACGGCGCCGCCGCTGCGGGATCCCGAACCATCGGCTGCTGCTGAGAGTCCGGCGCTGCCGGTCCGGGAGGCACCGCGTCCTGCGTATCGACCCAGCCCGGTGCCCCGCCCACGCGTCCCCAGCGTTCCGGTCGGCCGCTCGGCAGCCGATGGACGTGACCGGCACGTGCCCCTCGAATCGCTGCGTAAGCATGTCGTCGTCTTCGCCGGGTCGGGTTCAGGGAAGACGGTGCTGCTGCGTCGGCTGGTCGAGGAATGCGCTCTGCACGGGGTGTCGGCGATCGTGCTCGATCCCAACAACGACCTCGCCCGGTTGGGCGAGGCATGGCCGGAGCCGCCATGCACCTGGCACGACGGCGACCCGGCCAAGGCCGCCACCTACCTCGAGCACACCGAGGTGGTCGTGTGGACGCCGGGGCGAGCGCGGGGCAGGCCCCTGGCCTTCCAGCCGCTCCCGGACTTCGGCACCGTCATCGGCGACGACGACGAGTTCCGGCTCGCCGTCGACGCAGCCGTGGCCAGCCTGGCCCCGCGCACGCAACTCGGCGGCCGCAAGGTCGAACCGGGCAAGGCCGTGCTCCGGGAGGCGCTCGAGGAGTACGCGCGGAACGGAGGCGCGGGGCTGCCGGGGTTCGTCGAGATGCTGGCCGATCTGCCGGAAGGGCTCAGCGGTCTGCGGAACGGCCAGAAGCTCGCTGCGGAGATGGCGGAGGCCCTGAAGGCGGCGATGATCAACGATCCGCTGTTCGGCGGGTCGGGGGAGACCGCCGACCCGTCGGTGCTGCTCACGCCGGGCGCGGGGAAGCGGGTGCGGATCTCCGTGATCAGCTTCGTCGGGCTGCCCGCCGACGAGCAGCGGCAGAACTTCGTCAACCAGTTGCAGATGGCGCTGTTCTCGTGGGTGAAGGCGAACCCGGCGGGCGACCGGCCGCTCGGCGGGCTCTTCGTGATGGACGAGGCGCAGACGTTCGCGCCGTCCGGCGCGATGACGGCCTGCACCGAGAGCACCATCTCGCTCGCCTCGCAGGCGCGGAAGTACGGCCTGGGCCTGGTGTTCGCCACACAGGCGCCGAAGGGGCTGCACAACAGGATCCCGGGCAACGCCGCCACCCAGTTCTTCGGGTTCCTCAACTCCGGAACGCAGATCAACGCCGCCACGGAGCTCGCCAGGGCCAAGGGCGGTCAGGTGAGTGACATCTCCCAGCTCAGGTCCGGCCAGTTCTACGTCGCGAGCGAGGGCCTGGCGTTCGAGAAGGTGCAGGAACCCATGTGCCTGAGCCACCACCCGGCGAGCGCGCTCACCCTCGAGGAGGTGATCGCGCGCGCCTCGGCGACGGCGCAGTGATCCTCAGACCGCCCGCGCATCCGGCGCGTCGGGTACCGGCGCCGCGGCCGCCACCAGCTGGTCCAGCGACAGGCCGAGGGCCCCGGCCAGCGCCGACACGGTGAAGAACGCGGGTGTGGGGATCCGTCCGGTCTCGATCTTGCGCAGGGTCTCGGCCGAGATCCCCGCGGCGCCGGCGACATCGGCCAGGCTGCGGTCGGCCCTGGAATCGCGCAGCAGCCGGCCGAGCCGCTCCCCGCGCTCGCGGTGGGCCGGGGTCAGGGGAACGCGCACCATGGCGCCAATAGTAATACCGGTATAGTTATCCGCATGATGGAGTTGAAGACGCCTGCGGAGCTGGACGCCGTCGAGGCCGCCGGGAAGATCGTGGCCGACGTCCTTTCCGCCCTGCGCGAACACGCCGCTCCCGGCGTCACGCCTCGCCAGCTGGACGCGCTCGCCGCCGACCTGATCGCCGGCACCGGCGCCCGGCCGAGCTTTCTCGGGTACCACCCGAGCTCGGCGCCGACCCCGTACCCGGCCGTGATCTGCGCGAGCGTGAATGACGCCGTGGTGCACGGGATCCCCGGCCGGGCACGGCTGCGTGACGGCGACCTGCTCAGCGTCGACCTCGCGGTGCACCTCGACGGGTGGTGCGCCGACGCGGCGTTCAGCACCGTGATCGGCCGGGCCGATCCGCGCGACGTCGCACTCATCGAGACCACGGAGCGGGCCCTGGCCGCCGGCATCGCGGCTGCGGTGCCGGGTGCCCGCATGGGCGACGTCGCGCACGCGATCGGCGTCGTCGGCCGCGCCGACGGGTACGGATTGCTGGCCGGCCACGGTGGCCACGGCGTCGGACGCGAGATGCACGAGGCGCCGCACGTCCCCAACGAGGGCCGGGCAGGTCGCGGCCTCATACTGCGGCCGGGGCTGGTGATCGCGATCGAACCGATGCTGCTCGCCGGCGGCGCGGACGACTACAGCCCCGACCCGGACGGCTGGACCCTGCGCACGGCCGACGGGAGCCGGGCGGCCCATGCCGAGCACACGATCGCGATCACCGACGGCGGGCCGCGAGTCCTCACTGCAGGTCGCCCCACCGGCTGACACGTGGTGACGATTGCAGCGCCGGCACCGCCGCAGGCTCGCCGAGCCAGGTGTGTAGGGCGCGCGTGAGGCCGTCCGGGCTCTCGCCGGCCCAGGCCACGTGCCCGTCGGGGGAACCAGTACGGCGTCGGCCGATGCCGGACTGGTCGCGGCAGGAGGCCCGGCCCGTGGAGCACGCCGGCCGCGGCGGCGATGTCCTCCACCAGGACGTTGTCGATCCCCCGCTCGACCGCGAGCCGCAGGGCGGCCCACGCCTCCCGCGTCGCCAGCTTCTTGCTCTCCTCGGCCGGCGCCCAACGTGGTCGGAGAGCGGAGGTCAGCCCACCGCGGCCAGGTCGGTCGGCTCCTCCGTGGACGGAGCGGGATCGGTCGCTGCGGCCGTCGCGTCGCGCTCGCCGTCGAGCAGGGGGCAGGCGAGCCAGGCCTCCGGGATGCCGAAACCGTCCACCAGCATCCTGGCGTTCGGACGCAGCCGCCCGCACAGCGTGTTCACGCCGTGGGTGACGGCCTTGGCGCGGCCCGGCGCCAGGTACCCGTGCTCGACGAAGAACGCACGGTCGCCCTCGATCACCGAGAGCGCGTGCAGCCCGCGCACCTCCTCCAGAAGGGCTCGCACGGCTGTGTCCTCGACCCGGTCGACGGCGGCGGCGAAGGAGTCGGCGACGATCCGGTCGACGTGCGCCTGTGCCGCCACCAACAGGTGGTCCTGGGCGCCGTTGAAGACGGCGAACTGGTCGGCTCCCGGGGCCAGTGCCCTGCGCATCCGACGCGCGGCAGCGGCCAGCAGGTGCTCCTCGCGCTGGACGAGCAGCCATCGCTGGTAGGCGCGGTCGCGCACGTCCCCGCGGCGGAGCACGGCCCGCAGGCCGGTGCGCTCGGCGACGGAGCCGGCGACGAGGCCCGCGGCGAACCGCGCCTTGCCGACGAGGTCGAGCTTCCCGACCCGGCGCCCGTAGTCCGAGAGCAGCGTCTTCGCCACCAGCTGCAGCAGGACCGTGTTGTCGCCTTCGAACGTCGTGAACACGTCGGTGTCCGCCTTGAGCTGGGGAAGCAGGTTCTCCGCGAGGTAGCCCGCGCCGCCGCACGCCTCCCGGCAGGTCTGGATCGTGGTGGTGGCGTGCCACGTGGCTGCCGCCTTGATGCCCGCGGCCCTGGTTTCGAGGTCGCGTTGCCGTCGCTCGGTGTCGCTGTCCGAGTTCTGCTCCGCGCCGAACGACTGCAGATCGTGCATGTCCGACACGAGGTCGGCCTGCGCGAAGTGCAGCGCATACGTCGTGGCGAGCGCGGGGAGCAGCTTGCGCTGGTGGACGAGGTAGTCGAGCACGACCACCTCCTCGCCCGTGGCGGGGTCGGCGAACTGGCGCCGTGTCGCGCCGTAGCGGATCGCCAGTGCCAGTGCCTTCTGCGTGGCAGTGCCTGCGCCACCCGCCACGCTGATCCGGCCCCGGACAAGCGTGCCGAGCATCGTGAAGAACCGGCGCGAGGAGCTCTCGATCGAACTGGAGTACCTGCCGTCCTCGGCGACGTCGGCGAAGTGGTTGAGGAGGTTCTCCCGCGGCACGCGGACGTGCTCGAAGGAGAGCCTGCCGTTGTCGACGCCGTTGAGGCCGGCCTTGCGGCCGCAGTCGCCGATCGTGACGCCGGGCATGGCCGTGCCGTCGGCGGCCCTGATGGGCACGAGCAGGGCATGGACACCATGGCACGTGCCGCCGGTGATCAGCTGGGCGAAGACGACGGCCATCCGCCCGTCCCGCGCGGCGTTGCCGATGTAGTCCTTGCGCGACCCCGGATCCGGGGTGTGGATCTCGAACTCCTGCGTGTCCGGGTCGTACGTGGCGGTGGTTCGCAGGTGCTGCACGTCGGAGCCGTGGCCGGTCTCGGTCATCGCGAAGCAGCCGAGCAGGTCCCCGTCCATGATCGGGCGCAGGTACTTGTCATGATGACGAGAACTGCCGAGCACCTGGACGGCCCCACCGAAGAGCCCCCACTGCACGCCGGCTTTGACCAGCAGCGAGAGGTCGCCGTAGCCCAGGGCCGCGAACGCCGTGACCACCCCGCCGACGTCGCCGCCGCCGCCGTACGCCGGGTCGAAGCCCTGGTGCGGGCGGCCGCTCTCGGCCAGACGTCGCAGGTTCTCGGTGGTCAGCGCCCGGTACTCCTCGGTGCTCAGGTCGGGGTCGGGGTTGACCGCGAGCGCGCCGAGCTGCGCACGAACCTCGGCCCGGACGTCGGCCCATCGGCCGTCGAGGACGCGCTGGAGTTCGCTGGGGTTCACCGTCATGCGAGTTCCTCCTTCGGGATGGCCGGGCGGGGAGCCACGACACCGGAGAGTCCGGACCAGGCCAGGTCGGTGAGCTGTGCGGCCAGCACCTCGCGGGTGATCCCCGCAGGTCGGGCCAGCCAGTTGTCTGCTGCCGCGCGTACGAGCCCGACGATGCCGTGGCCCCACGGCACGGCGGCGGAGGTGTCGGAGCCCGTGTGGCGCAGCTGCGCCGCGATCACCGCTGCGGCTTCGTCGCCGATGAGCGAGACGAGATCGGCGACCGGATCCGCGTCGAGCACCCGATCGACGAGTGGGCGGTGCACGACGAACCGGTAGACCTCCGGGTCGTGCTCGATCAACCGCAGGTACGCGGCGATGCCGGCGGCGGTCTTGGCCCGGGGCCCGTCGGCGTGGTCCATCGCGGCCCGCACCTGACCGACCAGCACCTCGGCCACTCGTGCGCAGACGGCGACGTAGAGCTGGGTGCGGTCGGTGAAGTGCCGGTAGACGACGGTCTTGCTGGTGCCCGCGCTGGCTGCGACCTCGTCCATCCCGACGCCGGCGCCGTGGGCGCGGATCGCGGCGATCGCGGCATCGGTCAGCTCGGCGCGCCGCGTACGCCGATGGGCGTCCCACCGGCTGGTGC
Source organism: Pseudonocardia sp. (assembly GCA_025465235.1). Classification (GTDB taxonomy): domain Bacteria; phylum Actinomycetota; class Actinomycetes; order Mycobacteriales; family Pseudonocardiaceae; genus Pseudonocardia. The sequence continues at coordinate 24,549 of JAODNO010000054.1, forward strand.
GCTTGTCCCGGACCACCTTCACGGAACCAAGAGTACCGTGTACTTTGAGTATCGGCTACTAATGGGTAATCCGCCATCCAGACGCACTCACCCGGGAGGAACCCGTGCCGGACACCCGGAAAGCCGCCGTGATCGGCGGCAACCGCATCCCGTTCGCCCGCGCGAACGGCGCCTACGCCCGCGCGTCCAACCTGGACATGCTCACGGCCACCCTCGACGGGCTGACCGCGCGCTTCGGGCTGGCAGGCGAGCGGCTCGGCGAGGTCGCAGGCGGCGCGGTGCTCAAGCACAGCCGCGACCGCGACCTCACCCGCGAGGCCGTGCTGGGCAGCACGCTCTCGCCCTACACACCCGCCTACGACGTGCAGCAGGCCTGCGGCACCGGCCTGGAGACCGCGATCCTCGTCGCCAACAAGATCGCCCTCGGGCAGATCGAGAGCGGTATCGCCGCCGGTGTCGACACCGCGAGCGATGCGCCCGTCGCCCTGAACGACGACCTGCGCCGGGTGCTGATGGAGCTCAACGGGGCGCGGTCACTGGGTGCGCGGCTGAACGCGCTACGGGGGCTGCGGCCCGGACAGGTCGTCCCGGAGGTCCCGCGCAACGCGGAGCCGCGCACCGGGCTGTCGATGGGCGAGCATGCCGCGCTCACCGCGCTCGAGTGGCACGTCGGACGCGAGGAGCAGGACGAGCTGGCGGCCGCGAGCCACCGCAACCTCGCTGCCGCATACGACCGCGGCTTCTTCGACGACCTGATCACGCCGTACCTGGGACTGCGCCGCGACGCCACTCTGCGGGCCGACACCTCGGTGGAGAAGCTCGCGAAGCTGAAGCCGGTCTTCGGCCGCGGCGAGGGCGCCACCATGACGGCCGGCAACTCCACGCCGCTCACCGACGGTGCAGCAGCCGTCCTGCTGGGCTCCGACGAATGGGCCGCCGCGCACCGGTTGCCGGTGCTCGCACACGTGGTCGACGCGGAGACCGCGGCGGTCGACTTCGTGCTCGGCTCGTCGTCCCATGGACCCGACGGCCTGCTCACCGCGCCGGTGTTCGCCGTGCCTCGGCTGCTGGAGCGCAACGGTCTCACGCTGCAGGACTTCGACTTCTACGAGATCCACGAGGCGTTCGCGTCCACGGTCGTCGCCACGCTGAAGGCGTGGGAGGACCCGGCGTTCGCGAAGGAGCGGCTCGGGCTGGACGCCCCCCTCGGCCCGATCGACCGGTCGAAGCTGAACGTCACCGGTTCCTCGCTCGCCACGGGCCACCCCTTCGCCGCAACGGGCGGGCGCATCGTCGCGACCCTCGCGAAGCTGCTGCACGAGAAGAGCAGTACAAGCGGGACGCGCAGCCGTGGCCTGATCAGCATCTGCGCAGCGGGCGGCCAGGGCGTTGCCGTGATCCTCGAGGCGGCCTGACATGGCCACCGACACGCTGCGCAACCTCTCGCAGAACTCCCTGGTCCAGCGGCTGGGCGTGCCTCGTATCCCGGTGCTGCGTCGCTACACCCCGGGGCAGCCGCTGCTCGCCGGGCCTGCTCTTGTCGGCGCCGTGGCGGCCGGGCGGTACGCGGAGCAGATCCGCGCGCTGCTCAAGGACGCCGGGGCGCCCGACCCGTCCGGCGAGAGCAGGGTGGCCGCGGCGGTCCTCGACGCCACTGGTCTCCGCACGCTCGACGACCTCGCCGCCGTGCGCGAGTTCCTCACGCCCGCCGTCCGGCGCCTCGCCCCCTCGGGCCGGTTGCTGCTGCTCGGCCCGGCGCCCGACCACGCCGACGCGGAGGCGGCCGCCGCTGCCCAGGCACTCGACGGGCTGGTGCGGTCGGCAGCCAAGGAGGTGCGCGCGGGCGCGACGGCCAACCTGCTCGTCGTGCATTCCGACGCGCCACCCGCAGCCGCCGACTCCGCGGTGCGCTTCTTCCTCTCGGCCCGCTCCGCGTACGTGGACGGGCAGGTCGTGCGCATCGGCGTGCCCGTCGGGCCGGCCCAGGACCCGATCGGCGTCGATGCGCCCGAGGAGGTCGACCGGTCGCTGGCGGGACGGGTCGCCGTGGTCACCGGCGCGGCGAGGGGCATCGGTGCCGCAATCGCCCACACCCTTGCCCGTGACGGGGCCACCATCGTCGCTGTGGACGTCCCGGGGGCGGGCGAGGCGCTCGCGCGCGTGGCGAACGGCGCAGGCGGCACAGCTCTGCAGCTCGACATCACCGCGCCCGACGCCGCCGAGCGGCTGCTCGCGCACGTCCGGGAGCGGCACGGCCGCGTCGACGTCCTCGTGCACAACGCCGGCATCACCCGCGACAAGTTGCTCGCCAACATGGACGCCGATCGCTGGGACGCAGTGCTGGCCGTCAACCTGCGGGCCCAGCTCACGATCAACGACGCCCTGCTCGCCTCCGACGTGCTCAGCGACACGGCACGCGTCGTGTGCATCGCGTCGACCAGCGGGATCGCCGGGAACCGCGGTCAGACCAACTACGCCGCGAGCAAGGCAGGCGTGATCGGGATGGTGCGGGCCCTCGCGCCCCGGTTCGGCGAGCGGGGCGCGACGATCAATGCCGTCGCGCCGGGCTTCATCGAGACCGAGATGACCGAGAAGATGCCGCTGGGCACCCGCGAGGCCGGACGCCGGATCAACAGCCTCCGCCAGGGCGGCCTGCCGGTCGACGTCGC